>JAVBXL010000054.1 GCA_030824575.1 bacterium | reverse complement strand
GACGCGCGAAATGGGACAAAATCGGGCGAGGGTCAATCTTTCCGCGACGCGAGCGCGGAAGGCGGGCGAAGATACAACCGCCCGATCCCGTCCGGCATCACCACCATGCGATAGCCATGCTGGCGGGCATAGCCGACCAGCGCGTCGTCGGGGCGCAGCGGCAATTTGCGGGTGCCGCCTTCGTAGCCGGTCAGGATGGCGGCGGGCGGATTGCGGTCCATGTCGCCCAGCGTCGCCGGGATCATGGCGTGGACCTGCCGTGCCAGCACTGGCCCCATCGTCCAGCCGGTGCGCCAGGCGAAGGGACCAGCGGCGAAGCGCGGGTCGAGGGCGAGGCCGCTGCCCAGAATCATGTGCGGCGAGAGGGTGGCGACACTGTCGCCCCGGCCCATGGCGCGCACCGTCGCACCGGCCCAGCGCGCGGCAGCGTCCGCCTCCAGCACCGGCGATCCGCTTCGCAGCATCGCCACCACATGCCGGGTGGCGGCCAACATGCCGGGAATGGCGGCGAGGCAGAGCAGGCCGAGCAGCGCCTGACGGGGCGCAAAGGGCCAGCGCCGCGCGTCGTCGAGCAGATAGCCGAGCGCCAGCGCCAGCGGCGGCAGCAAGGGCATGACATATTGGACCTGCGATGGCGTCGGCATCGCCGCGCCGATCAGCGCGCCGACCGTCATCCAGATCGCCAGTCGCCGTCCGGGCGAACGCACGCGCCGGCGGGTCATGATCCAGTTGGCCGACAACAGGAGCAAGGCGGCGAGCGCCGGTCCTTTCCACAGATATTTGAGCAGGTCGGTCAGTTTTTCGATCGTCGCCAGTTCATCGAATGCGCCATTGGCCGCGTACCAGGCGTGGGGCGCGGTCGCGCCGAAGGTCAGCACGCCATAGAAGAAGGCGTCGGGGTCGAGCGCCCAGGCGAGCAGCATCGGCGTCATGCCGGCCACCGCGCCCGCCGCCAGCCAGCAGGCGGCGCGCAGGCCGCAGCGGCCGCCCGCGCTGATGACGAACAGGCCGGTCATCAGCCCCAGCGGCGCGAAATTGAGCTTTGTCGCGATGGCGAGGCCGAATAGCGATCCGGCCGCGAACCAATAGCGGGGCGTGCAATGGCGCAGCGCGAGCAGGTTGACCAGCAGCGCCATGGACGACAGCCAAGTCGGCAACATGTCGTTGCGCACCACCGCGCCGGTGAACTGGAAGGCGGCGGTCGCGCCGACGAGCAAGGTCGCGATGGCGGCGCTGTCGCGCGAAATGCCGGCGATCCGCTGTCCTGCCCATAGGGTTGCCAGGGTGCCAAGGGCAGTAACGGCCGTGGCCAGCCGCATTGCCACCACCATATGATCGGGGAACAGCCAAGCGATCGGCGCGAAGGTCCAGCTGTGCAGCGGCGGCTGGAGATAGAGGAAATCGCGGAAGATCAGCAGGCGGCTGCTGAAATAGGCGCCGGCGACATATTGGCTTTCGTCATGGTCAAACGGAGTCGCGATCGCCGTCAGGCCGAACCATAGGATCAGCGCCATCGCCACCAGCGCGGCGACCGGCAGGGCGCGGCGGCGCGCCGTCGCCAGGACGATTGAACGATACACTATGCGACCCTTGCTCTTGTCGCGCTCTTGTGGCGCAGCTTGCGCGAAGTGCAAAGCCTTCGCGTTGGCATGACGCCACCGCCCGACCAAAGCCGCCTGCCACAAGAGTTTGACGAACCTGCGACAGATTGGGTTAAGCCGCAGTCTGATTGACTAAAGGATGTGCCGTGCCTAAATCGCGGCGCATATCCGCGCGCGCTCCTGCCAAGGGGGTGCGTGCCCCTTACGAAATTAGGAAATCGCATGTTCGGCGCACTCGCCAAGTCCATCTTCGGATCGTCCAACGAACGCTATGTGAAGTCGCTGGGCAAGACCGTAGACCAGATCGCCGCCTTCGAACCGGCGATGCAGGCCATGAGCGACGAGGAACTGGTCGGCCAGACGGCGAAATTCCGCGAACGGCTAGCGAATGGCGAAACGCTGGACGATTTGCTGCCCGAAGCCTTCGCCACGGTGCGCGAAGCGGGCGTGCGCGTGCTGGGGATGCGCCATTTCGATGTGCAGATGGTCGGCGGCATGGTGCTGCATCGCGGCGAAATCGCCGAAATGCGGACGGGCGAGGGCAAGACGCTGGTCGCGACGCTGGCCACCTATCTCAACGCGCTGGAGGGCAAGGGCGTCCATGTCGTTACCGTCAACGACTATCTGGCCAGCCGCGACTGCGAATGGATGGGCCAGGTCTATCGTTTCCTGGGCCTGACCACCGGCGTCATCGTGCCCAACATCAGCGAGGACCAGCGGCGCGAAGCCTATGCCGCGGACATCACCTACGCGACGAACAACGAACTCGGCTTCGACTATCTGCGCGACAATATGAAATATGATCGCGCGTCGATGGTCCAGCGGCCGTTCAACTATGCGATCGTGGACGAAGTCGATTCGATCCTGATCGACGAAGCGCGCACCCCGCTCATCATCTCCGGTCCCACCGACGACAAGTCGGAGCTGTATGTTTCGGTCGACGCGATCGTGAAGCAGCTGACCGAGGATGATTATGAGAAGGACGAGAAGCAGCGCACCGTCACGCTGACCGAGGACGGCACCGAGAATATCGAGCGGCTGCTGGAAACCGCGGGGCTGCTCCAGGGCAGCAACCTTTATGATTTCGAAAATACGCAGGTCGTCCATCATGTGAACCAGGCGCTGCGCGCGGTCGTGATGTTCCGCCGCGACATCGATTATATCGTCAAGGACGGCAAGGTCGTCATCATCGACGAATTTACCGGCCGCATGATGGACGGACGCCGCTGGTCGGACGGCCTGCACCAGGCGGTGGAAGCCAAGGAAGGCGTCCAGATCGAGCCGGAGAACCAGACGCTGGCATCCGTCACTTTCCAGAATTACTTCCGCATGTATCCCAAGATTTCGGGCATGACCGGCACCGCTTCGACCGAAGCGACCGAATTCTACGAAATCTACAAGATGAACGTCGTCACCATCCCGACCAACAAACCGGTGCAGCGGGTGGACGAACAGGACAGCTTCTACAAGAATATCGAGGACAAGTTCCGCGGCATCGCCAGGACGATCAAGGAGCATGCGGAAAAGGGCCAGCCCGTGCTGGTCGGCACCGTATCGATCGAAAAGTCTGAGATGCTGTCCGAATTCCTCAATCAGGAAGGCGTGCCCCACGCGGTCCTCAACGCCCGCTTCCATGAGAGCGAAGCGCATATCGTAGCCCAGGCCGGGCGCAAGGGCGTGGTGACGATCGCTACCAACATGGCGGGCCGCGGCACCGACATCCAGCTGGGCGGCAATCTGGAACTGCGGGTCGAGGACGAATTGCGCGACATGGCCGAAGGGCCGGAGCGCGACGCCGCGATCGAGCGTATCCGCGCCGAAATCGCCGCCGAAAAGGCCGAAGTGCTGGCCGCAGGCGGCCTGTTCGTGCTGGCGACCGAGCGGCACGAAAGCCGCCGTATCGACAATCAGTTGCGGGGCCGTTCGGGCCGTCAGGGCGATCCGGGCCTGTCGCGCTTCTACCTCAGCCTCGACGATGACCTGATGCGCATCTTCGGCCCGGACACGATGTTCGCCAAGATGATCCGGTCTAACCTGGAGGATGGCGAGGCATTGCCGCCGTCCAAATGGCTGAGCAAGGCGATCGAGACGGCCCAGCGCAAGGTCGAGGCCCGCAATTACGACATCCGCAAGCAGGTCGTCGAATATGACGACGTGATGAACGACCAGCGCAAGGTCATATACGAGCAGCGCGCCGACATCATGGATGCCGACACGGTCGATGACGTGGTGGCCGACATGCGCCGTGAAACGGTGAACGACCTGGTCGGCGCATCCTGCCCGCCCGGCACCTATCCCGAACAATGGGATATCGAGCGGCTGAAGGCGCGCACGGCCGACATATTGGGGCTGGAGCCGGACTTCGACGCCTGGTTGGCCGAGGATTCGGTCGATCCTGAACTGATCGAGGAACGGCTATCGGCGCTGGCCGACGAAGCCGTGGCGGAGAAGGTCAAGGAGGTCGATCCGGCCGATTGGCACATGATCGAAAAATCGATCCTGCTCCAGAGCCTGGACCATCACTGGAAGGAGCATCTCTCGACGCTCGACGCGCTGCGCCAGGTGGTGCATCTGCGCGCCTATGCCCAGAAGACGCCGATCAACGAATATAAGCAGGAAGCCTTCGCATTGTTCGAGCGGATGCTGGAGAATATCCGCGAGGATGTGACCGGGTCGATCGCCCGCGTGCAGTTCCGCATGGACGAAGCGCCGATGCCGCAGTTCGACCTGCCGGTCCTGCCCGATTTCATCACGACGCATATCGACCCGTTTTCGGGCGAAGATAATAGCGCGGACATCGACGGCGGCAGCTTTGGCGGCCTCACCACCACGATCCCGCGCGCGCCGGTGGGCGCTGTTGGCGAGTTCGCCAATCTGGACATCAGCCGCAATGCGCCTTGCCCCTGCGGTTCGGGCGAGAAATACAAGCATTGCCACGGCGCTCTGGCCTGAATTGAAGGGGGCGGGCAAGGTCTGCCCCCCTTTCGCGCCCAACCGATCGTTAACCAGTCGGCTTAGTCTTTTGGCAACTTTGCCCGCCGAATGTGGCCTGAATCCGGGGGGCATACCGGGAGATAAGGCCATGGACAGCATTTCCTATCGCGCCCGCGCCGAACGCCGCCGCGAAAGCCGCTTCGCCGCTGAGGTCGGGGCGACGCTGCACTGGGACGGGATCAGCCAGCCCGTTACGATCCGCAACATCTCCATCTATGGCGCGCTGATCGCCGGCGCATGGCTCCCAACGATCGGCGAGCGGGTGACGTTGATCGCCGACGGGCTGGAGGTATGCGGCACGGCGATCTGGGAAGGGCCGGACCGCTGCGGCCTGTTGCTCAGTCATGCGATCGACCCGCTCGCCGTCATCGCCGAATCGCGCGTGCATGCGGTCGATCATCCACCCATCACGCTGCATCGGGTCGGCCACGGCAGCTACGCCTGAGCGATGGCGCGATAGACTCCGAATCATACGCAAATACTATGGCGGCGGCATAGTCCTCGTCTCGCATTCCACTGCACCCACGCACTAGGTGACGTCCCGTAGCCGATCCTGCCGCCTTCGCGGCGACGGCTTATGGGAGAATTTTCATGCAGGACATCCTTTGGATCGGCCTCACCCTCGGTCTGGCGGCGGCGAGCCTTGGCTATGTCGCGCTTTGCGACCATGCGTGAGGGGACGGCCATCATGACCCTCGACCTCTGGCTCGCGGCGATCGCCGCGCTCGGCCTTCTTGGCTACCTCGCCGCCGTGCTTGCACGGCCCGAACGCTTTTAGGGAGGGACGATCATGACCTTCCAGGGATGGCTACTGATCGCGGCCTTTATCGGCATATTGCTGGCGCTTGCGAAACCGGTCGGGCTGTGGCTCTTCGCCCTTTACGAAGGGCGGCGCACGCCGCTGCATGCCGTGCTCGGCCCGGTCGAGCGGGGCTTCTATCGCCTGTCGGGGATCGACCCGACGCAGGAGCAGGGCTGGCGGCGCTATGCCGTGCACATGCTGCTCTTCAACTTCATGCTCGCGCTCTTCACCTATGCGGTGTTGCGCTTACAGGGGCTGTTGCCGCTTAATCCGCTGGGCTTCGCGGGCGCGAGCGAGCATCTGGCGTTCAACACCGCCGTCAGCTTCACGACCAACACCAACTGGCAAAGCTATGCGGGCGAATCGACCCTGTCGAACCTGTCGCAAATGTTGGGCTTGACCATCCATAATTTCCTGTCGGCAGCGACCGGCATTGCGCTCGCCTTCGCGCTGTTCCGCGGCTTCGCCCGCCGCAGCGCGACGACGATCGGTAATTTCTGGGCCGACATGACGCGGGTGACGCTCTACCTGCTGCTGCCGCTGTGCATCCTCTACGCCCTGTTCCTGATCGCAAGCGGCGTGCCGCAGACGCTGGCCGGGTCGGTCGATGTGACGACGCTGGAGGGCGTCAAGCAGACGCTGGCGCTTGGCCCGGTGGCCAGCCAGGAAGCGATCAAGATGCTGGGCACCAACGGCGGCGGCTTCTTCAACGCCAACAGCGCGCATCCGTTCGAAAACCCCAATGCCGTGACGAATTTCGTCCAGATGTTGTCGATCTTCGCCATTGGCGTGGGCCTGACCTATACGTTCGGCAAGGCGGTCGGCAATGTGCGGCAGGGCTGGGCGATATTGGCGGCGATGCTGACCATCTTCCTGGTGGGCGTCACCATCACCTACTGGCAGGAAGCCGCGGGCAACCCGATCCTGCACAATCTGGGCGTTGCCGGCGGCAATATGGAAGGCAAGGAAGTCCGCTTCGGCATCGCCGCATCGGCACTCTTCTCGGTCGTCACCACGGCGGCCAGCTGCGGCGCGGTCAACGCCATGCATGACAGTTTCACCGCGCTGGGCGGCATGATCCCGCTGTTCAACATCCAACTGGGCGAAGTCGTCGTCGGCGGCGTTGGCGCGGGCATCTACGGCTTCCTGCTGTTCGCCATTCTCGCCGTGTTCGTCGCGGGGCTGATGGTCGGACGGACGCCGGAATATGTCGGCAAGAAGATCGAGTCGCGTGAGGTCAAACTTGCGGTGCTGGCCATCGCCGTGCTGCCGCTCGTGATCCTGGGGATGACCGCGATCGCCAGCGTGACGCAGGCGGGCCTGGCGGGACCGCTGAACAAGGGGCCGCATGGATTTTCCGAAATCCTCTACGCCTTCACCAGCGCAGTCGGGAATAACGGATCGGCCTTTGCAGGCCTGACCGCCAACACGCCCTTCTACAATGGCATGCTGGGCGTTGCGATGTGGATCGGCCGCTTCTTCATCATCATTCCGATGCTGGCGATTGCGGGCAGCCTTGCGGCGAAATCCTATACGCCTGAAACCGCGGGCAGCTTCCCCACCACGGGACCGCTGTGGACCGGCCTGCTGATCGGCATCGTGCTGGTCGTCGGTGGCCTGACCTTCCTGCCTAGCCTCGCCCTTGGCCCCGTCGCCGATCATCTCGCGATGATCCACGGCCAGACTTTTTAACGGAGCATCCTCATGGCACGCACAGCGTCCAAATCGCTCTTCACCGCCGACCTGATCCTGCCTGCGATCGGCGACGCGTTTCGCAAACTCGCCCCAAGCGAACTGATCCGTAATCCGGTGATGTTCACCACCGCCATCGTCGCGGTGCTGCTCACCATCCTGCTGGCGGTGGGGCAGGACAGCCTTGCCCTCAGCTTCAAGCTGCAACTGGTCGTCTGGCTTTGGCTGACCGTCTTGTTCGGCACCTTTGCCGAGGCTTTGGCCGAAGGACGCGGCAAGGCGCAGGCCGCCTCGCTGCGCGCCACCAAGGCGGAACTGACGGCCAAGCGGCTGAAGAAGGACGGCGAGACCTTTGACGCCGTCCCGGCGAGCGCGCTGCGGATGGGGGATGTCGTGCTGGTCGAAACCGGCGACCTGATCCCGTCCGATGGCGAGGTCGTGGCGGGCGTCGCATCCGTCAACGAAGCCGCCATCACCGGCGAGTCCGCGCCGGTGATCCGTGAGGCCGGCGGTGACCGTTCGGCCGTAACGGCAGGCACCCGCGTCATCTCCGACCAAATCAAGGTGCAGGTGACGGTCAATCCGGGGCAGGGCTTCCTCGACCGCATGATCGCGCTGGTCGAGGGCGCCGAGCGGCAGAAGACGCCCAATGAGATCGCGCTGACGCTGTTGCTGGTCGGCCTGACCATCATCTTCCTGATCGCGGTTGCCACCATTCCCAGCTTTGCCACTTATGCGGGCGGGACGATCCCGGTCGCGGTGCTGGCGGCTTTGTTCATCACCCTGATTCCCACCACCATCGCGGCTTTGCTGTCCGCCATCGGCATTGCGGGCATGGACCGGCTGGTGCGGTTCAACGTGCTGGCCAAATCGGGCCGGGCGGTCGAAGCGGCGGGCGATATCGACGTGTTGCTGCTCGACAAGACCGGCACGATCACCGTGGGCGACCGGCAGGCGACCGAGTTTCGGACCGTAGGCGGCGCCAGCCAGGCGCAATTGGCCGAAGCCGCGCTGCTTGCCAGCTTGGCGGACGAGACGCCCGAAGGTCGTTCGATCGTGCTGCTGGCACGCGAGCGCTTTGGCCAAACGGCGCAGGCGCTGCCAGAGGGCGCGGAGGTTATCCCGTTCACCGCGCAGACCCGCATTTCCGGGGTCGAGACCGGCGGGACGCGGATCATCAAGGGCGCGGTGGATTCAGTGCTGAAAGCGCTCGGCTCTAACGGGGGTGCAGATGCCGACGAACTGCGCCGCATCACCGACGAGATCGCCCGTGCCGGCGGCACGCCGCTGGCGGTAGCGCAGGACGGCCGGTTGCTGGGCGCGATCTTCCTGAAGGACATCGTCAAGGCGGGCATCCGCGAACGGTTCGGGGAGTTGCGTCAGATGGGCATCCGCACGGTGATGATCACCGGCGACAATCCGCTGACCGCCGCATCGATCGCGGCCGAAGCGGGCGTCGATGATTTCCTGGCGCAGGCGACGCCGGAGGACAAGCTGGCGCTGATCCGCAAGGAGCAGCAGGGCGGGCGGCTGGTCGCCATGTGCGGCGACGGCACCAATGACGCGCCCGCGCTGGCCCAGGCCGATGTCGGCGTGGCGATGAACACCGGCACCCAGGCGGCGCGCGAAGCGGGCAATATGGTCGACCTGGACAGTGATCCGACCAAGCTGATCGAAGTGGTGGGGCTGGGCAAGCAATTGCTGATGACACGCGGGGCGCTGACCACCTTCTCGGTAGCCAACGATGTCGCGAAATATTTCGCGATCATCCCGGCGATGTTCGTGGTGCTCTATCCGGGTCTAGGCGTGCTCAATATCATGGCGCTGGGCACGGCGCAGAGCGCGATCCTGTCCGCCATCATCTTCAACGCGCTCATCATCCCTTGCCTGGTGCCGCTGGCGCTCAAGGGCGTTACGTACAGGCCGATCGGCGCGGGGCCGCTGCTGGCCCGCAACCTCGCCATCTATGGGCTGGGCGGGCTGGTCGCGCCGTTCGTGGGGATCAAGCTGATCGACATGGTCGTCAACGGCCTCGGCCTCGCCTGACCGCCCGATGAAGGAGATTTTGATATGTTTACCGACCTCAAATCCGCCGTCCGTCCGGCGCTCGTCATGACCTTGCTGTTCGCGCTGTTGCTGGGCATCGCCTATCCGCTCGCGCTGACGGGGATAGGGCAGGCGCTCTTCCCCGCCCAGGCGAACGGTAGCCTGGTGCGCGACAAGGACGTCGTCATCGGCTCCACCGTCGTCGGTCAGGCCTTCACGTCCGACCTCTATTTCCACAGCCGCCCCTCTGCGGCGGGCAGGGGCTATGACGGCCTTGCCTCGTCCGGTTCCAACCTTGGCCCCACCAGCCAGGCGCTGGTCGATCGGGTGAAGACCGATATTGCAACCTATAAGACTGCCACACCCGATCGCCCCGTTCCGTCCGATCTGGTGACAGCCTCCGCCTCGGGGCTCGACCCCCATATCGGCCCCGAGGCGGCTTTTTATCAAGTCGATCGCGTCGCGAAAGCGCGCGGCATGGACCCGCGGCAACTCCGCTCGCTGGTGGCAAGCAGCGTCGAGCGGCCTTTGCTCGGCTTCCTGGGCGAAGCGCGCGTCAATTTGTTCGAACTGAATCGACGGCTGGACGCGATTGGCGCTAAGCAGGCGCGGTGAACGACGCAGCACGCCCGAACCCCGAAGCCTTTCTGCGCGCTGCGGCGCAGGAAGGCCGGGGGCGCCTGAAAATCTTTCTGGGGTCCGCGCCGGGCGTCGGCAAGACATACGAGATGCTGACCGAAGGCGCGCAGCGCGCAAAGGCGGGCGTTGATGTCGTCGTTGGCGTGGTCGAGACCCACGGCCGACGCGAAACCGAAGCCCTGGTCCACGGCCATGAACTGGTGCCGCGCCGGATCGTGCCGCACCAGAATCACGATCTGACCGAGATGGACATCGACGCTATCCTGGCGCGGCATCCGCAATTGGCGCTAGTGGACGAACTGGCGCACAGCAATGCGCCGGGTAGCCGCCATCCCAAACGCTATCAGGATGTGGAGGAGTTGCTGGCGGCGGGGATCGACGTCTATTCGACGCTGAATATCCAACATCTCGAAAGCCTGAACGACGTCGTCGCATCCTTCACCCGTGTCCGAGTGCGGGAAACCGTGCCCGATTCGGTGCTGGAGGATGCGGAGATCGAGGTGATCGACCTGCCCCCCGATGAGCTGATCGAGCGGCTGAAGGACGGCAAGGTCTATATCCCGCAGGAAGCGAGTCGGGCGCTTACCCATTTCTTTTCCAAATCGAACCTGACGGCGCTGCGCGAACTGGCGCTGCGGCGTGCGGCTCAGGCGGTCGATGCGCAGATGCTGGACTATGTCCGCGCCCATGCGCTGGCCGGTAGCTTCGCGGTGGGGGAACGCGTCGTGGTCGCCGTGAGCGAACAGCCGAGCGCGCCGGGCCTGGTTCGCGCGGCCAAGCGGCTGGCCGACGCGCTGCGCGCGCCGTGGACGGCGGTGCATATCGAAACGCGGCGCAGCGCCAGCCTGTCCGATACGGAGCGGCAGGGACTGGCCGAAACGCTGGCGCTGGCGTCCCGTCTGGGTGCGGCGACCGCCAGTATTCCGGCGAGTAATGTCGTGGAAGGGCTGCGTCGCTTCGCGGTCGATGCGCGGGCGACCCAGATCGTAATCGGGAAATCCACCCGGTCCTGGTGGTTCGAACTGCGGCACGGATCAGTGGTCGACCGGCTGGTGCGCGATATCGGTTCGGTCGCAGTGCATGTGCTGCCGTCCGACGAAGATGCCCCGGCGCGGGTCAGATCCAGGATGCCGACGGGCGGTTGGGGCAAGCCTGCGGATTATGTGGCGACGGCGATCGCAGTCGCTGCGATGACGGCGACCGGGCGGCTGCTGATCCAAGCCATCGACCTGGGCAATATCGCGCTACTCTATCTGGTTCCCGTCATGTTCGCGGCGGCATCCTATGGCCTGCGCGCGGGATTATTTGGCGGACTGGCATCGAGCCTGGCCTATAATTTCTTCTTCCTGCCGCCCACCGGCACGCTGACCGTCAGCAACCCGGAAAACATCATTTCCATCCTGGTGCTACTGGGCGTTGCCATCGTGACCGCGCAGTTTGCCGCGGGCGTGCGCGCGCAGGCGGATCTGGCGGGGGAGAGCGCGCGACAGAATGCGGCGCTGGCGGGCTTTTCCCGGCACCTGACCGTCGCGGCCAGCGAAGAGGAGCTGATGCAGGGCGTTTGTGCGGAAATCGCCAGGCTGCTGGATGTGCGCACCGTGCTGCTGACCCCTTCCGCCGCCGGGCCAACCCTGCGCGCCGCCTTTCCGCCCGAAGACAGAATGGAGCAGATCGAGAAAGCGGCGGCGCAATGGGCGATGGACAATGTCCAGCCCGCCGGCCGCGGATCATCCACGCTGACCGCGTCCGACTGGCTGTTCCATCCGCTCCATACCCAGCGCGGCGTACTGGGCGTGCTGGGCATCGCGCGCGACGATGCGGGGCTGGCGCTGCGTCCCGACCAGATGCCGTTGCTCATCAGCCTGCTCGACCAAGCCGCGATTGCGCTGGATCGCATGGCGCTGGAAGAACAGATGCTGGACGTGCGCCATGTGCGCGAGCGCGACCGGCTGCGCGCGGCGTTGCTGTCTTCGGTCAGTCACGATCTGCGCACGCCGCTGACCACGATCCTGTCGGCGGCGCAGGAATTGCGCCGCGACCATGCGCTGCCGCTGGCGGAACTGATCGAGGGGGAAGCGCTGCGGCTCAATCGTTTCGTCGCCAACCTGCTCGACATGGCGCGGGTCGAGGCCGGGGCACTGCCGATGCGGATCGAGGCCACCGACCTGTTCGACGCCGTCGCCAGCGCGGTGCAGGACACGCGCCAATCGCTGGCCGGGCGGGAGGTGAAGGTCGATATTCCGCCTGACATTCCGCTGGTCCGGGTCGATCCAGTGTTGCTGCACCATATCCTCCTCAACCTGCTCGACAATGCCGGGCGCTATGGCGATCCCGGCACGCCCGTCGTCATTCGCGGCGCTCGCACCGCCGACGCGCTGCTTCTGTCGGTGATCGACCAGGGGCCGGGCATCCCGCCGGGTGCCGAAGATCGGCTATTCGACAGTTTCACCCGTATCGAGGGGAACGACCGCGCCAAACATGGCACCGGCCTGGGCCTCGCCATCGTCAAGGGATTTGCCGAGGCCATGGGATTGACCGTGCAGGCCGCCAATGTCGATGATCCGCCGGGCGCCTGCTTTACGCTCCGCATTCCCGAAAGTAGCATCATCAAGGATATGCCCCAGGACGACCGACCATGACCACGCGCCATAAAGTGCTGATCGTCGACGATGAATTGCATATCCGCCGCCTGATCCACAGCGCGCTCGCCCGCGCTGGCTATGAGACGGTCGAGGCGCAGGATGCGCGCGAGGCGCTCGACCGGCTGCGCGAGGCGTCGCCCGACATCGTCATCCTGGACCTGGGCCTGCCCGATCGCGACGGGCTGGAGTTGGTGCCGCTGATCAAGCAGCGGTCCGATGCGACTTTGGTCGTCGTGTCTGCGCGCGAGGCGACCGAGCAGAAGGTGGCGGCGCTGGATCTGGGCGCCGACGATTATCTGACCAAGCCGTTCGATACGGACGAACTGCTGGCGCGGCTGCGCGTCGCTCTGCGCAACCGGCTGACCAAGGGCGGCGGCGTGTCGGCGGTGAAGGCGGGCGATGTGGAGATCGACCTGCTGGCGCGGATCGTGCGCAAGGGTGGCCATGAAGTGCATCTGACGCCCAAGGAATATGGCGTCCTGGTCCAGCTGGCGAAATTTCCCGGCCGGGTCATCACCCATGGCCAGATCATGGCGCAGGTCTGGCCGCGCGAGGTCGAGCATCATGTCGAATATCTGCGCGTCCTGGTCCGCACGCTGCGCCACAAGTTGGAGGACGATCCGCAGCGGCCGCAAATCATCGGCAATGAGCCCGGCATCGGCTATCGGCTGCGGACGGATGGTGAGGGGGGGTAGTGGCGGAAGCGGTGGACTTATTAAGTCTCGCCCTAACAATTTGATTTTCAAATCAAATGTTTATGCCAATTGAGCGTTTCCCACACTCTTTACCACATGCATCAAAAGTCCACTACCATCTATCAGCGTCCAGACACTTTGGAAGGACATTTCAGCGCTGTCTAGCCCCGAAATTTGGACGCAGTGATATTCAATCTTTGGCATTCTTGCGCTTCCCTACTACTCACCCGCAATCTCTGTCGGTAGAAGTCGCTAGCGCTTTCCCAAAGATGCGCTCCATCACCTCTTCCTCTTGAGCAGGGCAATTTCCCTCCGCTGGCAGCGACCCTTGTCAACTGCTTAGAAGGTGGGAGTTCCAACGGTTCATTATTTTGACAGTAGGCGACCAATGCCGGTCATTCCTTGAGGGGAAGTCTGAGAGTCGGGTTATGCTGGGAGCGGACGTACCGGCGGTGACTGGAGCGCTCTTGGCCGCGCTTGGACGGACACTTACTTAATCGGGTCATAAGCGATCACGCATTGATTAGGCGGCTGCGTGGGTGGGATTAAAGGATCCCGTTTGATTTTAGACCCTTGTTGATCATTCAGCGTCCATTTTGCGCTCTCCCTATGCGTATCGGCCGCAATACAACTGTGCCCCGTTCAAGCCGATTGCTGAATGTGTGGTTTAAGGGGCGGACAACGCCAAGATGTTCCGATAGCGCGATCGCCTGTTTCGCGATCATGCTCGTGCCACACACCTCAAACGCGAAAAAGCCGCTCGGAACAATCCGGAGCCTTTTTGGCAATAGCAGCCTTATCAAGCGCTTCAGGCTGGTTCGAGCCGCCGCACCGTCAAGCGCGTCCTGACGCTCCAACCGCGCCAGGCAATCAAAGCGCTTATCAGGCATAGAATGGCAACGGGCATGACGAGCACCCATAGCGCACGGATCGAACCACCACCGGCCTCATTCAACCAGGTGCCGGTGATCAGGCCGGAAAAGCCCAGACCGATCTTCGATGTTGCCGTGAACCAGCCATAGGCCCGGACGGCGGCAGACGGATCGCTGGCCATGCCCCAACAGGCGAGCTGTTCGGAGAAGCTGGACCAGGCCAGCAGGATAACGCCGCCTAGTGACAGTCCCAGCAGGCCGAGAATAACCGCCGCGCTCCATGCTCCTTGGGCTATCGCTGCGGGAAGAGCGACAGCGGCGAGCGCACTGCACATATAAGCCAAACTCAACGCTCTGGCGGACCCAATATGTAAGGCAAGGGGCGACCACAGGGCAATGGCCGTCAAGCGGACCACAGTGAGGATTAACAGGGCATAGTCGAACAGCCAGCCCTGCAGCGGGCCTGCATGCAGCATCGCCTTGCCTATGGAGGCCAGCGCCGCGAAACCGAGCATCTGGGCAAGGCAGAACAGGACAAGCCCACGCATCGGCAACCGCCTGGCATGGTCCGCGCGCGCGACGCATAAAACAGGCTTCGCTTGGCTAGTCATGCGTATCAGCCAGGGAAGCGGCGCAAGCAACATGCCAGCCAGGACGGCGATCCCCAAGAACATCATCCGCGCCATGTGCGGCACCGTGGTTGCCGCACTGATCATCGGCAAGGCGGCTGCAGCCACCATGATCGCGGTCAGGGCGCTCACGATCGTTCTCCAGCGCGCCACGACCAAATGACCATGGAGATTGGCGAGCACGGCCGCAGTGGCGTTGTGCGGCACGTCAAGGAGCGAGAAGGTCGTCCTGAACAGGAACAATGCAACAATCGTCCCGGCCATGGCCTTGGTCGGCAACCAGGGCAGAATGGCAAATGAAAGGCAGCCCAGCCCTGTCGCCAAGCCGCACAGGCCAGGCAATATTGTACGGATCGACGCGCGGCGATTGACGATATGCCCCCAGATGCCATCGGCTATCGCATTCCAGAAGGAAGACAGCACGAACAGGGCGCCCGCCATGACGGGCGGAATATGCAGCACCTTTATGAGAATGAAGAGGGTGAAGGCGTCGGTGCCCGCCCAGAGCAAGCTCTTGCCCGCATGGGTCATGCCGAAGGCGATCTGGAGCAGGCGATTAGCGGTCACGCCCGGTCCGATAGGCGTTACGCGTGACAGGCGCGCGACAATCTGGACCGCGATAACTGGCCAAGCTGGACTGCGCGCTACTACGCGATATGCAATGGCGCATGACCAGTTCTCTCGATCGCAGCGCCACCCGCCGGCTTGAAGGCAATATTGCCATTCTGGATGCCGCCCGAACCGTCATCGCGCAGAGGGGATTGTCCGGCATGAGCCTGCGCACTGTTGCGGAGCAGGCGGGCATATCCGTTGGCTCCATCAGCTACCGCATCGGTGATCGCGCGGCGCTGGTCAGCGCGATCGTGGACCGGGAAATCGATCTGCTCGCCGCAGTCGGGCAGCGCTGGCGAGACCGGCTTATCGGCATCGATCCCATCGCGGCGCATATCCTGCCCGACCTGATCTGCGAATGGCTCGACCTGGCCGAAAGGCGTGTGTCGGCGATCGTCACCTGCGAACTCGCGCTCCTCGCCAGTCGGGATGCGCAGGCGATACCGGACGTGCGGATACTGCTCGACCATGGCGAGAAACTCTGGAGCGATCTGCTGGGGGACATGCCTGACCGGCCGGGCCTGAGCCGAAGGATCGCGCGTTACTGTCTGGATGAGCAGCCCTTCTCGCTGCTGCTGGCTAATCATGTGGATTACAGGCTACTCCGCCACTCCACGGTGCGCGGCTTGTTGCGGGAAGACAGCCCGTCGGTCGGGAACTATCGGGACGCTTGGCATATGCAACTGGTCGATCGACTGGCGGTGCCCGCTGCCGCCGCTCTCGGCAAGGCGGCTGAAATGCCCGATGGGGCCAAGGCCGTCATTGCCGAACATATCGCCGACGTCATCATCGCGCAGGGTGTGGGCGCGCTGTCGCATCGCGTCGTCGGTCACGCCGCCGCCATGGCCGCGTCCAGCATAGCGCATCATTATCCTACCCAAAGGGACATACTTTTCGCAGGGGTCGAGGCGATCTATCGGCGAATGCGCGCGGATATCCGGGCATCCAATGCCGCGGTGCCGGGCAGTGGCGATGTGATCCGCCTGACCCATGACAGCGCCCTGACCGCATTGTGGAACCCCGATTTCATCCCGTTCGCGATCGATATGCGGCGGCGGCGCGCGGAAAATGTGCATATCCAGGTCGCGCAATGGCTGGACATCGTGCCCGGTGCCGACCGCGCTCGCGTGCAGGCGATGGTCATGGCGCTCATTGGCAACGGCCTGCGCATGTTGGCTCTCGGGGAGGCACCGGCGTCGCTGCCCGAAGCCATCGCGCTACTTAGTTGAAACGGTACGATTGTTTTAATAAAGGTTATAAGTTCATAAAATTGACCGAACGATCGTCTTAAAACCGTCACCATCCGACCCTAGTGCCGCCCCAACATTCAAAGGGACGGATCAACAATCATGTCAATTCACAACGGAAAACGCCGCTTCTACCTGATGACCACGGTGCTGATGGGCGCCGCGGCGCCCCTCTGCGCGGGAATCGCCCAAGCGCAGAAGCCCGCAGACGATTCGGGACTCACGGAAATCGTGGTGACGGCCGAGCGTCGCGCCGAAAGCAGCCAGAAGGTGCCTCTGGCGATCCAGTCGATCAGCGGCGAAACGCTGGCCAAGACCGGCTATACGTCGGTCACCGACCTGCAATATACCATGCCCGGCGTGCAATATGATCCGACCCAAGGCGCCGCCTTCCAGATCCGTGGCGTTGGCAGCACCTCCTTCGACTTTTCCAACGCCAAGTCGGTCAGCGTCGTCGTCGACGATGTTGTCATGGACGGCCAGCGCGCCAACGGCCTGACCGGCCTGGTCGATATCGAGCGCGTCGACGTGCTGATGGGGCCGCAGGGCACGTTGTTCGGCAAGAACGCCACGTCGGGCGTCATCGCTGTGACCACAGGCAAGCCCAAGATCGGCGACACCTCCGTGCGCGCCAGCGCCAGCTTCGGCGAGCATGACGAGCGCATTTTGAACGGCACGGTCAATATCCCACTCGGCCCCATCGCCGCGCTGCGCGTGTCCGGCTTCGACCAGGCGTTCGATGGCTTCGGCCGCAACGTGACGCTCAACCGCAAGGTCGGATCGCAGCATGAATATGGCGGTCGCGCCAAACTGTATCTGGAACCGTCGGATAGCTTCAACCTGATGCTGTCGGGCGACTATGCCTATCATTGGGACAGCAGCGTGCGCACGCCGGTATCGGGCCAGCCCGCCGCGGTCACCGCCATCCTGAACGAACTAGGCGTCTTCCCCGGCCCGGAAAGCGCCGACACGGCCGACTCTTCGTTCGGTGAAATCACGACCGAAGAATGGGGCACATCGCTGCGCGTCAATGGCAAGCTGGGCGATCTCGACCTGACCTCGATCAGTGCCTATCGCCGCACTCGCTATGATAATGCGACCCCAGTCAACCTGACGCCGACCGATCGCTATTCCTATGTGACGTTCAACAACGGCTATCTGGATACCGAAAAGGTCAGCCAGGAAGTCCATCTGGCCTCCCCCACCGGGGGGTTCGTCGAATGGCTGGTCGGCGGCTTCTACAACGATCTGCGCGCCCGCCAGGTGCAGTTGCAATGGGGGACGCTGGGCACGCCGCTCTACACCAATGGCGTTCCGGCGCCAACGCTGTTCGCACTGACCGGCGCGATCGGTGTGGATGCCAATGCATCGCGCTTCGATGCGAAGAACGAGACAATGGCGGGTTTTGGCCAGCTGAAGTTCAATTTTTCACCCCGCCTCAGCCTGACGCTGGGCGGCCGTTACACCCACGACAACAACTCGCAGGGTCTGGACTTCATCACCGTCGATCCCGTGCCGATCGCTGGCTACACACCGATCTTCGTCGGATCAAGCGCCGCGCCCGCCATCGACTATGGCAAGGTGTCGGGCAATAATTTCTCGTACCGCATCGCGCCGCAGTTCCAGGTCACCGACAATGTCATGCTCTATGCGAGCTATTCGACCGGCTACAAGCCGGCGGGCATCGCCTTTGTCGGCAACAAATATGCGCCCTATCGCGACGAAACGGTCAAGGCGTGGGAAGCGGGCATCAAGTCCGAATGGTTCGGCCGCCGCCTGCGCGTGAATGTCGACATCTTCCGGTCGGACTTCAAGGATTTCCAGGCGACCATCCTGACCAAGATTCCCGATGGCAATGGCGGCCTGATCGATGCGACGGTGATCGGCAATGCGGGCGGCCTGCGCACGCAGGGGGTCGAGGGCAATGTCGCGGTACAGCCGGTGCGCGGCCTGACCCTGTCGGGGGCGCTCAGCTATACCGACGCCAAGTTCACCGACTATGTCTATAACGCCACCACCGACTATACCGGATCGCGACTGACCAATTCGCCCAAATGGTCGGGCACGGCGGCGATCGACTATGAAACCGAGTTCGGCTCCGGCTTCGGCGTGCGCGCCCATGCCGACTATGCCTATCGCAGCGAATATTGGACCGTGGTGGGCCAGCCCGATTATTCCAACGTCCCAAGCTATGGCCTGGTCAACACCCGCCTCACCGTTGCGCTCCCCAACAAGACGGTCGAGGTCGGCATATATGCCCGCAACCTGTTCGACACCTATTTCTCGACGGGCTGGCAGAATTACGGCGCGCTCGCCCTGCTCCACTACACCTCGCCCAATGCCCGCCGCACGGTTGGCGGCTTCGTCAACGTCAGCTTCTGATCGCCGGACCGGAGACACGTATCATGAAAAACTATATCGCTGGCGGCCTGTCTGCCGCTGCGCTCCTTGCAGGCGTGGCGGTGGCGCAGGGCACCAAACCGGCTGCCGCCCTTTCCCAGGATACGCTGCAAATCAACCAGATCCAGGTGGTCGGCACGCACAACAGTTACGCTATTCCGGCCGACCCACGGGTCATGGCGCTGATGGCACCGCGCCTTGCCGCGTTGATGGACAGCGCGGTCAAGGGCCTGTCGCCCGCACAGGCGGCGGCGATGCACGACGAGCATCCTGCCGGGCTGAGCGACGTGGAGAATGGACTGGACTATGTTCAGATCCCCCTGCAGGCCCAATTGCGCAGCGGCGTTCGGAGCCTGGAGATCGACATGCAGCCCGATCCCAAGGGCGGCGCCTATGCCGATCCGCTGCCCTATCGCGAGTTGCGCGAACAGGGCGCCACTGAACTAGCGCCCATCTATCGCGAAGAACTGGCAAAGCCGGGCATGAAGGTCTTCCACGTCGCCGACCTCGATTTCCGCAGCCAATGCCCCACCCTGCGCACCTGCCTCACGATACTGAAACAATGGTCGGATTCCGAACCGAACCACAGCCCGGTGTTCATCCTGCTGGAACCCAAATTGTCGGGGCTGGACAAGGCCATCCCCGGTGCGGTGGTGGTGCCGCCGTTCGACAAGGCGGCATTCGAGGAAGTGGATGACAGCATCCGCGCCATATTGGGCCGGGACAAGGTCTTTACGCCCGACGACCTGCGCGACGACATGCCCACGCTGGAGGCGGCAGCGCTCGCCAAGCGCTGGCCGACCGTCGCACAGGCGCGGGGCAAATTCCTGTTTCTCTATCTAGTGCCGGGCATGAACCTGCCCGCCTTCGCCCCCTATCTGGACGGGCGGCCTTCGCTACAAGGCCGCATGGCCTTCGTCCAGGGCAAGGCCGGCATGGCGCACACGGCCTTCATGTTGTTCGACAATGCGATCACCCGCGGCGCTGACATTCGCGACGCCGTGCAGAAAGGCTATCTCGTCCGTACCCGTGCCGACATCGACACGGCCGATGCGCGCAAGAGCGACGGCGTTCGCCGCAATGCGGCATTGGCCAGCGGCGCGCAGATCATTTCAACCGACTATCTGACCGCACCCAATATCTATGCCAACAGTTACCATCTGGCTCCCTTCGTCGGCGGCTGGCGATGCAATACGCTAACGGCGCGCTGCACGGTGCCGCAATAACGTTCTCCACCGCGGCGCACTAACACGGTGGCGCGGTGGAGCTAAGGACCGCGCCGCAATTGATCATCGTCGATCAATCGTGAAAGCATCTGCGACCCCAATGACACGTTCGGGCGCGGATCTTGCGTTCCCGCCTGCGGACTGGCCGATTTTGGCGACTCACGACCAATAGTCATCCAAGCGATAATGTCCGCTCCAGGAAAAAGCGGCCATTTGTCAGTACCAGCGCGAATGACTGCTTTGTCCCACTTCCCGTCTACCGATGTCGACCCATTCCGGTCGCTTAGCTGCTAATTTTTCGTTCCGAGTTCCGGTCTGTCTGCTTTTCCATTCCGATGCCCAGGACTAATCCATTTGACTATGTCCGCTTCTGCCCCCGAGTGACGAGGGTTGACGATTGATTGGATTCGCTCGAAACCCGACAAATGGGGGACTGGCTCGTAAACTTGGGCAATTGGCTAGCGGCGATGTTGCCCGCCAGCCTTGGGGCACCGCAGGCCACTGTTCGTGGTGCGCAGATCACGTCGGCTGCGGCGCTCGGCGCCGCCTTCCTCGCACTTCTCGCGGCCATCATCGCTGGCATGGTGGCATTGCGGAACGGCTACCTCACCGTCCGTACAACGGCGCAGATCAAGCATGCTGACTTTCGGCAGATCTGGATCAACGCCTTACGCGACGAGATGACGACCTTCCAGTCGCTCGCGGTCGCCAAGCAGCCATGGAAGCGCCGTGGTAAGCCTGATGCCCTGCTGCACCACTCGGACCAGGGTAGCCAATATACCAGCGAGCAGTTCCAGCGCTTGATGAAGGACAATGGTGTAACCTGTTCCATGAGCCGGTCCGGCAACTGTTGGGACAATGCGGCGATGGAAAGCTTCTTCTCCTCTCTCAAAACCGAGCGGATCAGGAAGAATATCTACCGGTCGCGAGATCAGGCCCGAGCCGATGTGTTCGATTATATCGAGAGATTTATAATCCGACACGCCGGCACTCAACCTTGGGGTATCTCAGCCCCATCGACTTCAAAACACAAGCTGGTGTAGCTTGAACGAGCCTATCTTGGTGTCCGCCAAACCGGCAGCAGGCCACAACGCTGGGGCATCGAAGGCTTCTTTGCCAAACTCAAGCAATGGCGACGCATCGCCACCCGCTACGATAAGCTCTCCGCAAACTTCCTCGGCTTCGTTAAACTCGCCAGCATCATGCTTTGGCTCAAATGATTAAATCGTCACTACAGCCTAGTGAGTGGTCCAGCCGGAACCGTTGCAATAGCCTATGACGTGGTTGCTCCCGCCACCCATTAGTGGTGCGTTGAACCCGGCGGGGCGCGCGTCAGTGACAGCAAATAGCGTTCCTTCCAACGCGGCTGAGCATTGCGGCAATGAAGAAACCGTCATCTTGCGCAGGCGAACCCCTCCGCCGAGAACCACTCCGCCTGCGCCTTTGCCGCTCAGTTCAAGATCTGCGTCCTTGTCGGCGCCAACTGCCCTCACGCTCGCGCCCCTACCGGAAGGGGAGGAGGCAACCTCGACATAGTTTACGCTCTTAAATGCGTGCTTGGCGACCATGATTGGCTTGCCCCCGGCACCGCGTAGGGCGATTTGTCCATTTTCGAGGCTGACGCGCGTCACACCCTGGATATTATCCACTGTCGAATAAATCGCGCCGCCATCCACGTTTCCCGGCGCGCGCCACTGGATGAGTTGGCCTTTCGCCATTTCGATCGCGGTCGCAAAACCGTTTACACCGTCGGAGCCGGTGAGACCGTCAGCTGCGAAAACGATGCCGCGATTCCAAGTCGATCCATTCTTGCCGATCTGTATGGCGACATTGCTTGGCTTTGTCGGCGCGCCGCCGTAGCTCGGGTCGCCACCAGCCGCGAGCCATATGCCGATCACACCGTTGCTTAATGCATAAGGGTAGCTGGTCCGATCTACGCCCGATCTGTTCTTGGCAGCCACCTCAAGACCGTAGCTGGTCGCATCGGATTGAAGTTGTAAATCCGAATAAAGGCCCCAGCTGGGCGCGTGCGCGACATCACCGATTACGGCGCCTGCCACGCCGATCGCTGCGCGGGTTTGCGCGGCGATGCCCGATGCGTTTCCATCACTGGTGCGTACCGCGCCAACAAGGGCCTGCAAGCCATTGGGCGACACGATGACAGCGGTTCCGTCGCGCATCAGCCAGTTCGCTCCCATCATCGGGGTGGCGGCAAAGGATGTTACCGGTCGACCTATCCGCGCCTCCATGCCACGCAGTTCCAGCCCATTATCCTTGATGCATCCGATAGGCACGTTAGGTGTAGCCGTCCTGCTTTGCGGGTCGCGGAGGAGAATGCGGCGGCAGCCTGCCATGGGCGCGGAATCGATGCCCATTTGCGCTTCCACCTGGGCCTGGATGGGAACAATAGGCGACAGGGATAGCAAAACTACCGGCACCCAAGCCAAAAATCGCATCTCGTATTCCTTAATATTTTGGACGTCATTAGCGGATTGCGCCGCCCGTTAGTGTTGGATTCGAAAGTCAGTGGCACTGAGGTGGTCCCGCCTTCTTGG
Source organism: bacterium (assembly GCA_030824575.1). Classification (GTDB taxonomy): domain Bacteria; phylum Pseudomonadota; class Alphaproteobacteria; order Sphingomonadales; family Sphingomonadaceae; genus Sphingobium. Next base: position 30,129 of record JAVBXL010000054.1, on the reverse strand, counting down.
ACAGTTTGGCGGCTGAGTTAAGCTAATCCGGATCGTTTATGCCGCCTGTTTGATCATCAGATCATGGGGGGCATGCCCCCCATGATCTGATTGCCCGATCCGCCGATAGGCGTCGACCGGGGTTCTCCCGGCCAGGCCCGAGTGCGGACGCTGAGTGTTGTAATAGGTGATCGCCGACATAGAAAGTGCCGTCACGCCACATGGCATGCATGGTGACGGCGAGCTTGCGGGCGACGGCGACGCGCGCCTTGGCGTGGCATTTGGTCTTGGCCAGATGCAGGTCCCAGCTCTTGATCGTGTCGCGCCCCTTGAACCGGGTGAGCATGGCCGATGCCGCCTTATAGAGCGTGCGGCGGACATCTGGGTCGCCCGCCGTGCTGATCCGCCCTTTCACGTCGATCGACGTCCCTGACTGCCATCGCTTTAATGTGAGGCCGAAGTAAGCAGCAACATCGCGTAAGCGGCGGAAGCGCGACGGATCGTCGATTGCGCTGCTAAAGCTGAGCGCGGTGACAGGTCCGACGCCGGGGATCGCCATGAAACGTCGGCACAGCTCGTCACGCATCGCCAGTTGGACTGCGAGCTTGTTAAGTACGAGATACTCGGCCCATAGTGCCGCACGGGCACGCAGCATGTAGTCCATCAGCCCGGCGGTCATCGCGTCGCCAGTGACCGCCTCGCGCACGGCCTTCTCCATTCCGCCCCTGCTGACCTTGCCCATGGCAGCGCCCTCACTTGATCGTGGTGCAGTAGGTGGACCAGTCGTCCATCAGCTTGCGGCGCTTTTCCAGCAGGCTGCCACGGCGATAGGCCGCTTCGGTCTTGTCCCTGACCATATGCCAGTGCCGCCTCTGCGACCTCGCCCTGGACGTCCGTTTCCTCGCTTGCCCAGTCGCGGAAGGCCGAACGGAAAAGGCTGCTTCATCTCCCGCAGGAGCTTCGTCAGGGTCATGTCGGAGAGGGGTTTGTCCACTTTCATGCCTGGGAAGATCAAAGGTCATTCACGGGTCCGTAACTGGCTGCACCGCTCGATGATGCGTAGCGCCGGTTTCGACAGCGGGACGACATGCTCGCGCTGTGCCTTCATACGCTCCTTCGGAATGGTCCACAGCGCATTCTCGACGTCGATCTCGGTCCATACCGCGCCGCGCACCTCGCCAGAGCGTGCAGCGGTCAGGATGGCGAACTGTAAGGCAAGGCGGCTGAACGATTCCCGTTCGCGCAGCCTGACCATGAAAGCGGCTACATCGGCGTAGGGCATGGCGGCAAAATGCCCGTCCTTTTTGGGTTGGCGCGGCAGCCCCTTGGTGATGGATCGCATCGGCGCTTCGGTTTCGCGATAGCCCGACGCAAAGGCCCAATCCAAAACCGCGCCGATCCGCTGGCGCACCCGACGCCCCGTTTCCGGTTTGGTCAGCCAGATTTCGGCCAGGACGTTGCGGATCATCGGGCCAGTGATCTCGGATACCCGTATGTCGCCGATGATGGGAAAGGCGAAGGCTTCTAGCGTTCGCAGCCATTGCCCCTCATGCTTTTCGTTGCGCCAAGTCTTACGGTTGGCCGCATAGACCTTGGCCGTCGATTCCCTGAATGTCAGTATGCCGCCCGCCTTGCGCTTCTCGAACACAGGGTCGAGGCCAAGCTCCACCCAGGTCCGCACCTCCCGCGCCCGGTCGCGGACAACAGACAACGTCACCTTCGCTGCACTGCCCAATCCGATGTCGCGCCTGCGACCATGCTTCTGGACCCTGCCCACCCAGCTTTTGGAGCCGGTCGCGCCGACCACTAAGAACAGGTCATCGCCATCGCCGAAGCGGCCCGGTCGCTTTGCCGCCTTCACACCTATTACGGAGAGCTTTCCCATGCCGATATTCTCCCACGCTTTTTACCACACGCCAAATCGGTCACCGACAGATGCGAATGGATGAAGTGGGACGCGAATCAGCCCGAAAAGCCAGGGAATGCTAGGCTTTTTCGGTTCGCTAGGGATGTAGGAAAACAAAGAATTGGCGGAGACGGAGGGATTCGAACCCTCGGTGGCCCCTTAAGGCCACGACGGTTTAGCAAACCGCTGGTTTCAGCCACTCACCCACGTCTCCGCACGAAATTTGCCCACCCAGACAGGAGAGCAATGGCTGGCAGGGGCTATAGCGAGGGCTTTGCAGCATGGCAACGGCCTGTTTGCGGAATTTTCGCCGTCTCTCCTCTTTCGTTCCGGCGCGGAATCGACTCAGGTCGCCGTTCGTTCATTGTCGTTTCAGCTTGCTGGTCGCAATGCCATGATATGAGATTTAAGCGGGCTTTTCGGGGAGTATCGGGCATGATCGGCATCAATGGGCAGATAGGTGGCCGTATCGTGCGCGCCACGGCGCTGGTTGCGGCGCTGGCGGGCATGGCGCTGACGCCACTCGCCGCCACAGCGCAGGTCAAGACGATCGATCCCAATACGGCGATCGATTCCGACCTCGCGCCGCCGCCGCCCGCCAACACGACCCCCACCGATCCCGGTGTCGACAGCAGCGTAAGCGCCGGCGTCACCCCCTATGAAGCGCCAGCGGGCAGCGCGACGGGCAACACCGCCACCGGCGCGCCGGTGACGACCAACTCGCCGCCCGCCGCCCTCCCGCCCGCCGAATCCTATCAGGAAGACGACCTGATCGGCGCGGCCGAAGGGGTGTTCGGCAAGGGCGCCGAAGGCCTCGCCGGCCTGATCGAAAAGGTGCTGAAGGATCAGGGCCGCCCCAACGCCTATATTTCCGGGCGCGAAGCGTCGGGCGCCTTCGTCGTGGGCCTGCGCTACGGCTCGGGGACGCTCAACCATAAGGTGGAGGGCAAGCGCGAAGTCTATTGGACCGGCCCGTCGATCGGCTTCGACGTCGGGGGCAATGCGGCCAACACCTTCGTCCTCGTCTATAATCTCTACGACAGCCAGGATCTCTATCATCGCTTCCCCGCGGCGGAGGGCACCGCCTATCTGGTCGGCGGCTTCACCGCCTCCTATCTGCGCTGGGGCAATGTCGTGCTGATCCCCATCCGCCTCGGCGTCGGCTACCGGCTGGGCGTCAACGCCGGCTATATGAAGTTCAGCGAAAAGCGCACCTGGCTACCTTTCTAATCCTCCCCGGTACGGGAAGGGGGACCGCAGGCGGTGGTGGTGGGGGCGCGTCACCCTCGCACCCCTACAACCCCAGCGCCAACTGCCCGCCCTGCGCCTCCTCTTCCTGCTCCTCCTCCAGATTATGCACCCCCAGCCCCAGCAGCCGCGCGCCCATGCGCAGCGGCAGTTGCGCGACCAGCAATTCTCGCCCCGCCTGCGCCAGTAATTCGGGGGACCGAACCGGCGTCGAAAAACTGCGCGACCGGGTGATGATGCGGAAATCGGCGAACTTCACCTTCAGCACCACGGTCCGGCCCCAGGCCTGCGCTTTCTCGATCCGGGTCCACAGGCTCGCTGCGATCCGCTCGATCTCCGTCACCAGCGCCGCCTCCTCGACCAGATCGTCGAAGAAGGTGTCCTCCACGCTCACCGACTTGCGCCCCTCGCGCTCGCGCACTGGCCGGTCGTCCTGCCCCCGCGCCGCGCGATAATAATAGTCGGCGGAGCTTCCGAAATGCGTCTGGAGGAAGCGCAGGTCGCGCGCGCGCAAATCTGCGCCCGTCTCGATCCCCAGCGCCTGCATCCGCCGCGCCGTCACCGGCCCCACGCCATGGATGCGCCGCACCGGCATCGCCGCGATAAAGGCCGGCCCTTCGCTCGGCCGCACCACGCACACGCCGTCGGGCTTGTTCTGGTCCGACGCCAGCTTGGCGATCAGCTTGTTGTAGGACACGCCGGCCGACGCGGTCAGGCCGGTTTCCGCTTGAATCATCCGCCTGATCTCTTCGGCGATCTGCGTCGCCGATGCGATCCCCGGCTTGTTCACCGTCACGTCCAGATAGGCTTCGTCGAGCGAGAGCGGCTGGACGATGTCGGTGAAGCGGCTGAAAATCTCCCGTACCTGGCCCGACACCGCGCGATAGACGTCGAAACGGGGCGGCACGAAGATCAGGTCGGGGCACAGCCGCCGCGCCCGCGCGCCCGGCATGGCGGACCGCACGCCGAATGTGCGCGCTTCATAGCTGCACGTCGCCACCACGCCGCGCGGGCCGCCCCCGCCCACCGCGATTGGCAAACCCCGCAGCGAAGGATCGTCGCGCTGCTCCACAGACGCATAAAAGGCGTCCATGTCGACATGGATGATCTTGCGCACTGCTGAATCCATGGCCCGGTCCATGGTTTGCTTTATGCCACCGACAGGAACGAAAGGGAAACGCCTGACCCTAAATTCGCGTCCCTAAAATTCGCGTCCCTCAATTCGGGCCTTTGTCCTTCAGGCCCAGCAATATAGCGAAGGGGCTGGCCTGTTCTTCGCTCAGCACGCCTGCTTCCTTCAGATAGGCGTCGGCGTCCGGCGCGCGGGGGAAGGGGGTCATCGCCAGCGCCATCGTCTCGGCCACCGCTTCGCCCATGTCAATCACATGGCCGTCATAGCCGATTGTATCGCAATCCTCCGCGTCCAGCTCCAGTTCGTCGGCCGCCTGCGCCGCCTCGCTCTCGACCACGAAGCGCAGCACGAAATCGCTGTCGATCATCTCTGGCACCGGCACCCCGGTCGCGACGCACGGTTGCGCCAGTTCCGCGCGTACCCGTCCGCGTGCGACGATCGCGCCCTCCTCCATCGCCACGCCATAATCGGCCTCCAGCCGATCGAGCGCCAACAGCCCGAATCGCAGCGCCAGCGCGTCCCGCTCCGGTTGCTTGGCCGCGATATGCAGCTTGCCTGCCAGCCGCGCGATCTGATCGACCTTGTGCGTGCGCGAAAATTCGGGGGCCAGATTGGGGGTGGCGTTGATGGTCATCCGATATCCCCGGTCAGCAGCGCGTCGCGTGATACGCAGCCCAGCCGCGTCCAGCGCGCCCGCAGCGCGCCTTCAACATGGGCGACCGCCGCGTCATCGACATCAACGCCGCGATAGAGATTGCGTCGCAACGCATCGTTCAGATCGGCTCCCTCGGTCAGCGCCGCGCGATAGGCGCTGATGCGTCCGCCCAGCGCGCTCATCATCCGCCCGACATGCTTGCCGACCACCACGTCGCCAATCCCTTCCTGCCGCAACTGCCCGTCCATATCATCGACGAACAATTCGGTCAGCCACACGCTCTCCTGCGCGCCGCCCTGCTGCTCCAGCCGGATCAGCAGCAGCGCCAGGATCGCGACGATCATGTCGAACCGCCCGTCCATCGTATCGGGCACGGCACCCTCGACATACCAATGCGGCTGCCGCCCCTCCTGGATCACGGCGTTATAGAGCGGCCGCAGCCCTTCTTTGGGATCGGTTCGCCCAAACAGGCGCTGGAGGAAGGACGGGGAAGCGGACATCGGACAACAGCTTTTCGTGACGGATCGGATGGCGACGCGCCGTCCGATATTTTGCGCCCCTTGCCGGGGCTTGCGCATTTCCATATTGATCGCTGCGTCGCCCAATGCAATGGCGACATCAGTTTCTTGGGTTCGCGGGTCGCCCCCCGCAGGAGAATTTCATGCGTCAGTTCAGCCGTCATTCGTCAAGCGGGCGCATCCTGCTCGCGATCGGCCTCAGCGCGCTGGTGCTGGGCGCGTCTGGCTGCACGCGAATCCGCACGCATCAGGGCTATTCGATCGACAAGCTGCTGGTCGATTCGGTTCAGCCCGGCATCGACAATCGCGCCTCGGTGGAAGGGACGCTGGGCCGCCCCAGCTTCATTTCGCAATTTGGCGAGCAGGACTGGTATTATGTCTCGCGTGAAATGCGCGCGCTGGCCTTCTCCAATCCCAAGCCGGTGGAACAGACGGTGCTGCGCGTCCGCTTCGATCCGGCGGGCAATGTCACGACGGTCGATCGCATGGGCCTGGACCAGGTCGCCCATATCTCGCCCATGGGGGACAAGACCCCGACGCTGGGCCGCAACCGCAGCCTGTTCAACGAGATTTTCGGCAATATCGGCGCGGTCGGTGCCGGCGGCATGGGCGGCGGTGGCGGCGGCAGCAACACCGGCGGCGGCCCGAACGGCAGCTAAAGCCTGACGGGGAGGGCGTCAGCCCTCACTCCCATCCGCCGCCCAGCGCCAGGAAGATCGCAATCTGGTCCTGCACCATTTGCGCCCGCGCCGCAGCCGCTGTGACCTCTGCACTGGCCAGGCTGCGCTGCGCATCCAGCAGAGACAGGAAATCGCCCCGGCCAAAACGGAACAGCTTGCCCGCTTGATTGGCAGACAGCGCCGCGCTGTCCCGCGCCCGGTCCAGCGCCGCCGCGCGCTCGGCATCGCGGCGATAGCTTTCCAGCGCCGTCTCGGTCTGGCGCAACGCCTCCAGCACGGTCCCGTCGAACCCGGCCAGATCGCCCTGCACCGCCGCATCGGCCTGCGCGATCCGCGCCCGCACCACCGGCCGGTTGGGGAAGCTCCAGCTGATCAGCGGCCCCAGGCTGAAGCCGAAGGCCGTGCCAGACCCCAGATCCTTGAGCGGCCCGGACAGTCCCACCGACCCGCCGATGCTGACCTGTGGATAAAGGTCGGCGGTCGCCACCCCCAGCCGCGCCGTATCCGCTGCGATCGCGCGTTCGGCCTGCCGGATATCGGGCCGCCGTCGGATCAGCGCCGCGCCGTCGCCCACCGGCAGCGGCGCCCGCAACGCCGGTAGCGCCGCGCAACTCTCGACGTCGCGCGGATAATCGGCCGGCGGCCGCCCCAGCAGTGTCGCCAGCAGATACAGCCCATTCTGCCGCTGCGCCTCGAACGCGGGCAGCGCCGCCGCGCTGCTATCGACCGCCGCCTGCGCCCGGCTGACGTCGAACGCCGTGCCGCGCCCGCCTCTGGCCAGCCGCTGCGTTGCGGTCAGCGTATCGCGCTGCAACGCCACCACCTGGCGGTTGACGCCCAGGCTGTAATTGGCCGCGCACACCTGCGCATAGGCGCGCGCCGTCGCCGCCGCGACGCTGACCCGCACATAATCGCGCGCCGCTGCGCTCGCCTCGACGTCCGCGCCGCTCGCCTCGATCGCACGTTTGATCCGGCCATTGAGGTCGAGCGGATAGCTGGCGGACAGGCCCAGATCATAGCCGACCACGCCCGGCAGGCTGTATCCGGTGCTGGACGGCCGCGACAGCGTCGCCCCGCCGCTGATCCCGGTCGTGATCGCGCGCCCGGCCTCTGCCTCGCGCAGCACCGCCTGCGCCTGGGCCAGATTGGCGTTAGCCTGGCGCAGGTCGGTATTGGCGGCCAGCGCCTGTTCGATCAGGCCGTCGAGCTGCGGATCGGCATAGAGGCGCCACCAATGGTCGGGCAGGTCGGCTTGGCTATAGGGTCCGCCCTGCGCCGAATGAAACGCCCCGGTCGCGGCGGGCGCGGTGGCGGCGGATTGTTCAGGCGGCCGATAATCCGGCCCGGCGGTCGCGCAGGCGGACAGGCTCAATGCCAACAAGGAGACCGCAATCCCCTTCCCTGTTCCTCGTTTTTTGCTCCACTCATCCATGACGGCAAACTCCCGCCTTGCCATCCTTGTCCTTCGCCGCTGGCTGCACCGTCACCGTCGCGGTCCGCCCCGAAATCAGCCGCAATCCCTCTGGCACCTTGTCCAGCTTCACCCGCACCGGAATCCGCTGCGCCAGCCGCACCCAGCTGAAGGTCGGCTCCACCGCAGGCAGCAAATTACCCGAATTGGTCCGGCTGTCGTCATCAATGCCAAAGGCGATGCTCTCCACCCGGCCATGCAGATCCTGCGACTCGCCCATCAACCGCACCGTCACGGGCGCGCCGACGCAAATCAGCCCCAGCTTCGTTTCCTCGAAATAGCCCTCGACCCGCATCGAATCGCTGTCGATCAGGGCCAGCGCCTGGCTGCCCGCGCCGACATAGTCGCCCGGATGCAGGTCCAGGTTCGTCACCACGCCATTGACCGACGCCAAGACCTTCGTCCGTTGCAGGTTCAGCGCCGCGCCCTCGCGCGCGCTCATCGCCTCGGTCAGCGCGGCCTGCGCCGTCTCGACCCGCGCGACATTCTGCTCATGCGTCTCCGCCGCCACCAGATCACCCAGCGCCAGGTCGCGCCGCGCCTCCCGCCGCGCCTGCGCCAGCGTCGCCTGCGCGCTGGCGATCTGCGACTTGGCCTGGTCCAGCGCCAGCGCATAACGCGGCGTGTCGATCACGAACAGCAGGTCGCCGGCCTTCACCCGCTGATTGTCGCGGACCGCGACCGACGTCACCAGCCCGCTGATATCGGGCGTCACCCGCACCACGTCGGCGCGCACCCGCCCGTCGCGCGTCCAGGGGCTGCGCTCATAATGATTCCACATCCATATCGCGACCAGCGCGGCGGCGATGACCAGAATGATGGTGGCGGCGCTCCGAACGAGCGTGGTGGACAGGCGGTTCATAGACGGATTCCAAAGGTGGGGACGAGCAGGGCGAGGGCGCCGAGCAACAGGATGAAGAGGCTGAGGTCCACCGCGGCGCGGTAGGCCAGGAAGCGATAGAGGCCCAAGGCACCGATCAGCCGGGTCAGCGCCCAGCTCAGCACCAGCGCGACCAGCGCCAGCAGCAACAGGGTGGGGATATAGATGCCCCCCAGGGCGATTTCGCCGGTCATGCGATGGCCCTCCGATAGGCATGGGCGTCGGGGAACAGGTTGCGGCGCAGGCTCACCAGCCCCAGCACGCCCTCCCGCCGCACCGGCAGGCGCGGATGGGCGCTGATATCGCAAATGGCGCTGTCGATATCGTGCAGCAGCGCGGGATCGGCCTGTGCCGGCCCGTCCGGGTCCAGCCCGCGATAATGGCGGCTGACCCCGCCCAGTACGGCGGCCAGCGGCGCGCCTTCCTGGATCGGCAAGTCCAGCCGCAACTGGCGTAGCTCGCCGATCGCGACCCCGGTGCGCAGGTCGCGCAGCGCGTCGTAGAGCGGCTTGCCGCTGTCGGCGCGAGTCGCCGCCAGCCGGGGAGCGAGCAGGGCGATCCGGTCGAGCATCCGGTTGATCCAGCCGCGCAGGTCGGGCGGGCGCATCAATGTCGCGCGATTGGCGATGTCGGTCCAGCCCGCGCGCAATGTGCGGCGGATCGCGCCTTCGACCCCGGCCGACTGCAACAGCCCGGCCATGATGATCGCGAACCAGATGCCGACGATCTGCGCCACCGCGCCGTTCACATAGCTGCCAAATTCGCTGACATAGCGGCTCGACAGCAGCACCGGGCTGCCCAGCCCCAGCAGGGTGGGCAGCGCAATCCCGGCCCAGCGCGGCGATGCCATCATCGCGCCCAGCAGCAGCAAGGCGGGCGCATAGGCCAGCGCCAGCATCGCAAATCCGTCCAGCCGCGGCATGATCGCATAGCCGTAGAGCGCGCCCAGCGCCGACGCCGCGATCGTGCCGATCATGAAGCCCTTCAAGGGCGCGAGCGGATTGTCGACCGCCGCGAACAAGGCCAGGAACACGCCTGCCAGCATCACCGCCGTCCCGCCATCCTTCCACCCGCTCAATATCCAGATCGCGCAGCCCAGCGTCACGGTGATGAACGCGCTGAACGCGCCGCGCGCCGCGCTGGCATAATCGCGGTGCAGCTCGCGATTGCGGCGACCCTCCAGCAGCTGCGCGACCCTTGGCGTCACGGCGGCGCGGCTGTGCGTCGCCATCTGGTCGTGCAGATCGCGGCAGTCGCGATGCACCGCGATCAACGTGGCCAGCCGGGCATAGAGGCTCAGCCGCATCATGTCGGCCCAGCCCATGTCGGGTGTCGCCGCCGGCTCCATGGCGGCGCAGCGGTCGATCAGCGCCTGCGCCAACTGCGCCCGGCTGTCATTGTCTACCACCGGCGAATCCAGCCAGGCGCGCACATCGGCGATCAGCGTCTCGACCTGCGCTGGCACGGTCCCGCCATTGGCGGCCTTCAACTGCGCCAGCCGGTCCTCCACCGCCGCGCCCAGCGGCAGCAGCATCGACAACTGGTCCTGCAACGCGCGCACGGTGCGGACCCGCGGTGCCAGGCGGCTGATGTCGAAGGGCAGGTGGACCGACATCTGGTGCAATTCAGTGACGTCCTGCGCCAACCGGCGGCGCTCCGCGTCCAGCCCCGCCACCGGTTCCGTCGCGATCGCGTCGCGGCTCCAGCGCTCGGCATCGCGCAGCATCGCCGCCACCCGCGCCAGCAGCGTGTTGGTGACCGATCCGGGCAACACAACGCTATGGACCAGGCTGCCGCAGGCGATACCGATCAAAATCTCCTGCACGCGCAGCGACGCCACAGTGAAGATGGTCTGCGGCGTATCGACGTCGGGGAAGACGATCAGGCAGGCGGTATAGCCCGCCAGCACGAACATATAGGATCGCGGCGTGCGATCCATCAGCGACACGAACACGCACAGCGCCAGCCATGACGCCATGGCCAGCACCAGCAATTCGGGCGCATTGACCAGCGGCGGCACGATGGCGACGGCGAACATCGCGCCGACCAATGTGCCGACGGCGCGGAACACCGCCTTGGAAATCACCGCCCCGGCCATCGGCTGGGCGACGATATAGCTGGTCAGGAACGCCCAATAGGGCCGCTCCAGCCCGATGCTGAACGCGACATAAAGCGCCAATATGGCCGCTACGAGGCATTTCACCGAAAAGAGCGCGGCCGGCACGCCGAAGCGCTCGCCAATGATCGTGCCGCTCATGGCCGAATGCTCACGCCGGGCTCTTATGCTCGGCGATGCGCAGGCTCAGCAGGTCGAGCAACCACACGGTCACCTCGATCGCGCCGTCCGGCACGTCCTTCAGCAATTCGACCCGCAGGGCGTCGAGTTTCGCTTCGATCCGGCCTACCAGATCGCGCCCAATGTCGGTCAGGATGATGACGTTGGATCGTTTATCGTCCGGGTGCTGCGCGCGCTGCACCAGCCCCGCCGCCTGCACCTGGTCCAATGTACGAACCAAAGAGGGTTGGCTGATGTCCAGCGACTCGGCCAGCGCGCTCTGGCCCACCTCACCGCCCAGCCGGTCGATATGGATCAGGCACCATGCCGCGCTGTTGGACACGCCGAATTCCGCCAATGCGGTGTCGGCCAACTGCCGCCAGGCGCGGGCGACCGGGGCCATTTTATGCGCCAGGGCGCGCTTGGGTTCTGACTGAGGCATTTCCATTAGATAGCTAACTAATGAAAAATGTCAACGGCGTACAACTGTCTCGCTCGCTGTCGCACAACGGACAGTGGCCGTGCGATCAACCGGCAAATGCGCCGTACTCCCGCGCAGGCGGGAGTCCAGTCCTGCGGTCTGAACTGTACTCCCGCCTGCGCGGGAGTACAGTCAAAGCATCTTACCCCCGGCGCGTCCCGTTAAAGGCCGACGCCCCGAACGCGCCCAGCTGCATCGTCCCGGTGATGGCGTCGCCCGCCACCTGCGCCTCGCATTCCAGCGTCATCGGCATCGGCATGGTCATTTCCATCTTCCAGGTCAGCGTGTCGCCATCGACCTTGCCATCGACCACGTCCAGCGACCCCATCATCCCGGCAAAGGTGCCGTTGAAACGGTCGCCGCTGCTGACGACGGTGAACACGCCCTTCTGGTCGCCCATCGGCGTCTTGGCCACGCAATCATAAGCGCCATCGACACTTGCCATATCCAATCTCCTTTACGTTGGCGTCAATCAGCCAATGTGCCCATTTCCACTGGCAAGCCCACCGCGTCAAGCTGCGGTCGCACCAGCTTGGCATCGCCGACCACGACCCAGATCAACCGATCGGGGTTGATCGCCTCGCGCGCGGCCTTGTCGAAATCGGCGGCGGTCATGGCGCGATAGGTTTTGGGGAGCGTCTCATAATAATCGTCCGGCCGGCCGATCAGGCTGTTGCGCATCATCGCGCTCAGCAGGTCCGAAGAGGTTTCGAAACTACCGGGCAGCGACAGGATCTGGCTGTTGATCGTCTGGTTGCGCTCGGCCTCCGTCGTGCCCTTGGTCGTCAGAAACTCGGTCATATCCTTTCGGATCACCTGGATTGATTCGCCGGTCTTGTCGGTCTGCACCGGGGCATAGACCAGCAGGGGGATGGTTTCCTTGACCCCGGACAGCGCCGTGCCCACGCCATAGGCCCAGCCTTTCGTTTCGCGCAGGTCCATCCACAACCGCGAGGATGTCGCGCCGCCCAGCACTTCGTTGGCCGTCTGCAACGTCACCGGATTGTCGGTCCCGGACTTGTTGGTCAACAGCCCCGCCAGGATCATCGACTGGGGGCTTTGCGGCTTGTCGATCAGCACGATCTTGGCCGGGCGCATCATCCGGTCCATGCGGAACGTCTTGACGCCCTTCGCCGTCCTGGGTGCCTTCCAGTCGCCGAACCGCTTTTCCAGCAGCGGCATGAGTTCGGCCAGGGTCGTATCGCCCGCGACGAAGATCGTCGCATTGTCGGGCCGCAGCCAGGCGTCGTGAAACGCCGTCAGGTCCGCCCGCGTCACCGCCTTGACGCCAGTTTCGGTGCCGGACCCGGTGAAGGGGATGCCATAGGGGTGCGCCTGCCCGTACAGGAGCGGCGGCAGCATCCGTTGCGCAATCGACATCGGCGACGTCTTTTCCGCCTGGATGCCGGTCAGCACCTGTCCGCGCAGCCGCTCCACTTCGGCCGGCGCGAAGGCCGGGTTGCGGATCACATCGGCCAGCAAGCCCAGCGAGGCGTCCAGATTGGGTTTCAGCGCGAACAGGCCGACATTGGTCCGGTCCATGCTGTTGCCCGTGCTGATCGATGCGCCAAGGCGCTCCTGCTCCTCGGCGATTTGCACCGACGACCGGGTCGTCGTGCCTTCGTCCAGCAGCGCCGCGGTCAGCCCCGCCGTGCCCAGCTTGGCGCGATCGTCGGCGGCATTGCCCGCGTCGAAGGCGACCGACACCCGCACCGTCGGCACGGTCGCGCGATGCGCCAGGACCACCGGGATGCCGTTCTTCAGCGTCGCATGTTCGACATCGGGGAAGTCCAGATCCTTGACCGGCTCGATCGGCGGCTCAGCGATCTTGGTCGGGGCCGGGGGCGTGGCCGCGACGGGTGCGGCAGCATCGGGATTGCGGAAGAAGGCGGGCCTATGCGTCGCATTCCCCGCCAGCGCATTGTCGGCGGCGCTGCGCTCGCCCGGCGCCACGGTCAGGCGCAGCACCGGCCGGCCCAGCCATTTGCGCGCGGCGGCGCTCACCGTTGCCGGCGTCGCCCCGGCATAGACGGCCAGGTCTTTCTTATATTTGGCGGGATCGTTGGAATAGACCGCACCCTCGGCCAGCGTCACCGCCTTGCCGCTAAAGCCGCCAACCTTCTCCAGGCCCGATATGGTGCCCGACGCCTGCTGCGTCGCGGCGCGCAGCACTTCGTCGGCGCTCGGCCCCTTGGCCAGATAGTCCGCCAACAACTGGTCCAGCCGCTTGCCCACCGCCACCGGATCGGCGCCGGGCTTCACGTCGACGGTGATTTCGGCAAAGCTCAGCTTCTCGAATGGCTGGATGCTGGCCTTCACGCTGACCGCCACCTTTTCATCGCGCACCAGCGCATTGTCCAGGCGTGACGATCCAAGACCGCCGAATACCGTCATGGCCAGGTCCAACTGTTGCAGGTCGGCCGAATTGACCCCCGGCACCGCCCAGTTGCGATACAGGCGGGTGGCAGCAACATTGTCGTGCAGCGTCTTGTCAACATCCTGCGGCAGCGTGGGCACGGTCGCGTCGACATCCTGGGGCGCGGGACCCGCGGCGATGTTGCCGAACCACTTCTCCACCTTGGCCTTGGCCGTTGGCACGTCGATGTCGCCGGCCAGCACCAGCACGGCATTGTTGGGGCCATAATGGGTCTTGAACCAGGTCTGGACGTCGCCCAGGCTGGCGGCGTTCAGGTCCGCCATCGAACCGATGGTCGAATGGCGATAGGGATGGCCTTCGGGCAGCAGCGCAGCGAGCTGCGCATATTCCACCAGGCCATAGGGCTCGTTCTCGCCCATCCGCTTTTCATTCTGCACCACGCCGCGCTGGGTATCCAGCTTGGTCTGCGTCACCGCGCCCAGCAGATGGCCCATCCGGTCGGATTCCAGAAACAGCGCCCGGTCCAGCGCGCCGGTCGGCACCGTCTCGAAATAATTGGTGCGATCGAACCAGGTCGTCCCGTTCCAGTCGGTCGCGCCGATATCCTCCAGCCGCCCGAAGAAGGGGCCATCGGCATTTTCCGACCCATAGAACATCAGATGTTCGAACAGATGGGCAAAGCCGGTCTTACCCGCCGGTTCGTAGCGCGACCCGACATGATACCAGATCGACACCGCGACGATCGGCACCTTGCGGTCGGTGTGGACGATCACCCGAAGCCCGTTCTTCAGCGTGAATTCCTGATAGGGAATGTCCACCTGCGACACCAGGCTGGCGATCGGCGCGGGGGCGGCGCTGGCTTGGGCCGTGGCGCCGTGCGCCATAGGAGACAGCGCCAGGACCGACAGGCCCATCATCAGGGACAGGCGGCGCGACATCGGGAAAAGGGCCATGAGAACCTCATGAAAAGGGGGGATTAGCATCGGCAGAACCAGGGCAGAACGCGGCCGGTACAACAATGGATGCAGCATAGCGGGCCGTTTTAGACGCGCAATACGCTTATTGCTGGACAGGGTCGCAGCACGGCGGCAATCCTCGGCGCAACCCGCCATCCAGTGGAAAGCGCTCCGCCATGAAAACCGCTCTTGCTCTCGCCGCCATGACGGCGCTGCTGCTCCCCGCCGCCCTCCCGGCACAGAATGCCGCCGACCCGGTATTCACCCCCGCTTCCATGCGCGCCCATGTCGAATTTCTGGCCGACGACCTGCTGGCAGGCCGCGATACCGGCAGCGAAGGGCATGAAATCGCGGCCCGTTATGTCGCCAGCCAGTTCGACGGTCTCGGCCTCAAGCCTGCCGGTGATGACGGAAGCTGGCTCCAGCGCATCGGCTTCCAGCGGACCGAACGGACCGCGACGCCCGCCGTGCTGACCCTGACCGGCCCCGGCGGGACCAAAAGCTGGACGCACGGCACGGACGTCATCGTCGGATTGAATCCCGACGAACCGAAGGTCGATCTGTCGGCGCCCTTGGTGTTCGTGGGCTATGGCATCGAAAATGCCCGCATGGGCCTTAACGACTATGCCGGGCTGGACGTGCAGGGCAAGATCGTCGTGACTCTGCGCGGCTATCCCAAGGGGTTGCCGAGCGAGGAGGGCGCGCATCTGTCCGCGACCAAGGCTAAGGTGGCGCAGTCGCATGGCGCGGTCGGGATGCTCAGCGTCGGCACGCTCCAATCGATGAAGGCGCGGCCCTGGGCACGGATGCTGGCCTTCGCCAATGATCCCGACTTCACCTGGGTCGACACCGACGGCAAGGCGCATGTCGACGCGCCAGGCATCCGCGCCACCGCGACGTTGAACGAACCGGCGGTCGCCGCGCTGTTCGCCGGCGCGCCCCAGTCGATCGCCGCGATCCGCAAACTCGCCGACAAATCGGGCGGCAAGCCAAAGGGGTTCGCGCTCAAGGGTAGCGCCCGTATCCAGGTGGATAGCGTGGGCAAGCGCGTCTCCAGCCCCAATGTCGTCGCCATCCTGCCCGGCAGCGACCCGGTTCTCAAAAACCAATATGTCGTCCTGTCCGCCCATCTCGACCATATCGGGGTCAGCGAGGCGAAAGCCGACGATAAGCCTGACACGGACCGCATCAACAATGGCGCGCTCGACAATGCGGCGGGCATCGCGACCATGCTGGAGGTCGCCCGCGCGATGGCGCAATCCCCGCAAAAGCCGCGTCGCTCGATCATCTTCCTCGCCTCCACCGGGGAGGAGAAGGGGCTGCTGGGCGCAGATTATTTCGCCCGCCATCCCAGCGTGCCGGTCAGCCAGATCGTCGGCAATGTCGACCTCGACATGCCGTTGCTGCTCTATCCCTTCACCGACGTCATCGCCTTTGGCGCGGATCATTCGACCCTGGGACCGATCGTCGCCAAGGCGGTGGCGCCCATGACCATCACGCTCTCGCCCGATCCCATGCCGCAAGAGGGCATTTTCGTGCGATCGGACCATTATATGTTCGTGAAGCAGGGCGTGCCTGCCGTATTCCTGGCCACCGGCTACGCCAATGGCGGCGAGAAGGCGTGGGGGGACTTCCTGGGCGGCGCCTATCATCGCCCAGGCGACGACATGACGCAAAAGATCGACTGGACCGCCGGCGCGCGCTTTGCGGAGGCCAATTACCGCCTCACCCTCGCCATGGCGGACGGTGATGCGCCGCCTCGCTGGTTCGCCAAGGATTTCTTCGGTGACCTGTTCGCCCCACAGGCGGAGAAGGCATCCCACTAGGAGAATCACGCATCGCCCCTTGTGTGCTTTTTGAGCAACACTACATCAGCAGCATCTGATGTGAGTGGGATAACATGAACCTCGAAAAATTCACCGACCGCGCCAAGGGCTTCCTGCAATCGGCGCAGACCGTCGCGATCCGCATGAGCCATCAGCGCATCGGCCCGGAACATCTGTTGAAAGCCCTGCTGGAAGACAGCGAGGGCATGGCGTCCGGCCTCATCAAGGCGGCGGGCGGCACAGCGCAAGTCGCGCTGCGCGACATCGACGCAGCGTTGGCCAAGGTGCCATCCGTGTCCGGTTCCGGCGCGCAGCAGACGCCTGGCCTCGACAATGACGCCGTGCGCGTCCTCGACAGCGCTGAGCAGGTCGCGGCGAAAGCGGGCGACAGCTTCGTCACCGTCGAACGCCTGCTGCTCGCGCTGACCCTCGCCACCACCACGACGGCGGGCAAGGCGCTCGCCGCCGCCGGAGTGAAGGCTGAAGCGCTCAACGCCGCGATCAACAGCCTGCGCCAGGGCCGCAGCGCCGACACGGCGAGCGCGGAAGATCGCTACGACGCGCTCAAGAAATTCGCCCGCGACCTCACCGAAGCGGCGCGCGCGGGCAAGCTCGACCCGGTCATTGGCCGGGACGAGGAAATCCGCCGCACCATCCAGATCCTCGCGCGGCGGACCAAGAACAACCCGGTCCTGATCGGCGACCCCGGCGTCGGCAAGACCGCGATCGCCGAGGGCTTGGCGCTGCGCATCGCCAATGGCGACGTGCCAGATACGCTCAAGGACCGCACATTGATGGCGCTCGACATGGGGTCGCTGATCGCGGGTGCCAAATATCGCGGCGAGTTTGAGGAGCGTCTGAAAGGCGTGCTGGACGAGGTGAAAGCCGCCGAAGGCCATGTCGTTTTGTTCATCGACGAAATGCACACACTAATCGGCGCGGGCAAGTCCGAAGGCGCGATGGATGCGGGCAATCTGCTCAAGCCCGCGCTCGCCCGCGGCGAACTCCATTGCATCGGCGCGACCACGCTCGACGAATATCGCAAATATGTCGAAAAAGACCCCGCGCTCCAGCGGCGCTTCCAGCCGGTCTTTGTCGGCGAACCCACGGTCGAGGACACGATCAGCATCCTGCGCGGGCTGAAAGAGAAGTATGAGTTGCACCACGGCGTCCGCATCACCGACGGCGCGCTGGTGAGTGCCGCGACACTCAGCAACCGCTACATCACCGACCGCTTCCTGCCCGACAAGGCGATCGACCTGATGGACGAGGCCGCATCGCGCCTGCGCATGGAGGTGGAATCTAAGCCCGAAGAGATCGAAAATCTCGACCGCCGCATCATCCAGCTCAAGATCGAGCGGGAGGCGCTGAAGAAGGAATCGGACAAGGCGTCGGCCGATCGTCTGACTACGCTGGAAGAAGATCTCGCCAATCTGGAGGAACAATCCGCTGCGCTGACCCAGCGCTGGCAGTCGGAAAAGGACAAGATCGCCGGCGAAGCCAAGATCAAGGAACAGCTCGACGCCGCGCGCCTGGAACTGGAGCAGGCGCAGCGCGCCGGCGACCTCGCGAAGATGAGCGAGCTATCCTACGGCACCATCCCCGCACTCGAAAAGCGTCTGGCCGAAGCGGAAACGGCGTCCGAAGGCGCAATGCTGCGCGAGGAAGTGACGGCGGAGGACATTGCGGGCGTCGTCGCCCGCTGGACCGGCATCCCGGTCGAACGGATGCTGACCGGCGAGCGCGAAAAGCTGCTGGCGATGGAAGAGACGATCGGCAAGCGCGTCATTGGCCAGGCCGAAGCGGTGAAAGCCGTGGCGACCGCCGTGCGCCGCTCACGCGCGGGCCTGCAAGACCCCAACCGCCCGCTCGGCTCCTTCCTGTTCCTCGGCCCCACCGGCGTCGGCAAGACCGAACTGACCAAGGCGCTCGCCGGCTTCCTGTTCGATGATGACAGCGCGATGGTGCGCATCGACATGAGCGAATTCATGGAGAAGCACTCGGTCGCCCGGCTGATCGGTGCCCCTCCGGGCTATGTCGGCTATGAGGAAGGCGGCGTCCTGACCGAAGCCGTCCGCCGCCGCCCCTATCAGGTCGTGCTGTTCGATGAGGTCGAAAAGGCGCATGGCGACGTCTTCAACATCCTGCTTCAGGTGCTGGACGACGGCCGCCTGACCGACGGGCAGGGGCGCACGGTCGATTTCACCAACACGATCATCGTCCTGACGTCGAATCTGGGCAGCCAGTATCTCACGGGCCTCGCCGATGACGAGCCGGTGGAGAAGGTCGAGCCGCAGGTGATGGAGATCGTGCGCGGTCACTTCCGTCCGGAATTTCTCAATCGGCTGGACGAGGTGATCCTGTTCCACCGCCTGGGTGCCGCCCATATGGCGCCGATCGTGGACATTCAGGTCGCGCGCATCGGCAAGCTGCTCAAGGACCGCAAGATCCTGCTCGACCTGACGGACGAGGCGCGGGCCTGGCTCGGCCGGGTCGGCTATGACCCGGTCTATGGCGCGCGGCCGCTCAAGCGCGCGGTGCAGCGTTACCTGCAAGACCCGCTCGCCGATCTGATCCTGCGTGGCGAAGTGCCTGACGGATCGACGGTGCGGGTGGAAGATGGCGACGGCGCGCTCAAGCTGACGGTTGCATAAGGGAGAAAGGCCCGCCGGTCGATTCGGCGGGCCTTTTCCCGAATGGCGTATCGAAAAGCGAAAGCGATCAGCCGCTGGGGTTCATCCCCGCGCGGCTGCGGGTGATCAAATCGTCGGCATCGCGATTCTGCTGCTCGCTCATCGCCCGCCATTCCGCATTGGTCTTGCAGATGCGCTCCTTGCGCACCAGCGATCCGGTGACGGCTATTCGCTTGCAACGGGTCGCGCTGGGATCGTTGCGATCCACCGCTGGCTTGTCCTGCGCCAGGGCGGGCATCGCCATGGCGAACAGGCTGGCGGCGATCATGCTTTTCAAAATAGGCATCTATAATCTCCCAGAAAGGCGGCCTGGCCGGTCCTGCCTCTCCGCATGAACCCCGCTGCCTGCCGTCGATCAGATGGTCGAGCGGACGTCGTTCGTCTTACTCGCATCGGCTGTGGCATAGAATTGCTTCAATAATTGCTGTTCTTCAAGCGACAAATGCGGGTTCCACACATCGAATATCAACACCGCGCGCACATGCTCGCTCTCGTTCCACGCTTCATGCTCGATCGTGTCGTCGAAAGCGAAGGCGACGCCTTCTTCCCAGGCCCGCGTTTCGCCGCCGACCCGAAAGAAACAGCCCGGCGGCACGACCAGTGGCAGATGGACGATGGCGCGGCTGTTGGTGACGCCGGTATGGGCGGGAATCCGGCTTTTGGGCTTGAGCAGCGAAAAGAAGGCCGACGGTGCGCGCCCCGGAATGTCGGCGCGGGGCAATGCCTCCAGCGCCGCGACGGTTTGCGGACAGGCGGCGCAGACCGCCTCGTTGCGCACGCCATATTCCCACAGGAAGGACGCGCCCCAGTCGAGCGATCCGTCGAGCGCCGTCCACTTATTTTCCGGCGTCCCGGCTTCCTGCCGCACATAGGGTCGGACCGTGCCGCCATCTTTGGCGATCATCGCCATAAACTCGGCGCGAATCGCATCGGTCTGCGCCTCCAGTTGCGCCATCCACGGGAAATGGCCGCGATCGAAAAACTCGTCGGCGGGCAGGAAGGGGTAATGCAGGCCGGAACAGTGATTCTGATAGATGGTGCGACGGCCGAACTCTCTGTCGAGGCATGCCTGGAACCGGCGTTGCGTCACCGCGTCGGCTTGGCCCAACCGCTCGGCCAGTTTCGCTTCGACGAAGGCGGCGAAGCGGGCATGATGGTCGCTGACGAACTGGCGCGCCTGCGCCAATGTCTCGCCCAACTGGGGCGGAATGTCGGTCATGCCGCTCGTCAGCGCCAGCACCTTGTTCCAACTGTCGGCCGCGCCCTGCGCCTCGTCCAGTCGTTGCTGCAATTGCGCCATGCGGATCTGCGCCATCAGGTTGCGCTGGTCGATGGTGATCGCCCGGTTCAGCGCCGCCCGTTCAGCCTCCACCGCGCCCAGGCCCCGTTCGGCCGACGCCACGTTCATCCAGAGCGCCGCTTCGCCCGGATCGGCCTGCGCCGCGGCCTGGAACTGGGTGCGTGCGCCAGCAAAATCACCGCGATCCAGCGCGATCAGTCCCAGCAGGTTCAGTAACTGTGGCTCACCCGGCTGGCGCGCCAGTGCCTCCCCCAATATACGCTCCGCCTCCGCCGCCCGGCCCTGCCGCCGCGCTTCGATGGCTTGTTGCAACAAGCGTCCGATCGTCACATCCATAAAGCCCCCCAGCTTCTCGCCCATCATCGCTATCATAAGCGGATGCGCTGGCAAGTGGGCTAAAGTCCCCACGCCTTGTTCGCCGCCCAAACCCGTGCGAAAGCTGGAGCCATGACCTTCACCCCTCTGCCGATCCGCGACGTTATGGGCAGCGCCGAATGGCTCGCCCACCGCTATGATCCGGGCCATGATGCTTTTCACATGCGCCGCGTCGCGCGGGCGCGCCACGCCGCGCTGCCCTTCCTGACCGACCAGCATCTGGGCGAGGCGGATGCCCCGCTGGTGCTGCGCCGCGCCGATGCGATGGCGCAGGCGCCGGCCCCTGCGCCCATCCATTTCATTTTCCATTCGGCCTATTGCTGCTCGACCCTGCTCGTCGCCGCCTTCGACCATCGGGGTGTCGCGATGGGGCTGAAGGAGCCGGTGCTGCTCAACGACCTGGTCGGCTGGCGGCACCGCGGCGCGAAAGGGCCGGACGTGGCGCGGGTGCTGGACGAGGGGCTGCGCCTGCTCGCGCGGCCCTTCGCGCCGGGCGAGGCGGTGGTGGTGAAGCCCTCCAACATCGTCAATCCCCTGATCCCAGTAATCCTGGCGCTACGGCCCGAGGCGCGCGCGCTGTTGCTCCATGCCCCGCTCGACGCCTATCTCGCCTCGATCGCGCGCAAGGGCATGTGGGGACGGCTGTGGGTGCGCGACCTGTTTGGCAAGCTGCTGCGCGAAGGGATGCTGGCCCCGCTTGGCATCGCGCCCGACGATTATCTGGGCCTCACTGACATCCAGGTCGCGGCCGCCGGCTGGCTGGCGCAGCAACGGCAGTTTCAGGATATCGCCACGAAGCTGGGCGACCGGGTGGCGACGCTCGACAGCGACATGCTGGTCGCCCGCCCGGCGGACAGTCTCGCGGCGCTCGCCCGGCTGTTCGGCCTGGCGCTGGACGACCACGCGATCGCTGGCATCGTCAACGGACCGATCTTCGCGCGCAATGCCAAGGATGGCGGCGATTTCGCGCCCGGCCAGCGCGCGCAGGACGCACGGCGCGGCCTGGAACTCCATCGCGAGGAGGTGGAGAAGGTCGCGCAATGGGCGCGGATGCTGGCGGACAAGGGCGGCATCGCGATGACCTTGCCCAATCCGCTGCTGGATTGATCATCCGCTCAGGCGGCCAACATTGCAGCGCTTCTATAAAGAAAGGGGCCGGTGTCGCCACCGGCCCCTCCTTTTTCATGCCTGATCGAAAGGATCAGAAGCGGAACTTCACCGAAGCGGCATAACGGCGGCCCAGCGCGTCGTAGGTCGACGGATAGACGTTGCCGCTGTTGTAGGAGGTCGAACCGATGGTCGAACCCACAACCTTGGGCTTGTTGTTCAGCGCGTTCTGCATCGTCAGGGTCAACGTCAGGTTGTCCGTGATGTGGAACCGGCCGGTCAGGTCGAAATAATGTTCGGCCGGGATCTTGCGGAATTCCGGGTC
Organism: bacterium; assembly: GCA_030824575.1. GTDB lineage: Bacteria > Pseudomonadota > Alphaproteobacteria > Sphingomonadales > Sphingomonadaceae > Sphingobium. The sequence continues at coordinate 7,945 of JAVBXL010000054.1, read as the reverse complement.
GACCATGCAGCCGTCTGGATCAGCACCTTCTGGGTCGGTGCAGCCTGCGCCAACCGCAGCGGCCAGATCGTCGTCATAGGCGGCGGGCTCATAGCTTACGCCGTCGATGTAGCGCCACAGCAGCGACACGTCGAAGTCCTTGAACGCCAGCGTGCTGCGCTGCGAGAACTGCCATTCGGGCTGAATGGAGGCGCAGTTGACCGAGTAGAAGCCGGTGCATTCGCGGTTCAGCGACGATGGCGACGCCTGGAACTTCGAGCTGCCCGTCCAGTTGCCGTTCAGGCTGAGCGACAGCTTGGCGAAGCCGATGTCACGATCATAGTTGAGCGTGAGGTCGACGCCGTCGGTCTTGAGCGTGCCAAGGTTCGACAGGCCCAGGAACAGGCCCCCGGTGGTGGTCGATTCGCCGAACAGGTTACCCGACGCAGGGTTGCGGCGGATGACGGTACAAGCCGGATCGCTGGCGCTGGCCGCCGACAGATTGTCGAAGCAGGCGCTGATCGCGTCGCCAGGGGTCGGCGTGGTGATCGCCCCGGTGACCTTGATGTTGTAATAATCGACGGTCGCCGAGAAGCCGGGGATGAAGTCGGGCTGGAACACAGCGCCGATCTTCCAGCTGTTCGACTTTTCTGGACCAACCGACAGGTTGCCACCCGACGTGGCGTTGATCTGGCCGGCCGGGTCATTCTCGATCAGGCCCAGATAATCGCCGCCGCCCTGCGCGGTGCAGACTGCGGCCAGATTGGCGTTGGTCAGCGGTGCCGATCCGGCGCACGGATCGATCGACAGGTTGGTCAGGCCGGTATTGTTGGGCGCGAACAGTTCGGCGATGTTGGGCGCACGCACGGCGCGTGCATAGTTACCGCGGATCTTGATCGCATCGACCGGGGTCCAGCTGCCGCCGACATTCCAGGTCCATGTTTCGTAGCCCGGCGAACCGGCGGCATCGATGCTGTACTTGGAATAGCGTGCGCCACCCTGGACGGTCAGGTCCTGGAAGAACGGCTTGTCCTGCACCAGCGGCACAACGAGTTCGCCATAGGCTTCATAGACGTCATAGCCGCCTGCAATGTTCGGCGCAGCGCCGCCGGCGCCGCCCAGATCACCCGACTGCGACAGCAAATCGGATTCCTGCGAAGCCTTGTACTTGCGATATTCGCCACCGATAGCGAAACCGACGGCGTCGCCCGCCCAGGGAGCGGTCACGCCGAAGTCGCCGCTGATCAGGCCCTTGACCTGCGCCAGCGAGGTCTTGGTCGCGATCTGGCTGTTGGCCGTGAGATAGCTGTTCATCGAGTCGGTGATCGAACCGTCCGCGCCAAAGGCGTTGAGCGGGACGCAGCCATTGGTGTCGGTCAGGCAGGCGTCGGTGCTGGTCGCCAGCAGAGCCTGGCGGACGCGGCTGTTCAGCCAGTAACCCGTCTGGGTCTGGATATTTTCCGATTCGCCATAGGCACCCGAAACATCCCAGCTGATCGAATCGGTGATGCCGCCACGCGCGCCGAGCTTATAGTCGAAGAAGGTGGTGGTGAATTCCGAAACGCGCGGCCCCAATTCGGTCGCACGACGCGAGAAGGTCGTGGTGAACTGACGATAGTTCGGGTCCGACGTGCTGGTGGCGGCGGCGGCCGCGCTGCACTGGGCAACGGTCAGCGACTGGATGCCGGCGAGGCCTGCATTGAAGTCGTTGTTGGCGCAGAAAGCGGCGCGCTGGGCGGCGGTCAGATAGGGATTGCTGACCGGAACCTGGACGCTGAGGCCAAAGGCGCCCGACGGCGCGATGATCGTGTTGACCGTGTTCTTCGAGAAGATGCCACGGCTGTAGACTTCGACCGCGTCGCTGATCTCATATTTGGCCGAACCGAACATGTTGAACCGTTCGAACGGCGTCTGGAAGATGTTGTACGGGTTGAAGTTGAAAGCGTCGAACGCGCTGGTCGGGCGGAAGGCGGTGCCGTCTGCGGTGACCTGGCGGGTGCCGAGCGCGCCCAGCGAGAAGCGCGAGGGGGTCGCCGTGCCCGAACCGCCGATTGCGCCGCTGTAGGAATCGATATTGTCGACCGAGAAGTCGCGGCCGCCCTGATAGACCGGGTCCGACTGCTGGTAGCCGATCGCGAACACCACGTTGCCGCGGCCGTCGTCGAAATTGGCACCCATGGTCACGTCGGCGCGGACGTAGTTGCCGTCGCCTTCATCGGTGATCTGGTTCGAGAAATTCGCTTCCAGGCCCGAGAAGTCGGACTTGGTCACGAAGTTGACGACGCCCGAAATCGCGTCCGCACCATAGGTGGTCGATGCGCCGCCGGTCAGCACGTCGACGCGCTCGACCAGAGCGACGGGGACGTTGTTAAGGTCGAAACGGCCGTTCAGTTCCGCGGGGACCATGCGGTCGCCGTCGAGCAGCACGAGGTTGCGGTTGGAACCCAGGCCGCGCAGGTTGACGAACGAAGCGCCGCCGTTGCCGTTGTTGACGGCCGAACCGATGCTTGGGACGATGCCCGGAATTTCACGCAGAATATCTTCTGCGGTGTTGTTCTGCTTCAGTTCGATCTGGTCTGCGGTCGTCGTCAGGACAGGGTTCGACTGCGCCAGGTTCGGATTCTTGATCAGCGATCCGGTGACGATGATGGTGTCACCCGCTTCGGCTTCCGCCGCCTGCGGTGCGTCCTGTGCGAACGCAGCCGTCGCGATCAGCGACGCGCCCAGAATCGCCGGTGCGGCGCTGGCACGCAATAGTGCCCTCTTCGAAAATGTTTTCACGGTCCAGTCCCTTGCTCTGGAGTTTGGCAGATAGCCTGCCACAGATGTGGCCCGTACAGAGGGATATGGTGCCCGACAGCGATCCCCCTATATGGATGGCCGCGAAACTGCGCGGGGTTCAGGGCGCTGTAAAGCGGTGGAAAAGGGCGATGACCGCTTTTGGAGGTGGCTGTATCATAAATGCAACAAGCGTCGCTGCCCGCTGTTTTACGCCTGTATTGCAAGATAATTACGCGAAGTTACAACAAGATGTAGCAATCATGCATCATGGTGCAGGGCAACCTACCGATTGTGGCGCTGTCTGGTGCGCGGATCTGGCGGGGCTGTCATATTGACGACATCTTTTACGGGTGCATGCTAAGGGGCAGCAGACGGTTCGGACAAGGAAGAGCGGATATGAATGGCAAGCATGACGGGATTCTGGTGCTATCCCTGTGCCTTCTGGCCGGGCCGCTCGTCATCGGTCAGGCGCAGGCCGCGCCCAAGCAGCAGCCCCGGCCGGAAATCTTCACTAACCTGCTCCAATGCCGCACCGTAACGGATAATGCCGCGCGCCTGGCCTGTTTCGACCAGCAGGTCGGCGCGATGGACGCAGCCGCCCAGCGCGACGAGGTGGTGGTGCTCGACAAGAGCGAACTCAACAAGACGCGCAAGACGCTGTTCGGCTTCTCCTTCCCCAAACTGCCCTTCCTGGGCGGCGGCGACGATGATGGCGACAAGCCGCAGGCGGAGGGCGTCACCCATATCGACGCCACGATCGCGTCGGTTCGCAGCCTGGGCTATGGCAAGTGGCAGATCGGCCTGGAGGACGGTGCCCAATGGATGACGACCGAGGCGATGACCGCGCGCGATCCCAAGCCAGGCCAGAAGATCGAGCTGAAACGCGCCGCAATGGGCAGCTTCATGGGCAAGGTCGAGGGCGGCCGGGCCGTGCGGATGAAGCGGGTCAGCTGATCCTTACAGCCCGTTCGGCATAGGCCCGGCGACCAGCATCGGGTCGATCCGCGCCTCGTTCCATTTCATCCCCCAATGGAGATGCGGCCCGGTCGCGCGGCCCGTCGCGCCGACCGCGCCAATGCGTTGCCCTTGCGCCACAGGGTCGCCGACCTTCACCTCGATCCTCGACAGGTGCAGGAAGGCGCTGTTGAGGCCATGGCCATGGTCGATCATCAGCAGATGCCCCTCCAGCGTGAAGGGTTTGTCCGCGGCGGCCAGGATCACCACGCCGTCGGCCGGCGCCATCACCGGCACGCCGGTCGCACCCGCCACGTCGACGCCGCCATGATAGGTGCCGGGCGTCCCCTGATAGACGCGCTGCGATCCGAACAGCCCAGATATGCGCCCGATCCGCGGCCAAATGAAGCGCTGTCGCCAGCCCTGCGCGTCGGTCACTATCTCGCGGGCAGCGGCGATCGCCTCCAGTTCCGGCTTGCGCAGCGCCAGAAAGGCTTCGGTGCTCTTGGTCGGCCGCATGGGCGCGTCGATCCGCTCGATCTGCCAGGCGCGGGGGGCGACGGTCAGCGTGCGTTCGATCGTGCGCGCATCGGGCAACCGGGCGATCAGGCGCGCGGTCGGCGCGGCATCGCGGTCGAACGCGATCAGGAAACGCCCGTCGGCGTCCACGGGCACGAGTTGCGCGTCCAGCTTCAGCGCCACCGTCCCGGCGGGCGCGGTGCCGACCAGCGTGCCGCCTTGCGTCGCCGCGCCGGTCAGCTGAAAATCGGTCCGCGTCTCCACGGGACGGGCGCTGGGCTGTGCGCCCGCCGTGCCGGCGCAGACCAGCAGCAGCGCCAGTCCGATCCGCCTCATCGCGCGCCCCGCGCCTGCAATTCCGCCTGCACCGACGCATCGGCGTTGGCATACGGTTCCTGCCGCGCGATGCTCCAATAGCGCAGATCCTCCAGCGCGATCTTCCGCCCGGTGACGGCGCACAGGACGTGGTCGCCTGCCTGCAACACGCGGAAACTATAGGGCATATAATGAAGCCGGGCGATCCGGTCGCGGTTGGACATCAACATGGGTCAGGCCTTTCTTCGCCGCTTCAGGAAAACAAATCCTGCTGCGGCGTTGCGTCCGCCTCGCGCGTCTTGCGCACCGGCCGCGATGACGAAGATATAGCGTCCGGCGGGCGCTTCTCAAGCGGGGGCGCATCGCCAATGGCCGCCTCCACCGTGCCGTCCTTGAAATGGAGCGTCACCTGGCCCGCCGCCTGCGCCGCCGCCACCGACTGCACCAGCCGTCCCTGCGCCATCACCCGCGCATAGCCTTTTTGCAGCGGCCGATCGGGATCGAGCGAGGCGAAATGGCGCGATACCCGGTCGAAGGCGATGGCGCGATCGGACAAGGCGCGTTGCAGATAGTCGGGGCGCAGCTTCAGCCGGTCGAGCCGTTCGCCCGCGCGCTGGACATGCTGGCGCAGCAGGGCCGGTCGCAACGCGCCGCCTGCCTCGTTCAAGTGTGCGCGCGCCACCACGAGCCGGTGGCTCAAACCGCGATTGAGCCGCGCGCTGGCGTCATCCAGCCGCTGCCGCTGGGGGCTGAGCAGCATGTCGGGCGTCGGCATCAGCCGCGCCTGCATCTCCAGCCGTTCTCGCGCCTGCGCCGCGCCGCGCCGAACGGCCCGTCCGGCCCGCAGGCCCATCTCGGTCAATCCCGCCAGCAATTCTGCCCGCACCGGCACCGCCATTTCGGCGGCAGCGGTGGGCGTCGGCGCACGCCGGTCGGCGGCATAGTCACACAGCGTTGTATCCGTCTCATGCCCCACCGCCGATATGATCGGAATGGTGCAGTCGGCCACCGCCCGCACCACGATCTCTTCGTTGAAGCTCCACAGATCCTCGATCGACCCGCCACCGCGCGCCACGATCACCAGGTCCGGCCGGGGCACCGGCCCGCTGCCGTCCATCGCCGAAAAGCCTCGCACCGCGCGCGCCACCTGCTCGGCCGCGCCCTGCCCCTGCACCAGCACCGGCCAGACCAGCACATTGGTCGGGCAGCGATCGGCCAGCCGGTGGAGGATGTCGCGAATGACGGCACCGGTCGGCGACGTCACGACGCCGATCGTGCGCGGCAGGAAGGGCAGGGGCTTCTTGCGCTCGACCGCGAACAGCCCTTCGCCCGCCAGCTTCGCTTTCAGCTTCTCCAGCAGCGCCATCAGCGCGCCTTCGCCGGCCAGCTCCATCCGCTCGATGACGATCTGATATTTGGATCGGCCGGGGTAGGTGGTCAGCTTGCCGGTGGCGATCACCTCCACCCCGTCCTGCGGCGAAAAGGCCAGCCGCTGCGCCCCGCCCTTCCACATCACGCCGTCCAGCACGGCATTTTCGTCCTTCAGCGCCAGATAGAGATGCCCCGACGCCGCCCGCTTGAAGCCTGAAATCTCGCCGCGCAGCCGGACATAGCCGAACCGGTCCTCGACCGTGCGCTTGAGCATCCCAGACAATTCGCTGACGCTGAGCGGCGGCGCGTTGTCCCCTGCGCGTTCCTCCGCTAACAGGCGGCCCGAACTGTCATAGGCATCGAAATCCGGGGACATGGGCGACATGAACATCCTTTTGCTTGGCGGCGGCGGCCGCGAACATGCGCTGGCGTGGAAGCTGGCGCAATCGCCCCGGCTCGATACGCTCTACGCCGCGCCGGGCAATCCGGGCATAGCCGAGCATGCCACGCTGGTCGACCTCGACGCGACGGATCATCGCACCGTCCTTGATTTCTGCACCCGCCATTCGATCGGTCTGGTGGTGATCGGGCCGGAAGCGCCGCTGGTTGATGGCCTTGCCGACAATCTGCGCACCATGGGCGTGCCGGTCTTCGGCCCCAACAAGAAAGCGGCGCAACTGGAAGGGTCGAAGGGCTTTACCAAGGATCTGTGCCAGCGCGCGAACATCCCTACCGCCGCCTATGTCCGCGTCACGAGCAAGGACGGCGCGGTCGCCGCGCTCGACGATTTCACTTTGCCGGTGGTTATCAAGGCCGACGGGCTGGCCGCGGGCAAGGGCGTCATCATCGCCGAAACCCGCGACGAGGCGATCGAGGCGCTCGACACCATGTTCTCCGGCGCGTTCGGCGCAGCGGGCGAAGAAGTGGTGCTGGAAGAATTTATGACCGGCGAAGAAGCCAGCTTCTTTGCGCTCACCGATGGCGTCGCGATCCTGCCCTTCGGATCGGCGCAGGACCATAAGCGCGTCGGTGATGGCGATACTGGCCCCAATACCGGCGGCATGGGCGCCTATAGCCCGGCCCGCGTGCTGACGGCGGAACTGGAGGCTGAGGTGATCGATACTATCATCCGCCCGACCGTCGAGACGATGGCGGCGGAGGGGATGCCCTATTCGGGCGTCCTCTATGCCGGCCTGATGCTGACGGCGGACGGCCCCAAGCTGATCGAATATAATGCCCGCTTTGGCGATCCCGAATGCCAGGTCTTGATGACCCGCTTCGACGGCGATCTGATCGACCTGCTGCTCGCCGTGGCGCAAGGGACGCTGGCCGATCAGGGGCCGGTCAAACTGGCGGATCGCACTGCGCTCACCATCGTCATGGCGGCCAACGGCTATCCTGGCACGCCCGAAAAGGGCGGCGCGATCGGTGGGATCGCGGCGGCGGAGCAGGGCGGGGCGAAGATTTTCCACGCCGGCACCGCTGAAAAAAATGGCGCGCTGGTCGCCAATGGCGGGCGCGTCCTCAACGTCACGGCGACCGCGGATACGGTCGGCGCGGCGCAGGCGGCGGCTTATACCGCGGTGGACGCGCTCTATTTCCCGACCGGCTTCTGCCGCCGTGACATCGGCTGGCGAGAAGTCGCGCGCGAGGCGCAATAGGTCATGCTCTTGCGGCGGGTTGCAAAGCATCCTTAAATAGCGTCAGGATTTGGCAGGGGAGACAGAGCGCGATGCAGGAATTCTTCATGGACTATGGACTGTGGCTGCTGGTCGCATTGCTGGTCGTCATCGCGCTGGTCTTCCTGCTGTCGGGCAAGCGCAAGGGGCAAGAACCGGTCGAACCGTCCGTTCCGGTCGCCGCGCCACCCCCTGCGCCGACGCCCCCGGCACCTACCCCATTTGTCGATCCGATCATCGCGGCGCCAGCTGCTGTGGCACCGGTCGTGGTGGAGCCTGTTGCGCCGGTAGAGCCGATCGCGCCCGTCGAACCTGTCGCCCCGGTCGTGCCCATCGAACCGATGCCC
>JAVBXL010000193.1 GCA_030824575.1 bacterium | reverse complement strand
CCACGCAGGGCCGCCTGCACCATCAGGATCGAACTGTCGAACAGCGGCCCCCGCAGCGGCGGGCAGACGGCGCCCGCCGCCGCGAACCAGCGCGGCCATTCGTCGGCGCGATAGGAGCGCAGCAGGGTTTCGCGAGCGAGCGCGGCGGGATCGGTCAGGTGCGCCGCGATTTCAGGCGTGCAGAGCGGGGCGAGCGGCGCGCGCAGGATCGGCGCGGCATGGGTGCCGTGCCAGGCACCGTCGCCGAAGCGGATGGCGAGGTCCAGCCCCTCCCCCGCCAGATCGACGCGGTTGTTGTTGGTCATGACGCGCAGGTCGATATGGGGGCAGGCGCGTGCGAAATCCGCCAGCCGATCGAGCAGCCAGCCGCCCGCGAAGGTGCCGACCACGCCCAGGTTCAGCACTTCGCGCGCATAGCCGCCCTCGATCCGGCCCAAAATCGCGCCGATGCGGTCGAGCGCGTCGCCCATCACCGGCAGCAGCGCACGGCCTTCATCGGTCAGCATCAGCCCGCGCGGCAGGCGGCGGAAGAGCGGCGCGCCCAGCCGGGCCTCCAGCAACGCCACCTGCTGACTGACCGCGCCCTGGCTGACGCAGAGTTCGATCGCCGCTTTAGTGAAGTTCAGATGCCGCGCCGACGCTTCGAAAGCGCGCAGGGCGTTCAAGGGCAATTGGGCACGGTCCATGGCTATAGCCATAAGCCTGGCTCATAGCTCCGTCGAGAAATGATGTTTTGTCGTCCGGCGCTTTCCCCAGCAATATGGGCCACAGACGGAAAAAGGGAGACGATATCATGCGGACATGGGCGGTCATCGGTATCAGTGTGGCTGGGATGTTCCTTAGCGGTCCGGCCTGGGCGGCGGGTGAAGACGATCCGCTAACGCGGCCGATCGCGCCTGAATCCTCCAAGCGCTGGCTGGCGCCGCAGGGGCCGGTGCGGCTCTATGGGAATAGCTATCTGGTTGGCTTTGGCGGGCTGAACGTCGCGCTGATCCACACCAGCGCCGGGTTGATCCTGATCGACGGCGCGGTGCCGCAGGCGGTGCGTGATATCGAGGCGCATATCGCGGCGCTCGGCTTTTCGATCCGCGACGTGAAGCTGATCCTGTCCACCGAACCGCATTTCGACCATGCCGGCGGCATCGCCGCACTGGCGCGGGACAGCGGCGCGACCGTGATCGCCAGCGCGGCGGGGGCGGCAGTGCTGCGGATCGGCGGCGGCGACCCTGACGACCCGCAGGCGGCGTGGCTGGCGCGGTTTCCCGCCGTCGCAAAGCTGCGCGTGGCGCGCCATGGCGGGGCGATCCGGCTGGGGGACACCGTCGTCACCGCCCATGCGACGCCCGGTCATACGCTGGGCAGCATGAGTTGGAGCTGGAAAAGTTGCGAGGGCCAAGCGTGCCGGACGATCGTCTTCGGTGCCAGCCTCAATCCGGTTGCGGCCGATGGCTGGCGCTTTGCCGATCCGGCGCATGCGCCCTTCGTGGACGCCTTCCGCACGAGCTTTGCGCGGGTGAAGGCGATGCGGTGCGACATGCTGATCCCGTCGCATCCGGCCGACGACCAGGCCCGCAGACTGGCGCAGCTGCGCAAGGCGAGCACGCCGAACCCGTTCGTCGATCCGAACGCCTGCCGCGCCTATGCGCAGCGGGCGGAGGCGGCGCTGGCAAAGAAGCTGGCGGAATGAGCCTGCCGTTCGGTTCGGGCGGGTCGAGAAAGCTGTGCCTGGCGTTTCTCGACCCTTCGACGAAGCGCAGGACAGGCTTCGCTCGAAACGAACGGACGTTAAAGTCTTTGCGCCCTATTCGTGCGGGCGTAGCGCCTGGTTGAGGCTGTCAAGCACCGCCCCGATCGGCTCAGTCACAGTGACGCTGCGCCCCTCGCTGAAGCGGATGCGGGTGCCGTCGCTGACCTGGGAGACGAAGGTGACCTGCGCGGGGTTGATCGCGGTCTGGGTGCGATCGGTGCCGACGAACATCACGAGCATGGCGTCCTCTCCTTTTATGTGGCTGCATTTTAACAATGCGGCGCCTTTGGAAAGCCAGCCTAGCGCCATTTGGCGCGGACGCCAGTGGGATTATTCAGGCGGCGTGGATGGCCGCGATAAAGCCGCCCGCGCGCTGCTCCAGCCGATGCGCTTCATCCGCCAGTCGATCGGCGACATCGCGCATCCCCCGCGCCGCCAGCACGGTGGCCTGGGCATTGTCGCTGATCTGGCGCGCGCCGGTGCGGATATGGGCGCTGGACGATCCCGCCTCCGCCACACTGTCCGCCATGGTCCGGCTGAAGAGGCTCTGCCGCGCCACCGCTTCGAACACCGCCGCCGACAGCCGGTCGGCGCGGGCCATGGTGGCGTCCATATGGGCGTGGCCGGCCGCCACTTCGCCGATGGCGGCGCGGATATGGTCGATTCGCCCGGCGATGCCGGCCGCCGCGTCGCGGGTCTGCTGGGCGAGCGATTTTACCTCGCGCGCGACCACGGCAAAGCCCTGCCCCGCCTCCCCGGCGCGCGCCGCCTCTATCCCGGCATTGAGCGCCAGCATGGCGGTGGCGCGGGCGATGCTGTCGATCAGGGCAATGATCTCGCCGATGCCGTCCGCCTCGACCCGCAGCGCCATGCTGCGTTCGACCCCGGACCGGCTGCGCGCCGCCGCCTCCGATATCGCTGCGCCCGCCGCTTGCGCTTCGGCCTCCATCGCCCGGAACAACTGACTAAGTTCGACGCCGCCCGACGCCAGGTCGGCCAGCCGTTCGGCCGTCTGCGCCGCAGCGACAGCCATGGCGGCCGAATCGGCGCCGTCGCCCGCGGCCCGCTCCGCCGCCTGCCCCGCCAGCGCCGACAGCCGCTCGGCCATCGCCGCCATGTCGGCGATCATCGTCGCGATATCCTGCCGGAAGGCTGCGCTTTCCTGGGTGATCTGTTCGACCCGCGCGGTCCGCGCCAGCGCCACCCGCGCGTCGCGATCGGCCGCCAGCCGTAGCAGCAGCCCGCCGTCTAGGACGCCGCTATAAAGGCCGGCGTCTGTGACGATCAGTCCGTCGCAGCCCGCGCCCTGCGCCGCGAACAGATCGACCAGCGTCTCCACGCTGGCGGTGCGATCGACGGTGGCGCAGGGGCGGACATGATCGTCCAGCCGCCCGCCGAAACTGGGATTGCGCAGCAGCGCATGGCCGAAGGGATTGAACAGGATGCGGCGCATGTCGCGCTCGTAGATCGCGCCCACCGGGCGGTCGTGCGCATCCAGCACCGGCAGCAGGCGCAAGCCCGAATCGCGCTGGAACCAGTCGACCGCTTCGCTGAGCGGCTGGCCCAGGCGCACGACCGCCGTCCGGTTCGCCAGGGGCAGATCGGGGACGAGGGACGGGTCGGGCATGGCGATGGGCGCTGCGAACATGGACAGCGGCTTAGACCGCGAATGGTAAATGCGCGGTTAGAATTTCATGACACTTTTATTACAAGTAATTGTTTTTATTTGGATTTATAGCCAAACGCATCCTGCGCCAGCTTGATCACCGCGGGGTCTGCATCGGGAAAATCCATCGGCACCAGCTTTTCCAGCCGGTCCGCGACATAGGTCAGCGCCGCGATCCGGCCGGCCTTGCGGTGGTTATTGTCGATCACCTGCCAGGGCGCGTGCTTGCTGTCGGTTTTCTTGAACATCGCATGCATGGCGTCGAGATAGTCCGCCCGCTTGGCGCGGTTGCGATAATCGTCCGCGCCGGTCTTCCAGCGTTTCCAAGGCGTGTCGAGCCGCTGCGTGAGTTGTTCGTCCTGGGTTTCCTGGGTGATGTGGACGAAGAGTTTGACGAAATTAGTGCCGATTTCGATCTGCTGCTGCTCGAACGCGTTGATTTCGTCGTAGGCCCGCTTCCAGTCTGCTTTGGAACAAAAGCCTTCAACCCGTTCCACCAGCACGCGGCCATACCAGCTGCGATCGAACAGCGCGATATTGCGGCTGGCGGGCAGGCGGGTCCAGAAGCGCCAGAGGAAATGATGGTCGCGCTCCTCCTGCGTCGGTGCGGAAATGGGGTGGACCTGATAATAGCGCGGATCCCAGTCGGCGCTCATCCGCTTGATGATGCCGCCCTTGCCCGCCGCGTCCCAGCCTTCCAGCAGGATGACGCTGCGCTTGCCGTGCAGGATATGCGCGACCTGAATCTTGGCAAGACGCTGCTGGAGGGCAGACAAGTCGGCGTCGTAATTGCCCTTATATTTCCCGCCCTGTTCGTAATCGGCAAGGTCGATGGTCATGCGCGCTTCCTATGCTGTTGCTGTGGCAGGCAACGCTTTGGAGCGGGAAAAGTCAAATTTGGCCGCATGATGGTGGCGACAGGAAGATGGAAAAGAGGATTCGCGCAGAGGCGCAGAGAGGACAGAGAAAAATCTCGGCGTCCTCTGCGCCTCTGCGCGAACAATGTCTTCCAAGGCTGGTGGAGGATCAGGCCTTCGCCTGCGGCTCCACGACGCGGACATGGAGTTCGCGCAGTTGCTTAAATTCGGCGGCGCTGGGGGCGCCCATCAGCAGGTCTTCGGCGCGCTGGTTCATCGGGAAGAGCGTGATTTCACGCAGATTCTGCGCGCCGCACAGCAGCATCACGATGCGATCGACGCCAGCGGCCATGCCGCCATGGGGCGGCGCGCCGTACTGGAAGGCGCGGTAGAGGCCGCCGAAGCGATCCTCCACATCCTGCTGGCTCAGGCCCACCAGTTCGAACGCCTTGACCATCAGTTCGGGCGACTGGTTGCGGATCGAACCGGACGCGATTTCGAAGCCGTTGCAGACCATGTCATATTGATAAGCGTTGATCGTCAGCGGATCTTGATTGTTGAGCGCATCCAGCCCGCCCTGCGGCATGGAGAAGGGGTTGTGCGCGAAGTCGACCGACTTGGTGTCTTCGTCATATTCGTAGAAGGGGAAGTCCACGATCCAGCACAGGTCGAAGCGATCCTTGTCGATCAGGTCGAGCGTTTCGCCGACGCGGGTGCGGGCGAGACCGGCGAGCTTTGCGGCCTGCGATTCCTTGCCCGCAGCGAAGAACACGCCGTCATTGGGACCAAGGCCGAGCGCCGCGATCAACTTGGCGGTCGCTTCCTCGCCATGATTCTTGGCGATCGGGCCGCCGGGGACGCCATCCTTGATGTTGATATAGCCAAGGCCCGAATAGCCCTCGCCCCGCGCCCAATTGTTCATCTCGTCGAAAAATTTGCGGCTGCCAGCGCCCGCGCCCGGCGCGGGAATCGCGCGGATGACGCTGCCGCTGTCCACCAGGCTCGCGAAGATGCCGAAGCCCGACCCCACGAAATGATCGGTGACGTCGGTGATGAGGATCGGGTTGCGCAGGTCGGGCTTGTCGCTGCCATATTTCAGCAGCGCTTCGGCGTGTGGGATGCGCGGGAAGCTGCCCGATGGCGTCACCGGCTTGCCGTCCGCGAATTGTTCGAACACCTGGGCGATGACCGGCTCCATCGTGTTCCAGACGTCTTCCTGGGTGACGAAGCTCATTTCGAGGTCGAGCTGGTAGAATTCGCCCGGCAGGCGATCGGCGCGCGGGTCTTCGTCGCGGAAGCAGGGGGCGATCTGGAAATAGCGGTCGAAGCCCGCGACCATCAGCAGCTGCTTATATTGCTGGGGCGCCTGCGGCAGGGCGTAGAATTTGCCGGCATGGATGCGGCTGGGCACCAGGAAGTCGCGTGCGCCTTCCGGGCTGGACGCGGTCAGGATCGGCGTCGAATATTCGGTGAAGCCGATCCCTTCCATGCGGCGGCGCATGTCGGAGATGATCTTGGTGCGCTTGACGATGTTGGCGTGCAGCGTTTCGCGGCGCAGGTCGAGGAAGCGATAGCGCAGGCGGATGTCTTCGGGATATTCCTGCTCGCCCGCGACCGGCAGCGGCAGTTCGGCGGCGGTGGACAGGATGGTGACGCTATCCGCCACGATCTCAATCTCGCCGGTTTCCATCCGGGGGTTGATGGCTTCGGGCGCGCGCGCCACGACATGACCGTCGATCGTCACGACGGATTCGAGGCGGAGCGATTCCAGCATGCGGAGCGGATCGCTATCCGCCTTCGCCACGATCTGGGTAATGCCATAATGATCGCGCAGATCGACGAACAACACGCCGCCATGATCGCGCTTGCGATGCACCCAGCCCGACACGCGAACCTCATTGCCGACATCGGCTGTGGTCAGGGCGCCGCAGGTGTGGGTGCGATAGGCGTGCATGGCGTTTGCGTCTTTCAACTATGTTTTACGGATATGACAAACTGTTGCAGTCCCGCTATGGCCTATGCTGTCAAGCATTGACCAGTCCGCCGGACGCGGGCCAGCCCATAATAAGATCGAAGACCATATGCAAATTCATCCGCTGATTACCGACAGCAAGACGCTTTCCGATTTCTGCGCCCGCATCGCCAAATCGCCCTATATCGCCGTCGATACCGAGTTCATGCGGGAAAACAGCTATTGGCCCGAACTGTGCCTGGTGCAGGTCGCCGACCCCCATGAGGCGGCCGCGATCGATCCCAAGGCGCCGGGCATAGACCTGAAGCCCCTGCTCGACCTGATGTGCGAGAATGAGGATGTGCTGAAGGTCTTCCATGCCGGCGGGCAGGATATCGAGATCGTCCACAACCTGACCGGCAAGACGCCGCACCCGATGTTCGATACCCAGATCGCGGCGATGGCGCTCGGCCTGGGCGAACAGATCGGTTACGGCAATCTGGTCGATGCGTGGATGGGCGTGGTGCTGGACAAGGGCGCGCGCTTTACCGATTGGGCGCGGCGGCCGCTGGACAAGCGGCAGATCGACTATGCGATCGGCGACGTCACCTATCTGATCCAGATCTTCCCCAAGATGTTGGAAGAATTGCGCAAGACCGGGCGCGGCGACTGGCTGGACCAGGAAATGGAGCGGATCAGCGATCCGTCC
>JAVBXL010000103.1 GCA_030824575.1 bacterium | reverse complement strand
TGGATCGGCGGGTGCGGGCGCATCGGCGGGCGGCGGCGTCATGGCGTCCCCGGGCGGCTGGCTGCTCGGCGCGGGCGTGTCTTGCGCGACGGCCATGCCGCCCAAAGTGGTGAAGCTCAGCATCGCAACGCCGGCCAGCATGATGGATTTCATCGGGATCATCCTTTTCCTATGTTCTTCGACCCGCAGGTCGCTCATTCTCAGACGAGCATGGCAAGAACCGGATACAGGACATCCCCGTTCCACCGACGCGGCCAAACGTGGCTCGGGCGCGGCCAGATGGACCGCGACAGGTGTTAGGGGCCGTCGGGATAGCGATCATATTTGGGCAGTTCGTGCGCCGTCGCCATCCATGGCAGGGCGTCGGCCATCTGGACATGACCTTTCGGCGGCAGGTCGGCAGCATCGTCCAGCGTTGCGCTCTGAATGTCGATCGCGCCGGGGAAGACGACAGGATTGGTGTAGAACAGGCCAGTGCCGCATGTGCCGCAAAAATGCCGCGTAGCATTGTCGGACGACTGGTAGCGAACCGGTTCGCCGGTGATGGTCACGGCGTCCTGCGGGAAAAGCGCCCAGCCGACCATCGGCGCACCGGCGCTGGCGCGGCAATCGCTGCAATGGCAAATGGCGCTATAGGCCGGTTCGCCAACCGCTTCATAACGTATCGCCCCGCATTGGCATCGTCCCGTCACCATCGACCTGCTCCCTTGCATGATTCGCCTTTTGTTCTCATAGAAGCCCTCTCACCGCAAGAGCCGCGCCCCTTGCCCCCGATCCACCCCATGCCTAGTTGTCCAGCCATGACCGTTCCTGCGCCCTCCCCCAATGATCCGCCCTATCTCGACGGGCTCAATCCGCCGCAACGGGAGGCGGTGCTGACGACCGAGGGGCCAGTGCTGGTGTTGGCGGGCGCTGGCACCGGCAAGACCGCGGCGCTGACCGCGCGTCTGGCGCATCTGATTGGCACGCGGCGGGCCTGGCCGTCCGAAATTCTCGCGGTGACCTTCACCAACAAGGCCGCGCGCGAGATGCGGGCGCGGGTCGGCCGGATGATCGGCGACGCGGTGGAGGGTATGCCCTGGCTCGGCACATTCCACGCGATCGCGGCCAAGATGCTGCGCCGCCATGCCGAACTGGTCGGGCTGCAATCCAATTTCACCATTCTCGACACCGACGATCAGTTGCGGCTGCTCAAGCAGCTCATCCAGGCCGAGGGGGTGGATGAGAAGCGCTGGCCCGCGCGGCAACTCGCCGGGCTGATCGACCAGTGGAAGAATAAGGGCTGGACCCCGGAGGATGTCGGCGCGGGCGAAGCGGAAGGCTATGCCCATGGCAAGGGGCAGAAACTCTATGCAGATTATCAGGCGCGCCTGCGTCAGGTAAATGCGTGCGATTTCGGTGACTTGCTGCTGCATGTTCTGACGATATTGAAGAAGCACCGTGACGTGCTGGAAGGATATCAGCAGCGGTTCAAATATATCATGGTGGACGAATATCAGGACACCAATAGCAGCCAATATCTGTGGCTGCGGCTGCTGGCGCAGACGCGCAAGAATCTGTGCTGCGTGGGCGACGACGACCAGTCCATCTATTCATGGCGCGGCGCAGAGGTCGCCAATATCCTACGATTCGAAAAGGATTTTCCGGGTGCGACCATCATCCGGCTGGAGCAGAATTATCGCTCCACGCCGCACATCCTGGGCGCGGCGTCCGGGGTGATCGCGGAGAATGGCAATCGCCTCGGCAAGACGCTGTGGACTGAAATCGATGTGGGCGAAAAGGTGCAGGTCATCGGCGTGTGGGACGGGCCGGAGGAAGCGCGGCGCGTCGGTGAGGAGATCGAGCAAGTCCAGCGGGGCGGCGGATCGCTGGACGAGGTCGCCATCCTGGTCCGCGCCCAGCACCAGACCCGCGAGTTCGAGGACCGGTTCATCCAGATCGGCCTGCCCTATCGCATCGTTGGCGGCTTCCGTTTCTATGAGCGGGCCGAAATTCGCGATGCGCTGGCCTATCTGCGGCTGGTGAACCAGCCGGCCGACGATCTGGCGTTCGAGCGGATCGTCAATGTGCCCAAGCGCGGGCTGGGGGACAAGGCGGTGGAGAAGCTGCACCGGCTGGCGCGGGCGGAGGGAATACCATTGGCGCTGGCGGCCGCGCGAATCCTCGACACCGACGAGTTGACGCCGCAGGCGCGCCGGTCGCTGGGCAATTTCATCGGCGATCTGGCGCGCTGGCGCGACCGGGCGACGCAATTGCTCCATGCCGAACTGGCGCGGCAGATATTGGACGAAAGCGGCTATACCGCCATGCTACAGTCCGAGCGTACGACCGAAAGCGCCGGGCGGCTGGAAAACCTGTCCGAACTCGCCCGCGCTATGGAGGAATATGAGACGCTTGGGGCCTTTCTAGAGCATGTCAGCCTCGTCATGGACAATGAGGCGAAGGCGGAGTCCGCCAAGATCACGATCATGACCATCCATGCCGCCAAGGGGTTGGAATATGACACAACCTTCCTGGTAGGCTGGGAGGAAGGCATCTTCCCCTCGCAGCGGGCGCTGGACGAAGGTGGGCTAAACAGCCTGGAGGAGGAACGGCGGCTTGCCTATGTGGCGATCACGCGGGCGCGCAAGCGCTGCACAATCCTCCATGCCGCCAATCGCCGCATCTATGGCCAGTGGACCAGCAGCATCCCGTCGCGCTTCGTGGGCGAATTGCCGCCCGAACATGTCGAATCGGAAAGCAGCATGACCGGCGGCGCATCGCTATGGCGCGCCAACTGGTCGGAGCGGGACGACCCCTTTGCGCATGTCGGGCGCGGTGAAGGGCGCGGTCCCGGCTGGCAGCGGGCGCAAACGACCGGCCAGTTCAGCCGGGAGCCGGTGCGGATCGTCGAGGCGCGGGCGTCGGCCGTGTCGCTGGGCAATAAGGGCCGCGACGATATGGCCGTAGGCCTGCGCATATTTCACCAGAAATTTGGCTATGGCACGGTGGCGGAGATCGAGGGCAACAAGTTGGAGATCGATTTCGAGACAGCCGGGCGCAAGCGGGTGATGGACAGCTTCGTTCAGCCGGCCTGAGGGCGGCCTGCGTCCTTCGCGGTGCCGTTAGTCATCGGGTGCGCCAGGATGCGGGCGGACAGCAGGGCACCGACGTCGCGCGCGAAGTTTTCGATCACCGTAATGGTCGCTGGCTCGCTGACCAGGCGCGGTTTAGGATCGATCGCGCAGAGCGTGCCGTAGAAGCTGCCGTCCGCCAGAATGACCGGGAAGGACACATAGCTTTTGAAACCGTAGAAGATCGGCACCGGATGCTTCTGCCACGCGATGTTGGCATCGATATGGTCGATGACCACATAATTTTCGGTCTGGCGGATTTCCTTGCAGATCGTCATCTGCATATCCAGTTCCGCGCCGGGCTCCAGACCAAAGGCGATCTTGTCGAGCACCTGGCAGGCGATCCAGCGATCCTCGGTCACGCGCGCCACCGCCGCAAAACCCATCTGCGTTACATCGCATAATTGCGTCAGGATGGCGCGGATCGCGTCATCGTCGCCCTGTTCGGCGGCCTGCATGGCCAATTCGTCCTTCATGCCGCCCGCGATGGCAGGAAAGCGACGCGTTGGCGAGTCTGAAGCGCAACGAACGCGCAAAATAGCGAACCGCGCGAGAATTTTGTGATGAACTGGTGGAGCCTAGCGGGATCGAACCGCTGACCTCCTGCATGCCATGCAGGCGCTCTCCCAGCTGAGCTAAGGCCCCATCATGGGCGGCCCGGCCGCATCCATAAGGTCAGGCCATGTCCGGCAATGCCGTCGGCCGAAAAATTGGTGGAGCCTAGCGGGATCGAACCGCTGACCTCCTGCATGCCATGCAGGCGCTCTCCCAGCTGAGCTAAGGCCCCGTACCAATGAAGCGCCGTTGGGTCCGGCACCTCGGAGGTCGCTGCCATTAGGTGGCAGCAATCTCCTTGGCAAGAACAAATTTCAGTTAATTGTCGTCGCTGTCGTCATCGCTGGCGGCTTCGACACCCAGGTCGTCATCACCGCCCAGATCGACGTCATTATCCGGCGAATCGCCGTCGTCATCGACATCGATATCCAGATCGTCGTCGGCCGTTTCCAGCTCGCCGTCGGCCGTCTCGATCACCTTCTTGGGCGCTGCTTCCTCATAGGGGAGCGGCTGCTTCGACTTCAGTACGGGTTCGGGTTCCCAGGCACTGCTGCAATTGATGCAGGTTACCGGATCATCCTTGCCCAGGTCGTAGAAGCGAGTCGCGCATTTCGGGCAGGTCCGCTTCGTGCCCCATTCAGCCTTCACCATGTCCGGCCTGTTCCTTTATTCGATGCTCAAACAGATAATCACACGGCACAACGCTTGTTGCCCGCGAAACGTGGCGCGCCTTGCCATAGCAGGATCGCGCTGTCAAAAGCCGGGCGCATTTTTTCGGTTCCACGATAATGGATACCCCGTGACTCATATAGACGACCAGCCCACCCCGATGACCTTCACCGCCGCGCCCGCCCTGTCGGGCAGCGTGACCGTGCCGGGCGACAAGAGCATTTCCCATCGGTCGCTGATGCTCTCGGCTTTAGCCATCGGTCATAGCCGGGTCGAAGGCCTGCTGGAGGGCGAGGATGTGTTGGCGACCGGTGCTGCGATGCGGGCGATGGGCGCGCAGATCGAACGCGATGCCGAGGGCGTATGGCACATCCACGGCGTCGGCGTGGGCGGGCTGTTGCAGCCGGAGACGGCACTCGACATGGGCAATAGCGGCACATCGACGCGATTGCTGATGGGTCTGCTCGCCAGCCATGACCTGACCGCGACCTTCGTGGGCGACGCATCGCTCAGCAAGCGCCCGATGGCGCGGGTGACGCAGCCGCTGTCGCGCATGGGGGCGAGCTTCACGTCCAGCCCCGGCGACCGCCTGCCATTGACGATGAAGGGCGCCTGCCCCGCGGTGCCGCTCGACTATCGCCTGCCCGTCGCATCGGCGCAGGTGAAGTCGGCCATCCTGCTCGCCGGCCTCAACACGCCCGGCATCACCCGCGTCGTCGAGCCGATCCCGACCCGCGACCATAGCGAACGGATGCTCAAGGGATTCGGCGCGGACCTGAGCGTCGAGATCGAAGCGGACGGCACCCGGATAATCACCCTGGTCGGCGAGGCGGAATTGCAGCCGCAAAATATCGTGGTGCCGGGCGACCCCTCCTCCGCCGCCTTCCCGATTGTCGCGGCGCTGCTGGTGCCCGGATCGCAGGTGACGATCGCCAATGTGGGCCTGAACGCGACGCGCGCCGGCCTGATCGACCTGCTGCGCGAAATGGGCGGATCGATAGAGGTCATCAATGCCCGCGAAGTCGGCGGCGAGCCGGTCGGCGACCTGATCGTCACCGCATCGACGCTCAGGGGCGTGGAGCCGGACCCGGCGCGCGCGCCCAGCATGATCGACGAATATCCGGTCGCCTTCGTCGCCGCCGCCCTGGCGGAGGGGCGCAGCGTCTTCCGTGGGCTGGACGAACTGCGCGTCAAGGAATCGGACCGCATCGCCACGATGGCGCAGGGGTTGCGCGCGATCGGCGTGAGCGTCGAGGAACTGGAGGACGGCATCGTAATCGAAGGCAGCGGCGGCGCGCTGCTGACCGGCGGCGGGCCGATCGCGACACGGCTGGACCATCGGATCGCGATGAGCTTCGCTGTCGCGGGGCTGGTGTCGAAAAATGGCGTCACCATCGACGACATGCGGCCGGTGGCGACCAGTTTCCCGACTTTCGTGCCGCTGCTTGAACAATTGGGAGGAATGGCATGACATTCGATCTGGCAAATGTCGTCGGCTTGATCGGCAGCGCGCTGATGGTTGTCGCCTATGCGTATAGCAATATGGCGCGCACCCTGAATTTCGTCATCTTCAACCTGATGAACCTGGCCGGCGCACTGCTGCTCATCTGGTCGCTGACGGTGCATTTCAATCTGGCGTCGATGGCGCTGGAAGTGGTCTGGGCGGCGATCGCACTGCTCGGACTAGGCAACGCACTGAGGAAGAAGAAGCCATGATCATCGCCGTGGACGGACCCGCCGCATCGGGCAAGGGCACCATCGCCAAGGCGCTGGGCCGCCATTATGGGTTGCCGGTGCTGGACACCGGCCTGCTGTATCGCGCGGTCGGTCTGTCGGTGCTGAAAGCGGGTGGCGATCCCGATCTTGAGGCGGACGCGCTGGCCGCGGCCGGATTTGACGATGCGATCCTGGCCGACCCCGCGCTGCGGAGCGAAGCGGTCGGCTCCCTCGCCTCGCGCGTGTCCGTGCATCAGAGCGTGCGCGACGCGCTGATCGCGCGACAGCGCGATTTCGCGACCCAAACGGGCGGCGCCATATTGGACGGGCGCGATATCGGCACGGTGATCGCGCCCGATGCCGATGCCAAGATTTTCGTGACCGCCAGCGTCCACGTTCGCGCCGAGCGCCGCTTCAAGGACGCGCTCAGCCATGGCGGCCATCCCGACATGGACAGCCTGATCGCCGACATCCAGGCGCGCGACACCCGCGACATGAGCCGCGACCATGCGCCACTCAAAGTTGCCCAAGGCGCGGACTTGCTAGATACGAGCGATTTGACTATAGACGCGGCCGTCCAGCGGGCTGTTGCGCTTGTGGACGCCCAGCTTGAAGGTCGCTCCAGAAGTTGACCCGTCAAGGCGCGCGGTTGTTCCGGGCGCCCTTTTCGCTTTTCAAGGCAGCGCGTCCTCAAGCCTCTAACGCGCGGGATATGTTCAGAATATTCGGTTCTGAATATGTTTTGGCCAAAGACCATCGGACACAACCGGTTGGCCAGCAATGATGAGTGAAGGACTAACCATGGCCTCTACGGCATTTCCCACGCGCGACGATTTCGCCGCGCTTCTCAATGATTCTCTCGGTGGTGAAGACGGCGGCTTTGAAGGCCGCGTCGTCAAGGGCACCGTTACCGCCATCGAAAACGACCTGGCCGTCATCGACGTAGG
>JAVBXL010000010.1 GCA_030824575.1 bacterium | reverse complement strand
CCCATGTCGCCCATCATGTCCAGGCGCCAGACATTCAGCCTGTCGAACCAAGAACCGGACTATCGCTTGGAGACTGGCGACGTCCGATCATCCTATCGCGCCAAGAAAGTCACAGACCATGCCGACTATTGTGAACCCCGACTATGACGCAGTCGTGATCGGTGCGGGCGTAACCGGCATCTATCAAACCTACCTGCTCGACCAGAACGGAATGAGCGTGCTGGGCGTCGATGCGGCTGAGGATGTCGGGGGCACCTGGTACTGGAACCGCTATCCGGGCTGTCGGCTGGATACCGAAAGCTATGCCTATGGCTATTTCGCGCTGAAAGGCATCATCCCCGAATGGCGGTGGAGCGAGAATTTCGCCGCACAGCCCGAAATGCTGCGATACGTCAATGCTGCGGCAGACAAGATGAATATCCGGCGGTTCTACAAATTCAAGACGAAGGTCGTGTCGGCCCATTATAATGACGAAGGCAATGTCTGGGATATCAGGCTGGACGACAGCACCGATCTGACCTGCCGCTATCTGATATCGGCCACCGGTCCGCTGTCGGCATCCGCCATGCCCAATTACAAGGGGCTGGACCTGTTCCAGGGCGAGGCGTTTCATTCGTCGCGCTGGCCCAGGGATGCGGACGGCAAGCCGCGGAATATCGACTTTTCCGGCAAGCGCGTGGGCGTGATCGGCACCGGCGCCACCGGCGTCCAGATCATCCCCATCGTCGCGGAAACCGCGCAGGATCTGTTCGTGTTCCAGCGCACACCCAATTGGTGCACGCCGCTTGGCAATTCGGCCCTGAGCGACGAAGAAATGGACCTGATCAAGGCTCGTTTTCCGACGGTATTGGAATATGTGAAGACGACGCCCACGGCCTTCCCCTATCATCGCGATACGCGAAAGGCATCTGAAGTCCCCGCAGAAGAGCGCACCGCCATTTTCGAGGCGCTTTATAATCGCCCCGGCTATGGTATCTGGCTGAGTACCTTCCGCGACCTGTTACTGAGCAAGGAATCCAACAAGATATTGGCGGATTTCGTCGCCGGGAAAATCAGGCAGAGGGTCGACGATCCAGAGGTCGCCGAAAAACTGATCCCGGTCGATCATCCATTCGGCGCGAAGCGCGTGCCTATGGAAACCAACTATTATGAAACCTACAACCAACCCAACGTCCATCTGGTCGATATCAAGACGACGCCGATCGACGAGTTCGCCGCGCAAGGCGCGAAGATCGGCGACACCATTTATGATCTGGACGTCATCATTTTTGCGACCGGCTTCGACGGCATAACCGGGTCACTCGACCGGATCGACATCCGGGGCCATGACGGCGTGCGCCTGATCGACGCCTGGGCCGATGGCCCGTCAACCTATCTGGGCTTACAGGCGCGTGGCTTTCCCAACTTCTATACGCTGGTTGGACCGCATAACGGCTCGGCATTTTGTAATGTCGGGGTGTGCGGCGCACTTCAGGCTGAATGGGTCACGCAGATGCTCTGTTACATGAAGGCTGGCAATTACAGCTATGCGCAACCGACGCAGGCGGCCGAAAAACAGTGGACCGACGCGGTATATGCCGATTTTGCCAGGACGCTGATGGCCGACACCAATGCCTGGTGGGTCAAGGTGACGCACAAGCCGGATGGGACCACGGTACGCCGTACCCTGGTCTATGTCGGTGGTGGCCCGGAATATCGCAAACGGTGCGAGGAGGTCGCCTATGGCGGCTATGAGGGTTTCGAGCTGGCATGATCCCGGGGGACGGTTGCAGCTTGCACATCGTCGGCATCAACGGCTATCCACCCGGCCATAGCGAACACGACCGATCGAACGATGTTTGCGGCCTCTATCTCGGCACCAAGTTCAAGGAGCGGTTATGACACCTGTATATATTCTGGCAGGCGTTCGCACTGCGATAGGCGACTTTGGCGGCAGCCTGAAAGACTATCCGCCAGCGAAACTGGGCGCCGCGGTCGTTGCCGAAGCGATTGCCCGGTCCGGTATCGCCGCTGACCAGATAGGTCATGTCGTCATGGGCAATGTCATTCCCAGCGAACCCAAGGATGCCTATCTGGCGCGGGTCGCGGCGGTCGAAGCCGGCATTCCGATCGAGGTGCCCGCCCTCACCCTGAACCGGCTGTGCGGGTCTGGGGTCCAGGCGATCATCTCCGCCGCGCAGATGCTGGCGCTGGGCGAATGCGATTTCGCCGTCGCCGGCGGCGCGGAGTCTATGACCCGTTCCCCGCACCATGTCTCCGCGGCCCGTTTCGGGCAAAAGATGGGCGACGTCAAAATGGTCGATGCCCTGCTGGCGGTTCTGAGCGACCCTTTCGAAGGCTTCCACATGGGCGTGACCGCCGAAAATGTGGCCGCAGATCACGCCATCTCGCGCGAGGATCAGGATCGCCTGGCCGTCGAAAGCCACCACAGGGCGGCGCGTGCTCAAAAGGAAGGGCGCTTTTCGTCCCAAATCCTGCCGATCGCGGTCAAGGACCGGAAAGGGACCAGGCTGTTCGATACCGACGAGCATGTTCGCGCCGATGCCAGCGTGGAACAGCTTGCCGAGTTGAGACCCGCCTTCAAGAAGGACGGCACCGTCACCGCCGGAAACGCATCGGGAATAAACGACGGCGCGGCCGCCGTGGTCCTGGCGTCGCAGGCGGCGGTGGACGCGGGCAATCTGAAACCGCTGGCCCGGATCCTCGGTTGGGGCCATGCCGGCGTACAGCCGGACCGTATGGGCATCGGTCCAGTCAAGGCGGTTCCCATCGCGCTTGCGCGTGCGGGTCTTGCGCTTGAACAGATGGATGTCATCGAATCGAACGAAGCCTTTGCAGCGCAGGCCTGTGCCGTCGCCAAAGTCCTGGGATTCGATCCGGCAAAGGTCAATCCGAACGGGTCCGGCGTGGCCCTTGGCCATCCGGTTGGCGCGACCGGCGCGATATTGACCGTCAAGACGATCTACGAACTGGAGCGGATCGGGGGCCGATACGGGCTGATTACCATGTGCATCGGCGGCGGACAGGGCATCGCCATGGTCATCGAGCGGATGGCATAGCATATCCGCTGGCGATGCCCGTCCAGATCACCGAACGGAAATCAGCCCACCATCGACGGGGATGAGTTGCCCGGTGATGAAGCGGGCGCCATCGCTGGCCAGGAATAGCAGCACAGGCGCCAGATCCGTGTCGGCATCACCGAATTTCCCGCCCAGCGGAATCTGTTCGGCGGTCGCCTTGTCATGGGCGGCCAGGTCTTCTGGCGAGAGGGCATCGCGGAATCGCGCGTACATGGGCGTGACGATATAGGGCAGCACCGCATTCAGGCGGATGTTGCGCTTGCCCCATTCGCGCGCGACGCTGCGGGTCCAGGCGTGGACCGCCGCCTTCGACGCACCATAGACGGCATTGTTGATTTCAGCGGTCAGCCCTGATTCCGACCCGAAATTGATGATGGAGCCACCGTCCGGCATATGCCGATAGGCAGCGCCGTTGGTATAGATGGTGCCGTTCACATTGACGTTGAAAAGCCAGGCCAGCGTCTCGTCGGGTACGTCATGCGTGGGGGCATGGCGATGGACGCCCGCGATATGGGCCAGCACATCAAGTCCGCCCAAACGGGCCGCCGCCGCATCGAAGGCCGCATCCACTTCCGCGCGATCACCGACGTCACATCTGATGAAGAAGGCTGAGCCTGGCCCTTGGGCGGTCGCGGCGGCGGCCATCGCCTCCCCCTGCGCCACGTCGATGTCCATCGCCGCCACCTGCGCGCCGGCCGCCACATAGGCGCGAAGGGCGGATGCCCCGATACCTTGCGCCGCGCCGGTGACGATGATTTTCTTGCCGTGCAGTTCCATGACAGTAACACCTTTCCTCTAGCAGCTGGGCTGCGACAGATTTTCTATCGGGATCATGTCCCGCGACTAAAGATCGTATGCCGCGCATGGATGGCGGACTTTCACCGGCCTTGCCATTTGGGCGCGCGCCTTTCCTTCCAGGCCGACGCGGCTTCGACGCAATCTGCCGTCGACGCATAGGCATCGATCAGCGGATAGCGGCGATCGAGAGCCGCGTTTAGGCCCTGGTCCAAACCAAGCAGCGCAGCCTGCTTCCCGCCCTGGGATACCAAAGGCGCGCAGCCGAGTATCTTTTGGACCCAGCGTTCAGTCGTCGCGGCAAGATCCGCCATCGGCGCGGTTTCGTTGACCAGACCGTATTGCAAGGCATGGGCCGCGTCGAGCGGTTCGCTCGCCACGATCATCGCCATGGCTACGTGATGGGGCAGTTGGCGGATGGCGCGATGCACGACGCCGCAATGGTCGATAAATCCTGCCCGCGCCTCCGGCAGGCGGAATTGCGTGTCGTCCGCGGCGATCAGGATGTCGGCGCACATCGCCATTTCAAAGCCAAGGCCAAGGACATGGCCGTGCACCACGGCGATCAGCGGTTTTTGCAACGGTACGAGGCGACCGCCAATGCCCGTCAGCCCGCCGCCGAACGACAGCCCGTCCTGCCCGGTGGGCGGGTCCGACATGTCCGCCCCTGCGCAAAAGGCGCGATCCCCGGCGCCGGTCAGGATGGCGACATGAATGTCGGGATCGCTGTCGATCCGCGCCCATGCCTGCGCCAACGCCCGGTCCATCTCCGCGTTGACGGCGTTAAGGACCGCGGGCCGATTGAGGCGGACCTCGGCCAGGTTTCCCCGCACCTCAAAGTCGATCGATGCCATGGGCTTTGGCCCCGCCTGTTGCCTAGTGCGCCAACATGCCGGCATCGACCAGATGTTCGGCCCCGGTGATATAGGAGGATTCATCGGACGCCAGGAACAGGACGAGGTTCGACACCTCGATCGGTTCGGCGATACGGCCGAGCGGGATCTGGGCGAGCGCATCGCCACCCACTTCATCGGTCGCCTCGACCATCATCGGCGTCTGGATGAAGCCGGGATGGACCGAATTGACCCGGATATTATGCTTGCCATATTCCATCGCCGTCGCCTTCGTCATGCCGCGCACGGCAAATTTGCTCGCGACATAGGCCAGGCTGGGGAAGCCGTAATTGGCCGCCATTCCCGCAATCGACGAAATATTGACGATGGACCCGCGACCGGCCTTGACCATAGTCGGCAGGACCGCCTTCATACCGTAGAAGACGCTATGCTGGTTGATAGCGCAGACCTGATCATAGCCTTCTTCGGTCAGGTCGACAGTCGTCGCCATCGGACCCAATATACCGGCATTATTGACCAGAATGTCGATGGTGCCATAGGCATCCACCGCTGCCGCGACAACATCGACCCAGGATTCCGGCTGGGTGACGTCATGAGCCACGAAGGTTGCAGCATCGCCCAGTTCGTCCGCCAGCGCCAGCCCGCCATCGACATTGCGATCGGTCAGGACGACATTGGCCCCTTCCTGCACGAAGAGGCGGGCGTGCGATGCGCCCATGCCCCGCGCCGCACCCGTGATGATGGCGGTTTTTCCTGTAAGGCGGCCCATATTCTCTCCTATATCTGGGTATTTGGCTGTTGAAGCCTAATTTTGGTTATACAAAGCGCGGCTCGATCGGAAAGTCAAGAACGGGATTAGAGCGCGGGTCGCTCTGGCCGTATAGTCAGCCCGTGATATGAACTAGATTTCATATATATCATATGGATAAGACATTTCCCGGCGATTTTCCCGACGGGCTTGGCCCTAGGGATCAACACCCCGATCGGATTTGCTATTGTGTATTTTATCTAATTCTGATTAGTTTGCCATTGATCGAACGCCGGGTTAAACAGGCGCGACGCCATGCCAGAGCGATGGTGGGACCAAATTGGGTCGGTATCGAGAGGATGGGCCATGTACGGTAAAGCCGCAGTACTCGTTGAAAAGAACCGCCTGGAGACATGGGATGTAGAGGTCCATGCGCCAGAGCCGGGCGGCGCGCTCGTCCGCACGATATTGGGCGGCGTGTGCGGCAGCGATGTTCATATCCTGACCGGCGAAGCGGGCGAGATGCCCTTCCCGATCATATTGGGGCATGAAGGCGTCGGGGAAATTACGCAGTTGGGCGCGGGCGTCTCCACCGACTATGCCGGAACGCCGGTCAAGGCTGGCGATCTGGTCATCTGGTCGCCGATCGCGCTGTGCCATCGCTGCTATTCCTGCACCGTGCTGGAACAGACGCCATGCGAGAACAGCCAATATTTCGAAGACGCCGCCAAACCCAATTGGGGCAGCTATGCGGACTATGCCTGGCTGCCCAACAACATGCCCTTCTATCGCCTGCCCGATGGCGCGCAACCTGAAGCGATAGCCGCGCTCGGCTGCGCCCTGCCGACCGTGCTGCGCGGGTTCGACCGCTGCGGCCCGGTGCGGTTCGGCGATTCCGTCGTCGTCCAGGGCGCAGGACCGGTCGGCCTGTCCGCCATCTTGGTCGCAGCGCAGGCCGGCGCGCGGGAGATCATCGTCATCGACGGCGCGCAGGCCCGGCTGGACGCCGCCATGACATTGGGCGCGACATCCACCGTGTCGCTCAGCCTGTCCCCTGACGAGCGCAAGCGGATGATCTACGATCGGATCGGCAAGCAGGGACCGGACATCGTGATCGAGGCTGCCGGCGCGCTGCCCGCATTCCCGGAGGGCGTGGACATTAGCGGTATCCACAGCCGTTACATCATATTGGGCCTATGGGGCGCGATCGGCACGCAGCCCATCTCTCCGCGCGACCTGACGCTGAAAAACCTGACGATCGGCGGCGCATCCTTCCCGGCGCCTAAAAATTACTATCAGGGGATGCAATTTGCGGCGCGGGTGCAGAACCAAGTGCCGCTCGCCGCGCTGGTCAGCCACCGCTTCAGCATCAGCCAGGCGGCACAAGCCCTGACCGTCACCAAAAATGGCGTCGCCACCAAGGCCGTCATCGATCCCACGATAAGCTGAGAGGACGCAGGCATGAACGTCGATACGATCGCCCCGCCATCTGCCAAGCACCGTATGCCCATTCCCGATTATGTACCCGCGCC
>JAVBXL010000144.1 GCA_030824575.1 bacterium | reverse complement strand
CCCCACAGAAAATCCTTGGGGAAAGCCGGGTCGGCACTTTTGCGTGCGGCAAAGGCGGGGGCGGCCATGGCGGCTGCGCCGGTGACCAGAAGGGTTCTGCGGTCCAGCATGATATCCGTCTCTCCGATTATATGATTGTCAGGCAGTGGTTTCGCGCACGAAGGCGCAGATTTCGTCGGACAGCCGCCGGTCGGCGGTGCCCAGATGCATGGCCATGCTGTAATGATTATGGCCGGATTGAATGATGGCGCGCGGCATCGCGCCATGGCGGTCGAGCCGATCCTGCATCAGCCCCAGAAATTCGGCCTGAAAGCGCGGTGGATCGAACTCGGCACAGGCGAGCAGCAGCGGCAAACCGGTCGAGGCGACGGCCTCCAGCGGCATACGCTCAGGGTACAGCGCCGGGTCGCCATAATAGAGCATGTCCCGCTGATCGAGCGGCGTATAGCCATATAGCCCCGACAGCAGGATGGCGGCGCGAATATCGCGATCCCTCACCCGCTTCAGATAGCCCGCGACATGCACGGCGCCCGCCGACGTGCCCATCAGCACGATGCGATCGGGATCGCCGCCATGCTGCGCAACATTATCCTTGAGCCAGGCGACGACCGACGCGACATCCTCCGCCCCGGCCGGCCAGACATGACCGGGCGCGAGCCGGTAGTTGATGACGACGCCCAGAAAACCCGCCTGCGCCGCCATGCGCCCGACATTGGCGTTGGGCCAGGCATCCGCCCCGCCCTTGTCACCCTTCAGGAAACCGCCGCCATGCACGAAGACGATGATCGGCGCCGGATCGCTACCCAAAGGTCGGTAGATATCGACGCGATGCCGTTCGTGCGGCCCATAGGAGACATCCGCCACGGACACCGGCACCTGCGCCAGCAGCGCCATCTGCTCATCGTCGAACAACGCCCGGCACTGGTCGAGAACATGCGGGCCAAGGTCGGTACCCAGCGCCGCGATGGCCTGTCTGATCTGGTTCATCCGTCCCCTTTCATATGCCGTACCACAAACAGGCATGGCGAAAGCTATCGCCCCGCCACGCCCCTGTCAGATCAGAACTTAGCGTCGAAGCTGATGCCCACCTGCCGGAAGGACTGCGGGCCGTAGATGGCACCGATATTCTGCTCGCGCTGATCGGTCGTATAGGGGAAATCGCTCTGCATCAGCGACGGTTCATGCACGTTGAAGAGGTTGCGACCGAACACCGCGACGCTGTAGCGATTATCATCGGTGCGAAGGCCGATCCGGCCACCCACCAACCAGTGCGAGCGGAAGGTCGTCAGGCTGTTCGAATTGGCTTCATAGCGCACCCGCGACTTCCACACCGTATCGGCTGCCACAAAGCCATTGAGGCGACCGGTCACCGGCGCTTCATATTCGCCCGACAGCGTAAACTTATATTTGGGGGCATAGGCCAGCTGCGAGCCGCCGATATTGGTGCCATCCGTGCCGATGAAATTGGTCGGGTAGGTCGCCTTGGCGTAGATGAAGCCGGTATTGAGCGACAGGCCTTCGAAAACCTTGCCGAAGAAGTTGATTTCCGCGCCGCGCGACTTCACGCCATTGATGTTGGTTTGCACGCAGGAAATAACGGCGGTGCTGTCCACGGTGCACTGCTGCGCCTGGAAATTCTTGATCTTCTGATAGAAGACGCTGAGATCCGCGACCCAGCCACCGAACAAGGTTGTCTTGAGGCCCGCTTCATAAGCCATCGGAATTTCGGGCAACACGACGAAAGGCTTGGCAGGGGCCGACGGGATGGCGATCTGCCCGCCCTTGAACCCGCGCGATGCAGTGGCGTAGATCATCATGTCGCGAGCCAGATCATATTGCGCACCCAGCCGCCAGGAGAATTTCTGGACGTCCAATATGGTGCGGCTGAACGGATCGGCGGGCGTGAAATAATCATAACGATCCATCGACAGTCGATCGGTCGTGTACCGGCCACCGGCAATCAGGCGCAGGCTGGGCGACAGATGGAAGGTACCCTGACCGAAGACGGCAAGCGATTCATCCTGAATGTCGAGATCGGCGCCGGGGTTGCGCACGATCGGGATGGTGAGGCCGGGGAACGGCACTACCGACACCGACAGGCTTTCCGGATCGCGTGTCTGCTTCTGGTTCGAATAGAAAACGCCGGCAGTATATTCCAGGAACTGGTCGGCAGGCGAACTGATCCGCAATTCCTGCGTGAACAGGCTCAGCTTGCGGTTCACCGCACCGTTGCCGACCTGCAATTCCAGCGGATCGCCACGGAATACGTTGGTGGCCGCGCCAAAGCCCGTCTCGCTCGATTTGCGATAGGCAGTGACGGACGTCAGCGTGAACGGATCGGCCTCATAATCGAGCTGGAGCGAGCCGCCATAATTTTCCGTGCGGCCGACATAGGAAGAGCCGGAGCAATATTTCTGATTGCCCTCACCCGGCGTCACGCCGCAGCTTGCGAGCCGGGCCGTGATGCCGACGCTGTCTCGAAGCAGGCCGCCCAATGCCGTGCCCGGACCGCTGGTCTGGACGAAGGTGAAGAAGTCGCCGCCATTTTCGGCGCGGCTCTTGGTATAGTCGCCGATCAGGTTGACGGTCAGCCGCTCGGTCGGCTCCCAGAGCAGACGCCCACGCACGCCATAACGATCATTATCGTTATAGTCGCCGGTCAGCGCGTTCTTGTTCACGCCCTGGCGCAAATTGGTGACGCCTGAAATACGGATGGCGGCATTGGATGCCAGCGGGATGTTCACGACGCCCTGAATGACCTGATTGCCGAACTTCGAACCGGCGGTGCCGGCATTGGACAATTCGGTACGCACCCGCGCGGAAAATCCGCTGGGGTCGGGCGCGTTGGTCGTGATGTTGATCACGCCCGCGGACGTCGTCAGGCCGAACAAGGTGCCCTGCGGGCCTTTCAGCACTTCGATCCGGCTGACATCGAACAGGTCGGAGATATTGGCATTGCCCTGGCTGACCTGATCGACGACCACGCCGACCGAGGCGACCGCGCCGGCCGAGAAGGTCTGGGTACCGATACCGCGAATGGCACCGCCACCGCCGGTATTCTGGCCCGGCGCCTGCTGAATTTCCAGCGAGGGCGCGACGCGGCTGAGGTCGTTGACCGTGTTGACCTGCTGCCGCTCCAGCTGTGCCTGATTGGCGACGGTGATGGAGATGGGCACCTCCGTCACCTTTTCAGCCTTGCGCTGGGCGGTGACGATGATGTCCGAATTGGCGTCCGCCGCGTCTGCTGCCTGCTGCGGCGTGGCGTCCTGCGCAAAGGCGGGCACGGCCAAGGCGATGACGCTCGCACCAGCGAGCGCCGTGATGGTCAGGTTGAACTTACGCATGATGTCCCTCTCCCTTTCTTATGATTGGGTGATTGTTGATTATTGTTCGTCGATGATGCGGTTGGTGAGCGTGCCGATGGTGCCGATGCTGATTTCGACCTTGTCGCCGGCCTTCATGTAGAGCGGCGGGGTGCGCTTATCGCCGACGCCGCCGGGCGTGCCGGTGGCGATGACATCGCCGGGGCTGAGCGGGGTGAAGGCCGACACATATTCGATCACGGTCGGGATATCCCAGATCATGTCGCCGACCGGCTGGTCCTGAAGCAGTTCGCCGTTGAGGCGCGTCTGCACGCGCAGGGCGTTCAGGTCGTCAATCTCGTCCGCCGTCACCAGCGCCGGGCCGAAACCGCCGGTGCCGGGAAAGGTCTTGCCCGGCGTGAACTGGATATTGTGCCGCTGCCAGTCGCGCGCGCTGCCGTCGTTGAAGGCGGCGTAGCCCGCGACATAGTTCCAGGCATCGGCCGCCGCGACCTTGTGCGCGGGTTTGCCGATGATGATCGCCAGTTCGCCTTCATAGTCGAAGCGTTCGGTCACAGTCGGCTTCACCATAGGCTGGCCGTCGGCGACCAGGCTGTCGGCATAGCGCACGAAGATCGCCGGATAGGCTTTCTGCTCGCGGCCGGTTTCCTTGACATGCTCGGCGTAATTCAGGCCGACGCACAATATCTTGGCTGGATCGGGAATGACCGGCAGCAGCACGATGTCGGCCGCGGCGAAGGTCGCCCCATCGGTCAGCGCCGACAGGCTGCCCTCGGCCAGCGCGGCCTTCAGGCTGGGCGTCGCGTCGGTCGCCAGTTCGATGATCGTCTCGCCATCCAGGCGGCCAAAACTGGCAGTGCCGTCGGGGCGGCGGAAGCTGACATAACGCATTAGTGATTTTCCTCTGTCAGGACGTCCAGCGGCTGGACCTGCCAGTCGCGGCGATGGCGAAACTTCTCCTCGGCGGCGCGCAGGCCGTCGAAATCCTTGTCGGACATGCCCCATTGGTCGATCCGCTTGGCGGGCCAGGTCCAATCTTCCGGCGCGCCGGCCTGATAATCGTCAGGCACCTTGTTCACGGCGGTCGAAAATTCGATCACGGGGCCAAAGGGGGCGATGAAATAGGCAAAGACATTGGCGCCCGGACCATGGCGTCCCGGTCCCCAGGCCGGCGCCATGTCCTGATCGCGCAGGCGGCCGATGCCGCGCATCACCGCGTCCAGATCCTCCATCTCGAAGGCGATATGGTTGAGGCTGGCGAACCCGGCGCGGGCGAAGGCGGTCGAATGGTGGGAGTCGTTGCAGCGCACGAACACCATGCCCTTGGTCCGGTCCGACACGCGGAAGCCCAGCGCATCTTCGACCAGATGGCCGGTCGCTTCGGCGTCCGCGCTGTTGAACACGACATGGGTGAGCTTGACCGGCAGATCGGCGCCCTCGATCGTTGCGACTTCGGCCGCGTCGACCAGAAAGCGGAGCAGTTCGCCCTCTGCCAGTTCGACGATGATGCCATGGCCGCCACCCGGATCGTCACAGGTCACGGGCGCAGCAGGCAGGCCTGCTTCGGTGACGCTGCGCTTTAGCTGCTCCAGCCGGTCGGCGGTGCAGACGAAGGTGGTGGAGCGGACATAAGGCTGCGCCGACTCTTCCAACGCGACCAGATAGGGGAAGCTGCCCGATCCACGCAGATATTGGATATCGCCGATGACCTCAGCCGGGGCCATGCCCCATATGTCGGTGAGGAAGGCTGCCGCCTCCGCCGCGCCGGACAGCGCCAGTTCGATGCTGCGCAACTTCATTGCACGTCTCCCTGGGAAAGGCCGGCGGCAAGAATGCCCGCGATGGCGCAGGCCTCGTCGCAGTCGCCGGTGTCGCCGCTGATCCCGACGGCGCCGATCACCGCACCTTCCACGTCACGGATCAGGACGCCGCCGGGGGACAGAGCAAGCCGACCGCCGGTGGCGGCGACGACGCTCTGAAAGAAGACAGGGTTGGAAGCGGCACGCGCGGCCAAGACCCGCGTATCCGCCCCCATCCCCAGCGCACCTGCGGCCTTCGCCTTCGCGATGTCGAAACGGAACAGGCTGGCGCCATCTTCGCGCATAGTGGCGACGGGATGCGCGCCGGCATCCAGCACCACCACGGCCAGCGGCTGCGCGCCATCGGCGCGGCCCTTGGCCAAGGCAGCGTCGATGATGGTCCGCGCCTGATGCAGGGTTAGGCTCATGCGGCAATCTCCTGATGAGCAGCGCCGGCGACCAGCGCGTTGCGCCGGACGATGAGGTCGCTCGCCTTGCCGGTGCCGAAGACATAATGGTCGGGCCGGATCAGCACGGACTCGGCGTTGCGGGCCGCCAGCCAGGCGGCGATCGCGCCGCCGTCGTCCAGTTGCGTCAGGTCGATGACGGTCACATCGCCATTCTCGATCGCGGTGCGGGTGAAGAGGCGCCAGCCGCACCCCGTCACATCATCGAGCAGCCGGTCGCCGACACGCGGCTGGATGAAGCGTTCGCCCGCGCCCGCCGTGCCGACTGCGACAATGCCGGTGGCGATGGCGGGGATCAGGTCGGCGGCTGTACCCTGCTGCGCGCTTTTGGCGGCTTCGCGCATTTTCACGTCCCGCTCGGCGGCGGCTGCCGGATCGAGCATGCAGATATAACGGCCGGCGCTCACGGCGGCTGAAATGACGGCGCGGACATGGGGGTCGCGCTCGGGCTGATAGGTATCGAGCAGCGCATCGGGCGCCTGCCCCCGCAACACCAGATCCAGCTTCCAGGCCAGATTGGCGACGTCGCGCAGACCGTGGCACATGCCCTGCCCGAAAAAGGGCGGCGTCTGGTGCGCGGCATCGCCGGCCAGAAACACGCCGCCCTGCCGCCACCGCTCGGCGATCAAACCATGAAAACGATAGGTGGCCGCGCGCACCACCTTGTGCGGCACCCCGGAGAGATAGGGTTCGACCAAAGCGGCGACTGCCGCCGGTTCCATCATCGCCTGGTCGTCTTCGCCCGGCAGCAACATGAATTCCCAGCGGCGATGATTGCCGCGACCCGGCACGATCGTCGCCGGCCGCTTGGGGTCGCACATCATCACCGACAGTTTTTGCAGGTCGGCGGCTTCGGGCACGCCCCACAGGTCGGGGAAGCGGACCGGGCCATCGACCTCGGCATCGACCACCAGCCAGGGTTCCTCGAAATCCAGATCGTCCAGCCTGATGTCCATCGCCTTGCGCACGGCGCTGCGCGCACCGTCGCAGGCGATGACAAAGCGGGCCTGTTCGCTGCGACTGCCCGACAGGCGGAGCGTCACGCCGTCCGCATTCTGCTCCAACCCTTCGAATGCAACACCGAGTTGGACAGTGATATTGGGGTGTTCATTCAGCGCGTCGCGGAGGTGATCCTCCAGTTCGGGCTGGTAGAAGAAATAGTCGTTCGACCAGCTGAACGGCCGCGCCCGGCCGACCGTACCCATGTAGCGGATGACGCCATGGTCGGCGCCGACATGCAGATGCCCTTCGGTATCGCGCATGTCGCCTGCGACTCGATCGATGACCCCGGCCGACTGGAACAGGCGCATCATTTCATGGTCCAGATGCACCGCGCGGGGCAGCGGATAGGCGCGCGCCTCCTGCTCGATCACCAGGACCGAGGCACCGGATTTGCCAAGTAAATTGGCCGCAAAGGCCCCCACCGGCCCGCAGC
>JAVBXL010000112.1 GCA_030824575.1 bacterium | reverse complement strand
ACGCGCTGATCTTCGCCCTCGTCGGCCAAGTCGCAGCCGAAACCGGTGTCCTGCTTATCATCATGTCTGCGGGGCCGGGCTGAGCGCCGTCCCGAAAAATCGACTTCGGCAGCGGGCTGCTACGCGCCGTCGAACGTGCGTTCGCTGAGGCTGACGCCGCCCTTGCCGCTCTGGATCAGGATATCGCCGGACGCGAAACAAGGCTCGCCGCGCCGCGGGCGGTGGCGACGCAATTGGCAAGCGAGATCGACCGCCATCGTCCGGAATTGGGCGACCGCATCATCGACGACGCCTTCTTCGCACGAGGCCATGAGGCGTCGAACCTTGAGGCGCCCTGGATCAACGACGCCGTCCACCGTCTCCGCGAAGACCTCTTCATCGCCGCACTGGACGTGCACAAGGCCTTCATCGACGCCTCGGCGCAAAAGATGCTGCACAATCTCAGCGTCCTGATGGACTTCTTTTCCGGGGGAGCGCCCCAGGATCCGGCGAAAAAGGCGCTGCTTAGGGACCTATGGTCGACCCTGTTCCTGGTCGTACCGGTCATTTCCACGACTTTCGCCTCGGTCGAGCGCATGCTGGGCGACCTGCCGGTCGGCAGCATAGGCTGGCTGTTGATAGACGAAGCGGGACAGGCGCTGCCCCAGGCGGCCGTCGGCGCGATCCTGCGCGCACGCCGCGCGATCATGGTCGGAGATCCGTTGCAGATACCGCCCGTCGTGGCCTTGCCCGAGCGCCTGAATGCCGAGATTTGCCGACACTTCCGGGTCGACAAGCCAATCTGGGCGGCCCCGGAAGCGTCCGCCCAGACGCTCGCGGATCGGGCATCCCCCTATCAGGCTGCATTCCGTTCGGACCAGGGCTCCCGCCGGGTTGGTATTCCGCTGCTCGTTCACCGCCGTTGCCAGGAACCGATGTTCGGCATCTCCAACAGGATCGCCTATGACGGCCAGATGGTCCATGCCCCCGGCCCTCGCCAGAGTGCGATCGGCCGGGCGCTGGGTCCTTCCCGATGGGTCGACATCGACGGCGAGGCGGACTCCAAATGGTCTCCCGACGAAGGCGAGCAGGTCATCTCGCTCATTCGGCGTATCATCGACGCCGGCATCACCTGCCCGGACCTGTTCGTCATCACCCCTTTCCGCATTGTGGCCCAGGAGATGCGTCGCCGTTTGGAGAAAGAGAGGGCGATGTTCGCCGCGGCCGGGGTCAACATCCGGGAATGGTCCAACGACCGGATCGGGACCATTCATACGGTTCAGGGACGGGAGGCGGAGGCGGTCATTCTGGTTCTGGGCGCGCCGAAGGCCTCACAAAATGGCGCGCGCAACTGGGCGGCTGGCACACCGAATATCCTCAATGTCGCCGCTTCGCGAGCCAAGCAGCATCTTTATGTCGTCGGGTCTCATGGCGCCTGGTCCGGCGTGGGTCATGCCCGGGAACTCGCAGCCCTGCCGCGCGAGCGACCCTGACGCTCGGTTTACACCGTCGGTTGGCGGTTTGCCGCACGCTTCTTTGCGCGGACTTGTAACGGTATGCGCCCGACGAGGACGATGCGCAGGCCGCGATTCCAGGCGGTCGCTCCAAGCCGGTCAGACAGCTTGCCATTCGTATAGCAGGTGGTCATCGGGGCTATATTCCGAACCGATAGCGATCCTGACCAGGCGCCCGTCGCAAGCAAAGGCGGATGCACGCGGAAAGGACAGGTAGGAACGGCCGTCGAGGATCAGGTCGCCGGATCGCACCTTGGTGATCTCACGGATCGTGCCGATCAGGCGATGGCCGGCCGGGGCATCGACCAGTTTCAGTCGGTCGCCCGCTTTGACGCGCTTCTTGAACGCCCCCAGAGACAGAACCATGTCGACAGGGTTGCGTATGCCTCGGTGTCTGGCGAGCGCCGCCCAATAGGCCTGGCCGATGCGGACCTCGCAATAGAAGCTGCACGACCAGAAATCCTGCAACGGATTGGTGCGCGTGAACCCGAACCTTTCCATCTGATCACGGACCTCGACGATGAAGGCGTTCTGCGCATCGCGGCCAGTGAGATCGGCCGGTGTATCGAGGACCTCCGCGATGATCTTGCGCCCCCCGGAGAACTTTTCCGTGCGGATGGTAAACGTCGCTTCGGCGAAATCTTGTGCAAGATGGCTTTCGATCCGCGAGGCGAGTGAAGCCAGTGCTTCGCCGACGCGATAGAGATCGCCTTCATAATGGAAGTTACCACGTTCGTCATGGCTGGTCTGGCTGTACAGGCGCGCGGGCACGCCCGGCGCGGGGGCGTCGGTCATCGATAATATCCTTGCGGGTTGCGGAATGGTGGGGCGAGACAGCGATTGTTCGCTGAAGGCGATGTTAGAGGCCTGCGGACGGGGTTTGATCGGGATCCGGCGATCAGGAGTTGGCAGGACGCATGTCAGCCGGCTCGGCAGCATGTCGGGCGGTGACCCAGTCGAAATAGCCCAGACGGGTATCGTCATTGGCCACTTCGTCTTTCCAGTCGGACAGGGGATGGACCGGATCTTCGATCCAGGGATCGCGATGAGTGGCGGGGCGGAGCGCCCTCGATAGCCCTTCGCTCGTGGCGCCATATTCAATTCCATCGACGAAGATGGCGCACCATCCACCACCGATGCCGTCGGCGCGCGAGCGCGAACAGCTATAGCTCCATTCAAACCCAATTGGGGCTTCAGATAGAGTCAGCGGGCAGCAGCGTTGAACCAGGCGCGCAATCGCGTCCGGCTGGAAATCCGTATCGCCAAAGATCGATACCAGACATGTCTCCGCGCCGCTGATCTCGATGTCCGCGCCGAATATGGGAAAGTTCGGATCGTCGAATATCTCGAGCAGGCCGTTGAACGGATTGCCGAGGTCAGTCGGCGGAAAGGACGCGAGAAACTCGGCGGTGGGTTCGCCTGGCGCCGCCTTGTCACCGAGATCAGCGGCATGTTGCCACGCTTCCTCGATAAGCGCGCTCTCCGCCGCGGTGCAGGTGAACGAGAAGGAACCCTGGACATAATAGTCAGCCATGGACGGTCTCCACTGCTTCGCAATCGACAGGATCGTCGTCGATGATCGTCAATGGCGGCGGATTGAAATTCGCACGGGCATATTCAGCCTCGATCGCTTCCATCGATCCGAGTTCGCGAATCCGTTCGATCGAAAAGATCAGCGTGTCTTGCTCGGTGGTGAAGAAGGTCTCTGGTTCGCCAGGCCCGAAGCAGATTTCACGGTCTGACGGGAAGCTTCCACTGTAGCCGGCCCGCCAGCGAACATAGGATAGCCCAAGCGACCGGCAACATTGCTCGATCTCGTCGAAGCGCCCTGCGGCGACCTCATGATCCATCAGGTATAACGGGCCGGTTACCGGTAGGTCGGAGGGATCGAATGGGGTGCCGTCCCAGTCGATGGCGGGATTATCGTCAACGATCGCAGATATAAGTTCGGGGTACCGGCTGCGGGACAGGACCCCGCCGATCTGGATATGGGCGGACACGCGGTTGGCCATGAGCTGTCTTTCGCAAAATCGAGACCATTTATTCGATCTCGTCTCTGCTCTGCCCTCCCCTCTCCCTCTCCCATTGCTGCTGTTCAATTTGCAACGGCAGCCGGTACAAGCGATATACATTGCCGGCTTGTGGTCATCGGCGCTTCGCGCTTAGATGTTCGGCAACGTTTTTGTGCCAGAGGCGTCCATCTCTTTCTTCCTCGATCTGGAGTTTTCCATGTCCGATGCCATCGAACCTGATTTCACCGCGATGACGGTCCAACTACTGAGCGCCTATTTCGCGAACAATCAGGTACCGGCCTCTGATATTCCGGGGATCATCGAAACAACCCGCACGGCGCTCGAGCGCAAGACCGCCGTAGCAACGCCCGCGGAACCAGATCATGTCCCGGCCGTATCGATCCGCAAGAGCCTTGCCTCGCGCGACCACATCATCAGCTTGATCGACGGCAAGCCCTATAAGAGCCTGAAGCGCCATATCGGCAGGCATGGTCTCACCCCCGCCGAATATCGGGAACGCTACAATCTGGCGAAGGACTATCCGATGGTCGCCCCGGGCTATTCCGAGCAGCGCCGCGAGGTTGCGCAGCGGCTTGGGCTTGGCCGCAAGAAGGTAAATGCCAGTGACGTTCCTGTCGCCGCTGAGCCGGAGACGCCCGTTGCGGCCGCCCCGGCCAAGCGCGGTCGCAAGCCTTCACGCGCGGATGCAGCAACTTCCTCCGGCAAGGCCGAGAATGATATACCGGTCAAAGGCAAGCCCGGCCGCAAGCCGCGAGCCAAGCCCGGCACAGAAAGTGTGGCGGAAGCCCCTGCCCCGGCACCGGTTGTCAAAGCCAATAGAGCCTCTATAGCCGCGGGTGCCAAACAGCACAGCAAACCGAAAACCGGCAAGCGAGTGACCAAAGCGAACGCATCTGAACTTGCGGTGAAAACTGCACCCGAAGCGGACCCCGCAAGCGTTTGAAGCAACCGGCACGGGTGAGGTCCGGAAATTTGACCTCGCCCGTCCGCTCAGTTCCTGAAAATGAGCGACGCGTAATCGCTGGCGCCGTGCAGGATGTGGATAATGGTGACCTGTGCGCCATCGACCCGGTAGAAGATCAGATAGTTTCCGTGCAGTCGACGCCGGATACCTTGTCTCTCGAAGGCGGCGAGCGTTGGAAACCGTTCGGGCATGGTGCCCAAATCAAGGCATGCGGTTCGTAATTCTCTGATGAAGCTGATGGCCCTTATGGGATTGTCGCGGGCGATATAGTCGCCGATTGCCTCAAGATCGTCTTCAGCTGCCTTGGCAAATTCGACGATCATTCCGCGCTATGCTGCAGAGCCTGATATTTGGCCTCTAGCCGGTCGAAGACCTGCTCGGCCGGCGTCACGCGACCGGCTTCCATATCCGCGATGCCGCGGGCAATGGACGCCTGCAAAGCCGAAAGCCGCGTTTCGCGCTCCTGGATCAGGCGCACGCCTTCGCGGAGAACTTCGCTCTTTGAATTGTAACGACCGGTTTCAACGAGACCGGTCACAAAACTTTCGAGCTGCTGGCCCAGATCGGCGCTGATCAAGACTGAATCCTTCAAAACCTGTGCCACCAGAATAAGCGCCTTATCAACTGTTATCAAGCCCGCCGTCTTCCAGGCCTTCAAACGTCCGTGGCAATCTTCTCAACAATGGCGCACGCATTGTCGGGCGGCAGAAACAGTCTGGTCTTGAAGCTCAGAACCTCGCTGAACGCACCGCAAGATTTGAGCCAGTTGCGATGCTCGGGCGCATAGTCGCGAATTTCTAGACGCCGGCTGTTATTGACCATCGCCATGACGAGCCTCGCTCCCTTGAGGCCCGGGATTGGAACACCGCCGGCAGCCTCGGCGCCGCGCAGTAGTTCGTCGGGCGAGAGGCTTGTCGTGTTCCCGCTCAATCCAAATTCAGACTGGAGCCGCCCGATCGCACGCGGGTGGATGATACGCCCGAGGATCGTCGTGTCGGCGCCATCGTCGATCCGCCAGACACGGACATCATCGCCTGGCAGCTTGTGCCAGACCGGCAGGAGAAGGCCGGTTGCGACATGGACCGTTTCGGTATCGACCTTCGTCAATGCATCGCGACATTCGGCCTCCCATAGTAGCCGCAACCGGTCACGATCTATGCGCTTCCAGTGACTGAGCGCCAGTTCAGCCTCCCTGATCCGCGAGGATCCGTTCGGGCGTTCAAGCGACACCATCGGGATGACACGGCCCTCCTCGTCGGTGATCGACCAGGACGGCACGCCCAGCGCGACACGGCCGGACCGCCCATTGTGCAGAAAGACGATACCGTCTGTGTTGCCCCAAATCCGCATCAGACGATCCCAGCTGGTGATGCGCGGCTTGAGGTGGAGTTCGAGGTGAAGCAGCCGTGTCTCGGCGCCGGTTCTCGGATCGACACGCAGGCACTGGTTTGCCAGCATCACGATCTTCTCGGCGCGGATGGTCTCAACGCCGACATCGAGAGTCCCAGCCTCACGCGCCGCATCGGCGCGGGCCTGGATAAGACCCATATATTCCTCGAAGATCGCGTTCTGCACGGCGATGCGTAGCGCCAGCAACCGGTTAAGCCAGCGCTGGATCGGCGGCAACCGTTCCAGCAGCACGGCCTGATCGTCGACCAGCTTGAGGCCGGTCATGTCCTGGAAGGCGGCCAGCGTGACGCTGGCGAGCTTGCCGCCGTGCAGGAGACGATACCATTGCGCCAGCGCCTCGCGTGCCAGGTCGCTTTCGAGATTGTCACTCGGGTCGAACAGGCCCTGCCCGCCGGTCTGGCGCTGCCCGCGTGTCAAGGCGCCGAGACTATCGAG
Source organism: bacterium (assembly GCA_030824575.1). GTDB lineage: Bacteria > Pseudomonadota > Alphaproteobacteria > Sphingomonadales > Sphingomonadaceae > Sphingobium. The sequence goes on along the minus strand of JAVBXL010000112.1, from coordinate 701 downwards.
CCGCCGCGCGATGGTGGAGATGGCGCGGAGTTCGCCCTTGCAGTCGGTCACCACCGGTCGAAATACTGGCGGTACGGTCTGGTTGGTACGGTGGCTGCGCCCGAGCCCCTGGATCGCCACATCGGCCCGCCACCCCGGCTCCAGCAGAAAATGGATGCGGCGCTTGTTCCCTGCTTTGGAAGCCCGATCTGCATGATAGGAGCGGCCCGTGCCGCCAGCGGAACTGAACACCAGGATCGGCTTGACCCCATCCATGAACAGGCTGGTTTCGACAAGATTGGCGCCGGCACTGCGACGCTCGATCGCTTGACGACCGTCGGGCTTGACGACAAGGCGGCGAGAGCGGCCGGTGATTTCGGCGACGCGGTCAGTGCCAAAATGCGCGATCAGCGTGTCGAGCGCGGCGGGCACCGGAGGCAGGGCGCATAACTGCTCGATCAGTTCGTCCCGCGCGGCGATCGCCTCCTGACTGAGCACCGGCTGGCCGTCGGCATCGAGCATCGGCTCGGAACGATCAGCGCCGTCGGTGGTCCGGAAAACGCGCATCTGCTGGACCGGAAAGGCGTGACGAAGATATTCGACAAGGATTTCTTTGCAGTCGAGATTTATGTCGAGCGGTTCGCGCGCAGGCGCGGATTTACGGGATGAAGACATCGGTTTTACTCCAGATAATTAAGGTGACTGGATGCCAGGCGCGCTAC
>JAVBXL010000221.1 GCA_030824575.1 bacterium | reverse complement strand
CTCTGCCGTGTCATGCTTGTCAGTGAGCGCGGCTATCGATCCTGGCGTTCGCGACCGATCAGTCGGCGGGAGCGGACGGATATGAAAGTGCTGGCCCATATCAGGGAGCAGTACAGCCTCAGCCTCGGCAGCTATGGTCGTCCGAGGATGACAATGGAGCTCAAAGAGGTTGGGCTCGACGTTGGCGAGCGCCGGGTCGGTCGGCTGATGAAGATCAACGGGATCAAGCCTGTCCGCACCCGCAGGCACAAGGTGACAACGGACAGCCATCATCGCCTGGGGGTCGCAGCGAACTGGCTGGACGGCGACTTCGCCGCCGATGCGCCCAACCGTAAATGGGCGGGTGACATCACCTATATCTGGACCTCAGAAGGCTGGCTTTACCTTGCCGTCATCCTCGACCTGCCCTTCGACTGCCCGCCTGCGGCAGGCGCTCAGGATGAACTGCGCCGACGTGTCGTGGGTTGGGCTGTCAGCGACAGGATGAAGAAGGATCTGGCGATCAGGGCGCTGGATATGGCGGTGCGCATGCGCCAGCCTCCAGAAGGCTGCCTTTTCCATTCGGATCGCGGCAGCCAATATTATTCTTACGACTATCAGAAAAAGCTGCAGGCCTATGGCCTGCGTCCATCGATGAGCGGCAAGGGAAATTGTTACGACAACGCCTCCGTCGAGACCTTCTTCAAATCCCTGAAGGCGGAACTCATCTGGCGGCAGAGCTGGCCAACGCGGCGTCAGGCGGAAGCTGGCATCTTCCAGTACATCAATGGATTCTACAACACCCGTCGCCGACATTCATATCTGGGCGGCATCAGCCCGCTCGCGTTCGAAGCCAAGGTGGCATAATGAGATAGGTGACCGGCACAAATCCGTTACAAGTCCACTACTGCCGTGCTGCCGTGCTACCGTCCAAGTTAGCGGACGGTCGGCACTTGGGCATTATAAATTCACCTCTGAACGTCTTGGTTGGGTCGGACCCAGAAACAACAATCAGGCTTATTTCGAGTGTCCGAAAAACGCAGGCGGGGTCACTTGCGGCGCTGACCGCCGTGCGCTTATGAGCTTTGAAGACCGGGGACCAGATCGATGGACGCTATGATAATTCGCTGCACGGTAACGACGGCCCCATCCATGGTATATGCGATCAATACGCGGAGTTCGATTTGTTGAGGTCGACTAAGAGTGTCCCGGAGAGGTCGGTGGCATGCTGACCGCCCCGCTGCTGTCGATGTTCGTCCTGCCTGCCGCCTATCTGCTGCTCCGACGGCGGCGGGCACATCCCATCCCCCAACCTGTATTATCTTGAAGGAGCAGACCATGAACTCTGCACGATTGACCATCGCCCTCGGCCTCGCTGTCCTGACCGCAGCCTGCGACAAGCAGGCGGAAACGCCGGTTGCGGCTGATGCTAGCCAGGCGGTAACCACCGCGCCGATCATGGCCAAGGGCCATGGCACCGTCACCGCTATCGACAACGCCGCAGGCACGATCACGCTTGATCATGACCCGATCCCGGAAGCCAAATGGCCGGCGATGACGATGGCGTTCAAGGCCGCGCCCGCGATCCGCGATGCGACGAAGGTGGGCGACAAGGTCGATTTTGACCTGACGTTGACAGGAAGCGCTGGCGAAGTGACGGCCATCGCCAAGCAGCCCTGACGAAGACATGGCGGTCGTGCTGGCATCTGCGCTATGGTGGAGATCGAAATAATTTGGAGCAGGCGTGCGATCATAGAGGCTTGCGCCGGGAATGGGCTGGCGATGGTGCCAGCCCTGTTATCGAGGCAAAAAATGCCCTTTGCCAAGCTCCTTGTTGGAAATGGCGTGAACCCTTCGCTGTTTGCCAGCCTGCTCTGTCTCAGGTCGGATGTAGGATGTAGGATGTAGGATGTGCCATCATTTATCAGGAGCGCAGATCGTGTCCCACCTGATGGTGTAGGTTCGCCGGCGTAGCCTTGGCGATCACCATTCCCGGACCGGCGTCGGTAGGGTTAGCGGGCGTCCATCACGTTCGGCTGCGTAGAAGGCGGATTTTATGCGCAAACTCATCAGCAACGATGGGTTTGATGACCACAGCCACGACCCGATCGGCATAGATATCTGCGACATCCTGCTGGCCCGTCACGAAGATCGACGGGATCCCTCGTTGCTTGAGCCATGCGGCTGCATCAGGGCCGGTGCGGCCGTCAGCCAGGTCGATATCGACAAGCGCACCGTCTATGTCGGCCACCACAGGATCAGCCTTCAGCTGAGAGAAACTGTCGGCAAAACCGACCAGAACATGGCCCGCCTCCTCAATCAGATGCTCGATGTGAAACACAATGAGAGGATTGTCTTCGACACAATAGATCCGGAGTTTTGGGCGAGGCTCGCTGCTGTCTGGTGTCATGAGTCTCAAACGTCGGCAGATGCTTTCGGGTTGCAGGCGACGCGCACTAGCGGTCCCCGAACTTCGCATCGCAGGCCCTCGGCTACAAATTGGATGTCGGGTTTGGTGCCGAACAGGCCGGCCAGCGCCGCGCGCAGATAACGCGTGCCATAGCCTGAGCGCGATGGCGCAACGACGGGCGGACCGCCCGCTTCCTGCCACAGGACCGACAAGTCAGGACCATAGTCGGCAAGGATATCCCAACGGAACGTAACCCGGCCGTCGGCGACGGATAAGGCGCCATATTTGATTGCGTTCGTCGTCAACTCGTGCAGACAGAGCGCCAGTGTCGTCCCTGCCTCGCGAGTCAGCATGATCGGCGGACCGGCGGCGTCGATCCGGCTGATCCCCATCTGCCGGTAGGGATCGAAGGTGAGCTGTGCGATCTCGGCGATAGAGATCGATTCCCCTTTGGCCTCGAACACCGCCGAATGCACGTTGGAGAGCGCCATCAGGCGGGCACCGAAATCGCCCGCAAGCGCTTCCACGCTCGTTGCGCCGCGGCGCGTCATCTCAAAGATTGATGACACGCTGGCCAGGATATTCTTGACGCGGTGGTTGAGTTCCCGGCGCAGTTCGATCTCGCGCTCGATATGATCGCGCACCTCCCGCTGCCGCATCCGCGCCAGCAGCGCCGACTGGATACCGCTGACCAATTCGACCTGCGTCAGCGGACGCTGATAGAAAAGCTGGCGCGACCGTGGCCATGCGGCCGCCAACTTGCCGCGTATCCGGCTGTTCGGCGATGCGCGGTCGAGCAGTACCACGATCGGCATTTCGGACCAGGGCGGCTGCGCGCTCAGATGCTTTGCGACGATGTCGATGAGGGCTGGCGTCAATGCCTCATGGGTCGTCACAAACACGCCCGGTCCAGACACAAGATGTCCCGCCAACTCTTCTGCTGACGCGCAGGTCGTTACGGCCATATCATATTCGGCGAGCAACTGGCCCAGATAGACCGCGTCTCGTCGATAGGGTGCGAGAATGAGAACCTGGTCGAGCGCGCCCGGCTCGACCAGATCAGCTTCGCTCATGGCGTCGGCAGCGGGTTGAACGGCACGACCTTGACGCCATCGCTCTCGATCAACAGCTCATGGACGTTAAGATCGTGCGGCCCATGGCGCTTTTTGACGACCGTGATGTTGCGCCGCAGACGGCCATCATCTTCCATGATCCGCAACAGCAGCACCGTGTCGCCCAGAAAGCTGACGTCCACGTCGATGCCGACATTCTGGCCGAGCAGACCATGCTGGGCAACGATCAACATGGTCAGCACGCCCGACCGCGCCAGATATTTGAGGAGCGACTGAATATCGCGCACCGCCTTGTCCCGGTGCGGAAGCGAATTGAGATAGCCCGTGAAACTGTCGATCACCACGACGCGGGTCTTGAAATCCTTGACGATCGACTGCGCGATCTGGGCAAATTCGCCTGGCGATATCTCGTTGGGATTGAAATCCCGGATGATCAGCTGGCCGTCCTTGTGGAACTGACGCAAATCCATGCCCAGCCCTTCGGACCGCCGGAAGAAAGTCTCTAGCCGCTCCTCGAACAGGAAAAGGGCAACCGTTTCGCCCCGCTTGAGCGCTGCGGTCGAATAGAGCGAGGCCATGGTCGACTTGCCGGTGCCGGACTGGCCGATGACCAGGGTCGTGGTGCCCGATTCCTGGCCACCGCCAAACATGTCGTCGAGCGCGTCGACACCCGATTTGATCAGCTGCGGCTTGCGGGAATCCACAGCCTCGCCAGGAACGATCCGGGGGAACACCACGACGCCTTCGCCTTCTCGGATCGCCATGTCGTGATAGCCATCGGCGATCGGCACACCGCGCATCTTGCTCACCTCGATCCGCCGGCGCACCGATCCATAGTCCTGCAATGACTTGTCGAAGCGGATGACGCCATGCGCGATGCCTTCGACCTCCTCGCCGTTGGGTGCCGCCTCATTGGTCTGGGTGTCGAGCAGGAGCGCGACGACCTTGCGTTGTGCGAGGAATGCCTTGAAGCCGAGCAATTCGCGGCGGAACCGGGGCGTGTCGCCGGTGATGAGCCGGATCTCTAGCAGCGAGTCATAGACGAGCCGGTGCGGCTTATGCTCCTCGATCGCCAGTTCGATCGCCTGGCGCGTCTCATCCAGGCGGAGTTCTGCGGTCTGGAATATGGTCTGATCAGCCGCGCCATTGACGGCGTCAGAGGCCGACAATTCCTCGATCCGGATCCCGTCCAACGTCCAGCCATGCGACAGGGCGATCGATTTCAGCTCAGCGGCTGTCTGGGACAGACTGACATAAATGCACCTCTCGCCCGCTTCGACGCCTGCGCGCAGGAACTGGAGCGCCGCGGTCGTCTTGCCCGCGCCCGGCGCGCCCTGAAGCATATACAGATTTGATGCGGGCAGGCCGCCGCGCAGGATTTCGTCCAGTCCCGCCACGCCTGTCGCGACTACAGGCTGTGCTTTACGCTTGCTCACACATGTCTCCTCGTTCGCGATCGGATCGCATAATCGACGCCGATTTGCCAGCGAGATGGAGAGCAGCCGCTTCGGCTTCGACCGAAAACGTAGATGTATGGCTTCAGGTGAGCCGGTGAGGACGTCCCATTCCTGCTCCGATCTGGCGAGAAGAGCGTTTCCTCCGAGCGATGGTGGAGTAGCGAAAAATGAGGTTTGCTTACCCCCAAGTGGGCCTTCCCACTCCCGACGGTGCCTCTTTGGCTCTGTCGGGAGACCAGGGTAACGGCCTTGGCTATCAGAGCCCGTCCCCATGTCGTTCGCTAAATAAGGTGAGGTCGGCTGCAGAGACGGTATAACCCCGCGAGGGCTGATCAACCGTTCTCTCGAAGGCCCAGTCGGGCATGTTGGCGGAACCTCAGGGCAGCATAAAAGCGCGCTGCAATTTTGATATCTTCCTCAGATTGGCAAGCATGGTCAAATCTGTAGACTGACCCCAAAGCCCGTCTCTGGAGACTCCGAATGCCCCACGTAGCGCTTATGCCCGCTATTCCGACGACAAGCAGAGCCCTGCATCCATCGACGACCAGTTTTTGATATGCCGTGAACAGGCGGCGCGCGAAGGCTGGCGAATTGTCGCCAACTATAAGGATGCAGCGATCTCCGGCGCGAGCGTCATTCTCCGTCCCGGCATCCAGTCACTTTTGCAGGATGCGCAGATGGGGCGCTTCGACATTCTGCTCGCCGAAGCGCTGCATCGGGTGTCGCGCGACCAGGCCGACGTCGCGACGCTCTACAAGAACCTCCAGTTTGCCGGCGTCAAAATCGTTACGCTAGCCGAGGGCGAAGTTTCCGAACTGCATGTCGGCCTCAAGGGCACGATGAACGCCCTGTTCCTCAAGGATCTTGCGAAGAAGACCCATCGCGGTCTGCGCGGCCGCGTCGAGAAGGGCAAATCGGGTGGCGGGCTTTGCTTTGGCTATGACGTCGTGCGGCGCTTCTCCAGCGAAGGCGAACCGGTCAACGGTGAGCGCAGCATCAATGCCGCCGAAGCTGAAGTCATTCGGCAGGTTTTCCGACAGTTCGCCAATGGGCTCAGCCCGCATGCGATTGCCTGCCGCCTGAATGAGATGGGCATTCCAGCACCATCAGCAAGCTGTGGACCTCAACCACGATCCGCGGCCACGCCAAGCGTGGTACCGGCCTGCTCAACAATCAGCTTTATATCGGCAAACTCGTCTGGAGCCGACTGCGTTATCTGAAAAACCCGCAAACCGGCAAGCGGGTTTCCCGCATCAATTCCAAATCCGAATGGATTGTAACCGAGGTTCCTGACCTGCGGATCGTGGATGAAGAATTCTGGCAGGCCGTGAAGGCAAGGCAGGAGAGTATCGCGATCCAATATGCCGACGTCATCGAGGCAACCCGCTCCGCCCATACAGCTCTTAATCGCACGCATCGCCCGAAAAGCCTGCTGTCCGGCTTGGTCTATTGCGGCTGCTGCGGCGGTCCTCATTCCCTTCGCGGGCAGGGGCGGTTTGCCTGTTCGAACCATGTTGCTACGAAAAGCTGCTCGAACGGGCATAGCATCACGCGCGACAAACTCGAAGCGCGCGTCCTTGATGGTCTGCGCGATCGGATGATGACCCCGGAGGTCGCGGCAGAGGCCATTCGGACCTATGTCGAGGAGAGCAACCGCATCAACCACCAGCGCCGCGCGTCGGAAGTCGCCGATCGAACTGACCTGCAGAACGTCCTCAAGGCGATAAAGGGCCTTGTGACACTCGCGAAAGAAGGCAAGGGCACTCGCGCGCTTGTCGATGAGCTATTGGAGCTGGAAACCCAGGAGGATGCGATCCGCGCTCGTTTGGCTGCGGCCCCTGCTGACGTGCCTGACATCCATCCCAACATCTCCGAGATTTATCGGCGCAAGGTCGAGCGACTGACGCACGCACTATCGCAGCCGGAAGAGCGCCAGGAAGCCGCCGATGCGTTGCGGGCGCTGATCGAGCGCATCGACCTCACGCCCAGCGCGAAGCGCGGTGAGGTCAACGCCATGCTCTACGGCGAGTTTGGCCGGATCCTGGAGTGGATCGAACAGCGTCGGTTGGCCGAGAATGCACAATGTCGGTTTCGGTGGTTGCGGGAGGGCGATACAACAGAAGCCGACATCCAATATCGTCATTGATATAACGGAAAGTTCTCATTTTATCATTCAAACGTCATATTGCCATAGGTATTCCGTCCGCATGCCGC
>JAVBXL010000031.1 GCA_030824575.1 bacterium | reverse complement strand
ACGTCCCGCCCGTCGAGCAGCGTCGCCGCATGCGCCTGAGCGATCGAGCCTGCCGCAAGCGCTTCGGTGTCAAAGTGGCTGAAACTTGTTTCGATTGGGCCGCCGATCGCTTCCTCGATCAGCGGTTGCACGGCCGCGAATGGAAGCGGAGGAACGCGGTCCTGCAGTTTTGAAAGTGCATCGACCCATGCCGGCTCCAGAAGGTCGCTTCGCATCGCAAGGATCTGTCCGAATTTGACCGCGACAGGACCGATATCCCGCAAAAGCGCGACAATCGCTTCCGGCCGGGTATCTTCAAGCGGCTCGTCCCCCCCCACCCCCAGACCCAGCCGAGCGGCCAGCCCCTTGAGACCGTGCCGCCCGAACAGGACGAGAATCTGTGCGAACCGCTCCCTTTCTTTTAGAGCAGTCGTATCGGCTTCATCAGTAGGAGTTCGATCAATCATGCGCCCGGCTTTTCGGGGCGGGAACTTGGGTCTCGGGAACGCTGGCCTTCGTCTCCAGATGGTCGACGAGCCGGTTCAAATGCTTGATCGCCGCGTCGAGGCCCTCGAGTTCATCCGCTGTCAGGCTTCCGAAGGTCTGCCCCACGATGTCGTCGTAGAGCGGCATGGCCAGTCCCAACGTGGCCCGGCCGGCGTCTGTGATCTGCACCAGTTTGGACCGGCGATCGTCCGGAGCAGGCGATCGTGACACGAGACCATTTTGTTCGAGCGCGTCGATCGCCTGGGTGACAGTGCGGGGCGCCTGATCGAAAAAGCTCGCAATGTCGGTGGAGCGGCGCGGTTGTTCCGCGAGATACGCGAGCAGTTTTAGTTGGGCCATCGATGCACCCTGACAGGCAAGATAGGCGTCGATCAGTCGCCGCATCCTGTACCAGGTCCAGCCGAAGGTGGTTGCGATCCCACGTATACCCGATTGGTGAGGTTCCATATAATGTGGTATTGCCGAAGCTCGGCCGCCGTGTCAAGTCCCCCGGCTCTTTGAATCGATAGTTGATCGGGAATAGAATGGTGGAAGATCCCCCAGTCGGTTCAGGCGACCATGACGATGTCGGTGAGCGGCCCGCCGGTCCGCTCAAGTCGGTACGGGTTCGGTTGGCGCTATTGATTGTCGCGATCGCGATCGTGGGAGCGGGGTTGGTATGGTATTTTGACCATCAGAACCGCGGCAAGTTCATGCAGAAAACCGACAACGCTTATGTGGCGGCGGACTCTGTCGTGGTGGCCCCGAAAGTTGCCGGATATGTCGAGCGCGTGTTTGTCAGCGCGAACCAAGCGGTCCGCAAAGGGCAGCAGTTGGCAGAACTGGACCCTCGCGAATATCGAGCCCAAAGCGAGCAGATCACCAGCCAGATCGACACAGCGAAAGCTGCGGTCGAGACGAGCCGTTCGCAGATCGCTGAACAGCAGGCGACAATCGTCCAGGCGCGTGCTCAGGCGGCCTCGGCGCGCGCCGAGGCCGCCTTCGCGCGGCAGCAGGTTGCGCGCTATCAGCCGCTGGCGGCGTCTGGCGCAGAGCCAGGCGAGCGATTTGCTCAGCTTCAGACGCAGGCACGACAGGCAGATGAGCGCGCCAATGCTGCTCAGGCCGGCCTTACCGCAGCAGAAAGGCGCGTTGGCACGCTTGGTGCGCAGGTACGACAGGCGCAATCGCAAGCCGAAGCCGCTCGCGCTCAGCTCTCCGCCGCGCGTGTGAACACCGAATCGACGTTGCTCAAGGCAGCGATCGATGGTCGCGTCGGCGATCTCGCTGTCCGGGTAGGGCAGTTCGTACAGCCCGGAACGCGCCTGATGACGCTGGTGCCGGTGGAGCGCCTCTTCATCGAGGCCAATTTTAAAGAGACGCAGCTAGGTCTCATGCGAGTCGGCCAGCCCGTCAGCATCGACGTCGACGCGCTCCCCGGGGTCGAGCTGAAAGGGCGGGTTGCCAGCTTCGCACCGGGCACAGGTGCCCAGTTCTCCGTGCTCCCGCCGCAAAACGCGACCGGCAACTTCACGAAGATCGTTCAGCGCGTGCCCGTCCGTATCGCGATCGATGCGCCGCCCGAAGTCAGGCCCCTTCTGGTTCCCGGAATGTCGGTCGGCATTACTGTCGATACCCGTTCGGCCAAAGGCGACCTGGAGAGAATCCGGCAGGCCGTAAGTCGGAAGCGCTGAGCGTGGCGACGGTTGCTGCATCTCCGGGGACGTTACGCGCCGAGCGAGCCGACTCGACGGCCTGGATCGCGGTCGCGGCCGGCGCGCTGGGCGCGCTGCTCGCGACACTCGACATCTCGATCGTCAACTCGGCGCTGCCGACTATCCAAGGGGAGATCGGAGCGACCGGCACGGAAGGAACGTGGATCGCCACGGCTTTTCTCGTTGCCGAGATCATCATCATACCGCTGAGCGCGTGGCTGGAACGGCTTTTGGGGTTGAGGACACTTCTCCTCATCTCTGTGACCTCTTTTACAGGATTCTCGGTCCTGTGCGGCACCGCTACGGATCTGATGACAATGATCGTCGGAAGGGCGGGTCAGGGGTTCACGGGCGGCGTGCTCATCCCGACAGCGATGACGATCGTCGCAAAGCGCCTCCCGCCATCGCAACAGCCAATCGGCATGGCCCTTTTTGGAATGACCGTCATCCTGGGTCCGGTTCTTGGCCCCCTGCTCGGAGGCTGGCTCACGGAAAATCTGAGCTGGCATTATGCCTTCTTCGTCAACGTGCCGGTCTGCGGTCTGCTCTTGCTGCTGCTGCTTCTCGGCCTGCCGCACGAGAAAACGAACTGGGTCTATTTCCGCGAGGCGGACTGGTTCGGGATCGTCGGCATGATCCTCGGCCTGGGAGGACTGACGGTCGTGCTTGAGGAAGGGCACCGTGAAGAATGGTTTGAATCGACGTACATCGTCCGGCTGACGATCATGACCCTGATTGGTTTTGTCATGCTGGGTATCGGACAATTCAGGGCCGCCAAGCCTGTGCTTAAGCTGCGGATCGTGATGAATCGACAATTCGGCAGCGTCGTCGTCATGGCGCTGGCGCTGGGCATGGTGATGTACGGCTCGACCTTCGTCATCCCGCAATTCCTCGCGCTGATCGCTAACTATAACGCCCTTGAGACGGGTCAGGTGATTTTCCTCATGGGTGTGCCTGCCTTCCTGCTGATGCCCGTCATCCCGCTGCTTATCCGCGTCGTCGATATCAGGATCGCCGTTGGCACAGGCCTTGCGCTCATGGCCGCCAGCTGCCTCGTCAACACCAGCCTCACCGCGGAATCTGCCGGAGAAGCCTTTACCGCCGGACAGTTACTGCGTGGTGTCGGCATGATCCTCACCATGCTGTTCCTGAACCAGGCCACTATCGCTTCGGTCAGCAAGGAGGATGCCGGTGATGCATCAGGCATCTTCAATGCCGCACGAAATCTCGGCGGGTCGTTCGCTTTGGCCGCCCTGGCCTCCTTTCAGGACCAGCGAATGTCGCTCCATAGCCGACGGATGGAAGAGACCCTTTGGGCAAACGACCCAAGGTTGCAGGATTATCTCGCCGGCATGACCAGGACGTTCGGCCAGATGGACGCCGCCCTTCAGTCGCTTGCCGGGACCATTCAGCAGCAGGCCTTCATCATGACGTACAATGACATTTTCCTGGCGATGGCGCTTGCGACACTAGCCACGCTTCCACTCGTTTTGTTCCTGCGCCCGCTGCCTAAAGGGCAGTCCATGGCGATGCATTGAGGCTGCGATGATAAACTTCAGAGGTCTCGTTCTCGCCCCCTTGCTGCTCGGCGGATGTGTCGTTGGCCCGGACTACGCCGGACCGCCGGGGTTGGATCGCGCCGCCCCCCAATCCAAGTTCGTGCGCCAGACCGCGAGTACGAGCACCAATGACCCCGCAGTTGCTGAGTGGTGGACGGCCCTTCAAGATCCGGTCCTGAACGAGCTTGAGCAACGCGCACTTGCAGCGAATCCGTCGATCGATGTCGCCCAGGCGCGACTCCGTCAGGCGCGTGCATCCGTGCGCCAGGAGCGCGCTAACCGCTTTCCGAAAGCTGGGGCACAAGCGACCGGAATCTTCGCCGACCTTCCCGGGATCGATCTGCAGTCAGCTCAGGGGAACGGCGCAACGCCCCCTTCCCAGGACGCGGATTCCTCTCTCCAGTTTTTCAATCTCGGCCTGAACGCAAATTGGGAAATCGATTTTGCGGGAGGCCAGATCCGAAAAATAGAATCCGCTAACGCACTAGCCGCAGCGGCGTCCTACAACGCGGCAGATGCACACGTTCAACTCGCAGCCGACGTTGCGCAAAGTTATACGAATCTGCGGGACCGGCAGCAGCGCGCCGCTGCACTTCGTGGGGGGCTGGACCTGCAGAAGCAGCAGCTAGGCCTCGCTCGGCAACGCTTTCAGCAGGGCACGGTGCCGGCCTTTGCCATTGGTCAGGCGAACCGCGCCATTCAGGCTACCAACGGCGATCTCGCTACGGCTGAGGCGGAGATCGGAATTTATCTCAATGCGCTCGCCGTGCTTGCAGGGGAGGCGCCAGGGAGGCTCGATTCCTTGCTGGCTATCCCGCGTGACGTCCCCTTGCCACCACAGGTCGTCGCCATCGGCGATCCCGCCTCTCTACTTCGCCGTCGACCCGACATACGCGCCGCCGAGCGCAATCTGGCGGCCACGACCGCCCGGATTGGCGTCGCTGAAGCAGCGCGTTTTCCCAAGATCAGCTTTATGGGGATCCTAGGCATCGGCGGAACGTCTGTCGGAGACCTGGTCGATCTGGGAAATATCTCCAACATTGCCGTGCCCCAGCTACAATGGGGGTTGCTCGATTTTGGACGAACTTCGGCCCAGATAACGCAAGCGCGCGCTGGACGAGACGAAGCTGAGGCACAGTATCGACAGGTCGTTCTAGGTGCGTTCCAGGACGCCGAGAATTCGCTCGCGCGCTTTGCACAGCAACGTCGCAATGTGGCAGCGCTCGCCGAGATCAAGCGATCGGCTGACGAGTCAGACATTTTGACACAACAACGCTTCCAGCGACAGGTGATTTCCCGCAGTGACGCACTCGAGTCCGGTCGTCAGAAAGTGCTTGCTGCATCAAACCTTCAAAGTGCGGTTGCGGCTCTTACGGCAAGTTATATCGCCATCCAAAAATCACTCGGACTCGGGTGGCAGGAATCGACCTATCAAGGATTGGCAACGGATTCCTCGACCACGTCTATCGGAACAAATCAGTGATCCCTCCGCCTGTCATGCCCTGGTGTCGCCTTTGGGGTAGTTACCGAATTACCATAACGGCGCCTTGACTGAGGAGACGCTGCTGTGGTCGACACCGAAATACGGTCTGTATGGAACGGGAGGTGACGATGCAACTTCGGTCGGGAGTTCAAGATTGAGCAGTTAAGCTGGCGCAGGATTAAGGGCGACTGCTTCTTCACTTCAATTTATTGATCTACGCACGATACGCGGCCTTTCGGATTGGCAAGACCTGGCTCTGGCAATCGGACTGGCAAGCCTGCGCCGGCAGTTTGTTGACGTCGTCGCTCCGCTCGACGGACTGCGTCCTGCGCATGACTAGGGCCAAGGGACAACCAGAACGAGCCCGCCGATTTGTACGCCATTGCCGCCGCGGGCCCTACGCCGGTGTGTTCGCTCTTTTCATGTCGGGTCTATCGGCTCCAATCGGCATCAGACGCCAATCCCGTTGGAGTAGAGTTATGTCGACGAAACCTGAGGCCCTCAAAAAGCGGATGATCCGCCGCCATGAGCTTCGGCAGATCATACCGCTGGCCGACACCACCATCTACGAGATGGAACTGCGCGGCGAATTCCCTCGTCGCTTTGCGCTCACCCCGCGCTGTGTGGTGTGGGATCTGGCCGAGGTCGAAGCGTGGCTGACCGAGCGCCTGGCGACAGCTCGGCGATCGCCCATCGACCGCGCGCCGCATCCTGATGTACGCAAGCGCAAGGCGCGCCCCGTCAAAGCGCCGGATCAGGCACGAGCATAGGCATCGAGGGCGGAATCAGGACCGGCACGCGCTTCTGCCCCGCCACCCAAGCATCGATGATATCAGACCACTCCTGCATCATATGCCGCCGCTGATGCTCGTACTCCGCCTTGTTGTAGACGCCGCGCGAGGATCGCCCATCTTCATGGGCCAGGCACTTTTCGATCCAGTCACTGTTGAACCCCAGTTCGTTGAGCAGGGTCGATCCGGTGCGGCGCAAGTCATGTACCGTGAACGGCTCCAGCGGTAAGCCTTCCTTCTGCGCACGCTCCACGACGGCATAGGTGACGCGATTAAAGGTCGCCCGGGACATCGGCGCATCCGCATCATACCGAGACGGCAGAAGGTAGCGCGAGTTACCCGCGCAGGTCTTCAACGCGATCATGATGTCGAGGCATTGCTGCGAGAGATAGACGTTATGCGCCTTGGATCGCTTCATGCGTTCCTTGGGGATCGTCCACACGGCGTTCTCGAAGTCCACCTCGTCCCAGACCGCATCCTGCAGCTCGCTCTTGCGCACCATTGTCAGCAGAAAGAGGCGCATCCCGAGTCGGATCGTTGGCAGCGTCGCCACATGGTCGAGCTGCTTGAGCATCACGCGAATTTCCGTCGGCGACAGCGACCGGTCCTTTGGAACGAACTTCGCGATCGAGGCGGGGCCGACATCGTCGGCCGGATTGGCGACCTTCTCGCCGTGCAAGATCGCAAATCCGTAGATCTGCTTCAGGATGTCGCGGACATGGATCGCAGTCGCCGGAGCGCCGCGATCGACGATCTTGCCGCAGTGGGCGCGCAGGTCATCCGGCGTGATTTCTGTCAGCAGCCGATTCTTCCAGACTGGCAGAAGCTCTCGTTCGAAGATCGAACGCCGCATTGCGCGGGTGCTGTCCGCCATCGGCGCCTTCACCAACCAGCGCTCACCAAACTCACCGAAGCTCTTGGCCTCTTTGATCCGGCGTTTGTCGCGCTGCTTTTCCTGGGCAGGGGACCTGCCTTCGAAGACTGCACGTTTAGCGTCGATCGTCGCTTCACGGGCTCGAGCAAGGGACAAACCGGAGGGACCGTACTTCCCGAGCGTCAGCGTCTCGCGTCGCCCATGCAGCCGGTAGTCCAGCCGAAACGTCAGCGTCCCGGAGATTGAGACCTGAACATAAAGGCCGTCACGGTCCGTGACCTTGTATGCTTTTTCGCGTGGTTTCAGGTTCTTAAGGGCAACATCGGTGAGCATACCGACCTCCTCTACGCAAAATACCGTCAGGCGATTTTCGGCAATTCTGCCGAAATTGTCGCATGATTTACAATGGCTTAGTGCGGAAAGAATACCGTCACTGGCTTCAATACCTCTGACGGTATCGCTGGATTGGGCCAAGTGCAAGTTTGCCGGATACCGTCACGCAGGACGCCAGGGCCAACCGCTGCTCCGCGATTGACCTCGATAGATAGCGTGAGATAGTCTTTTTATTTCAATGCTTTGACCGAGCTTTGCCGATTGATCGCGATAGCCAAAAATGGCCCCGAATCATTCCCACTCGATCGTGCCGGG
>JAVBXL010000183.1 GCA_030824575.1 bacterium | reverse complement strand
GATTGACCTCGATAGATAGCGTGAGATAGTCTTTTTATTTCAATGCTTTGACCGAGCTTTGCCGATTGATCGCGATAGCCAAAAATGGCCCCGAATCATTCCCACTCGATCGTGCCGGGGGGCTTGCTGGTGTAATCATATACCACGCGGTTGATGCCCTTGACCTCGTTGATGATGCGGGTCGCGACGCGGCTCAAAAAGGCGGCGTCGAAGGGGTAGATGTCGGCGGTCATGCCGTCGGTCGAGGTCACGGCGCGCACCGCGCAGACGCTGTCATAGGTGCGCAGGTCGCCCATGACGCCGACGGTGCGGACCGGGAGCAGCACGGCGAACGCCTGCCAGATCGCGTCGTAGAGGCCCGCGTTACGGATTTCCTCTAGATAGATGAAATCCGCCTTGCGCAGGATGTCGCAGCGTTCCTTGGTCACTTCACCGGGGATACGGATGGCAAGGCCAGGGCCGGGGAAGGGGTGACGGCCGACGAAGATGTCGGGCAGGCCCAGTTCCTTGCCCAGCACGCGCACTTCGTCCTTGAACAGTTCGCGCAAGGGTTCGACCAGCTTCATGTTCATGCGTTCGGGCAGGCCGCCGACATTATGGTGCGACTTGATCGTCACCGAAGGCCCGCCGGTGAAGCTGACCGATTCGATGACGTCGGGATAGAGGGTGCCCTGCGCCAGATAGTCGGCGCCGCCGATCTTCGCGGCTTCTTCCTCGAAGACCTTGATAAATTCGCCGCCGATGAACTTGCGCTTCTTTTCCGGGTCGGTGAGGCCGGCGAGGCCGCCCAGGAAGCGCTCTTCCGCGTTCACATGGACCAGTTTGATACCATAATGTTCGCGGAACAGGCTGACCACCTGTTCGGCTTCGCCCAGGCGCATCAGGCCATGATCGACGAAGACGCAGGTGAGCTGATCGCCGATCGCTTCGTGGATCAGCACCGCGGCGACCGCGCTGTCGACACCGCCGGACAGGCCGCAGATCACCCGGCCTTCACCCACCTGCGCGCGGATTTCGGCGATCTTGGTCGCGCGAAATTCGGCCATGGTCCAGTCACCGGCGAGGCCGCAGACATGGCGGACGAAATTGGCCAGCAGCTTGCCGCCGTCGGGGGTGTGGACGACTTCGGGATGGAATTGGGTGGCGTAGAAGCGCTTGGCCTCGTTCGCGGTGACGGCATAGGGCGCGCCCTCGCTGGTGGCGACGACTTCGAAGCCGGGGGCAAGGGTCGTGACCTTGTCGCCATGGCTCATCCACACCTGATGCTTTTCGCCTTCGCTCCATAGGCCGTCGAACAGGGCGCAGCCCTTTTTCACTTCGATGAAGGCGCGGCCAAATTCGCCGCTCTCGCCGCCTTCGACATTGCCGCCGAGCTGCTGCATCATCGTCTGCTGGCCGTAGCATATGCCCAGGATCGGGATGCCGGCGTCGAAGAGGGCCTGCGGGGCGCGGGGGCTGTCTTCCCACATCACCGAGGAGGGGCCGCCCGACAGGATGACGCCCTTGGGCTGCATCCGTGCGAACGCCTCGGCGGCGGTGTTGAAGGGGGCGATTTCGGAATAGACGCCGGCTTCGCGGACGCGCCGGGCGATGAGTTGCGTCACCTGGCTGCCGAAGTCCACGATAAGGATGGAATCCTGAAGGGGCAGCGTCATCGAATCGCCTTTATATCGAGCGTGGGAAGGGATTCGCGCCCGGTTAGTCGCCCGGCCCGGATATGTCCAGTTGCGGCTTGAACTGCTGCCCGGCGCGCCAGCCGATCAGCGCGGCGAAGGCGAGCACGGCTGCGGCGATCAGGAAGGCGCTGCCGATGAAGGGCAGGGTGGGGCGCGGGCCGACCGACAGCGAATAGATGGCACCGAAGAAGAGCGGCGAGATGATGCCGGCGATCGCGCCGACGCTGTTGTTCGCGCCCTGCAACTGCCCCTGTTCGGATTCGGAGACGTGGCGCGTCATCAGCGACTGGATGGTCGGCATGGCGAGGCCCCACAGCGCGTTGGGCAGCATGGCGGCGACGAACAGCCAGCCGGTGGACGCGAGGCCCATCGACGCAATGCCGATCGCGCCGAAGCAGAGGCCCACGACCATCGTCGTGCGGTCGCCCAGCCGTTTCACGACCGGGCCTACAGCCAAACCCTGCACCCCCATGTCCATCAGGCCGACCAGCGCCAGCAGCCCGCCCACCTGCCACGCGCCCCAGCCATAGCGGTCGCCGGCGTAGAGGACGAAGATGGCGGAGAAGATGTGGTGGGCGAAATAGAGGAGGAAATTGCCGACGGCGAGGCTGGACAGTTCGGGGTGCGAGCGGAGCAGTTTGAGCGCGCCGAAGGGGTTGGCGCGGTGCCAGCTGAACGCCATGCGCTTTGCCGGGGCGAGCGATTCGGGCAGGACGAAGAAGCCGTAGACGAAGGCGAGGCCGGAGAGGATGGCGGCCGCCCAGAAGGGCGCGCGCAGCGAAATTTCGCCCAGCAGGCCGCCGATCAGCGGCCCGGCGACGAAGCCCGCGCTGAAGGCTGCGCCGATCAGGCCATAGCCCCTGGCGCGATCTTCGGGCGGGGTGATGTCGGCCATATAGGCGAAGGTGGAGGTGAAGCTGGATGAGGTAACGCCTGCCAGGATGCGGCCCAATGCCAGCCACCAGAGATTAGGGGCCAGCGCCATCAGCACATAGTCGAGCGCGAGGCCCCCGACCGAGATGAGGATCACCGGGCGGCGGCCGAAACGGTCGGACAGCGAGCCGATGAGCGGCGAGCAGATGAACTGCATGCCTGCCCAGAGCGCGACAAACAGGCCGTTCCACATGCCGGCCGCCGCGTCCGAACCGGACAGCGTCTCGATCAGTTGCGGCAGGACCGGGATGACGATGCCCATCGACATGACGTCGAGCAGCGCCGTGATGAGGATGAAGGCGATCGCGGCGGTGCGACGGGGGGAAGCGGGCGGGGCGATCATGGCAATGGCCTATCCGCGCGCGGCGCTTATGCCAAGGGCAACGGTCCCAGGCGCAGGCTCCATCCCAGCAGCAGCAACGACCAGGCGCAGGCGACCCACAAGGCGTCAAGGCCGATGGCGCCGAACAGGACGGTGCCGACGATCGCGCCCGCAATCAGGCTGACCCACAGCATCAGCCATAGCAGCCATCCCCAGCGCGGCCCGCCGGCGAGGGCGGCGGCGATCGCCTGTCCCATCTTGACGAGGGCGCCGGTCATGTAGGTCACGCCGATGCTGACTTCGCCGTCGCGCTGGAAGACATTGTTGACCGCGCCCATCGCCGCCGCCATCGGCAGGGTGAGCAGGTCGCCATGCCGATCCGCGAGCAGCGCCGCCACGATCAGCAGGGCCAGGACCAGCGCCAGCCCCACCTGCTTGCGCCAGCGGCCCGCCCGTCGCGCCAAAAGCGCGCCCGCGACGACCCCGGCCAGGAAGGCGGCGATGAGGCCAGCAGCCGTGGCCGCAACCGCGGAGCCGGTCGCGACGCCCACGGCCATGCGGGTCGAATTGCCGCTCATGAAGGATACGAACAGCCCGCCTAGTCTCAGCAGGCCGAGCGCATCGACCATGCCGGCCAGCGCGGCCAGGCCAAAGGCAAGCATATGGCGGGAAAGGGGCTGGGTGCGCATGGGCTATCCCTAGAGCGCGCAGCACTTGCCCGTCTTTATTTTCTTAGCGGGCTGCGATGTCGCGGCTGAGATAGACCTCTGCGACGCGGCCATTCTTCATCGCGCAGGTGAAGCGGCGCGAGACGCCGTCATTGGCGCGATAGCTGGTGCGGGTTTCGACATAGCCGTCGATATTATAGCCGTCAGCCGTGGCGAGCGGCGTTTCCATGTGGCGGACTTCTGCATAGCCGCCTTCGCGCTGCTGCGCTTCGTCGCGGGCGGCGAGCGCGCAGCTGTCGGTCATGTCGGCGTCCGGCGCGGCGACATCGGAGAAATCGGCGTCGTCGCGCGGCGCGTCTTTGCGGGCGTCCGTGCCATAATCAGTGCCGCTGCGGGGCGGGGGCGCATCATATGTCCCGCCGGTGTTCGGGTCGCGGACCTGCTTGTTCCTGTTCACGGAGGAGGCGACGACTGCCACCGCGCCAAGGATGGCCGCGACGCCGATCGCGTCGCCCAGGCCAAAGCCGTCGCCGCGGCGATGATGCCGGTTCCAGCCGCCATGGCCGCCGCCATTCCAGCCGCGGTCATAGCCATAACGGGGCCGTGCCTCGGCCGCGCTAACGCTGCCCAGCAGCAGCCCCGCGCTTACCAGCGCCCCGGTCATCCAGCGTGTCTTGGTCCCGATCATGCCTGCGTCTCCATACGATGGATGGGGGTATAGCTGCGTTCGGCTGTCGCGCGGCTGAATAAGATTATTCCGGTTTCGCCTTGATCTTCAGGCCGGTGAAATAGGCCGCGAAGCTGTAGCTGTCGGCATATTCGTCGATCAACTTGTCGACCGGCTTGCCGGAGCCATGGCCGGCGCGGTTTTCGACGCGGAGCAGGCGGGGGCGGGCGCCCAGGTCGGCAGCCTGGAGCGCGGCGGCATATTTGAAGCTGTGGGCGGGGACGACGCGGTCGTCGGTGTCTGCGGTGGTCACCAGGATGGCCGGATAATCCTTGCCGCCCAATATGTTGTGATAGGGCGAATAGCCGTAGAGCAGCGAGAAATCCGCCGCCTTGTCGGGCGATCCATAATCGTCCACCCAGTAGCGGCCTGCGGTGAAGCGGTCGAAGCGGAGCATGTCCATGACGCCGACGGCGGGCAGGGCGGCGGCGAACAGGTCGGGACGCTGGTTGACCACTGTGCCCACCAGCAGCCCGCCATTGGAGCGCCCCTCGATCGCGAGGCCACCGGGCGGGGTGAAGCCATTGGCCTTGAGATATTCGGCCGCGGCGATGAAATCGTCGAACACATTCTGCTTGTTCGCGCCGCGCCCGGCATCGTGCCATGCTTTGCCATATTCCCCGCCGCCGCGCAGATTGGCGATGGCATAGGCGCCGCCCTGTTCCAGCCAGGCCATGCGGGTCGCCGAATAGCCGGGCGTCAGGCTGATGTTGAAGCCGCCATAGCCATAGAGGATGGTCGGGGCGGCGATCGCGCGGTCGGCCAGCGCTTTTTTCCGCAGGATCGTCATCGGGATCAGCGTGCCGTCTTTCGAAGGGTAGAGGCGCTGTTCGATGCCGAATTCATGGGGGTCGAAGGGGAGGTCGGGCTGGGCGAAGATCTGGCTTTGCAGGCTGGCCGTGTCGAAGCGGTAGATGCTGGACGGGGTGACGAAGCCGGAGAAGCTGAAAAAGGTTTCAGGATCGCCCTCCCGCCCGCCAAAGCCTGCTGCGGTGCCGAAGCCCGGCAGCGGCACGTCGGTCACCTTGCGCCCGTCCAGTTCGACCAGTTCGGCGACGGTCTGCGCGTCGCTCATATAGGCCAAGATCATGCGGTTGCCGACCAGCGATCCGCCCGCCAGCGTTTCCGGCCGTTCGGGTACTATTTCCCGTGGCCCCCGGCGCGGACGCGATGCGTCGAGCGTCACCACCCGCATATGGGGTGCGCGGTCGTCGGTCAGCAAGAAGAGGGTCGCGCCCTTGCTGCCGATCAGCCGCCAGTCCTGCGCCGGTCCCTTGACCAGCAGGCGGGGTTTGATCGGGCCGCCGGTGAGTTCGGCGACATGGAGTTCGCGTCGCGGATCGATCCCCTGGAAAGAGCTGATGACCAGCCAGCGGCCATCGCCGGTCACCTGCGCCTGGTGACTGAGCGCGGGCCGGTCTGGCGTGGCGTAGATCAGCTGGTCCTGATCCTGGGCCGTGCCGATGCGGTGATAATAGAGTTGCTGGTCTTCGCTGGCGGAGCGAAAGACCTGACCATCCTGCGGCGCGGCGTAGCGGGAGTAGAAGAAGCCTTCGGCCCGGCCGTCCCAGGCGATCTGGGAGAATTTCACCCAGTCGACCCGGTCGTCCAGCACTTTGCCGGTATCGACGTCGAGCAGTTTGAGCGTGCGCCAGTCGCTGCCCGCCTCCTGCACCGCGAAGGCGAGGGTGCGGCCATCGGGGGAGGGGGTCCATTCGGCCAGCGCGCTTGCACCGTCCTTCGCCCAGTCATTGGGGTCGAGCAGCAGCCTTTGCGCGCCCGTCAGCCCTTCGCGGACATAGAGCGGGGTCTGGTTTTCCAGCCCCTTGTTATAGCCGTAAAAATAGCGGCCGCCCGCCTTGCGAGGCACGGTGAAGCGGCCGTGCGACAGTAGCGCCTGCATCCGGCTCTTGAGCGCTTCGCGGCCGGGCAGGTCGTCGAGATAGCGGCGGGTGAGGGCGTTTTCCTGCCCCACCCAGTCGCGCACCGCGGGGTCGGCGCGCAGGTCGTTTTCGAGCCAGCGATAGGGATCGGCGACCTTCATGCCAAAATGATCCTCGACCAAGTCCAGCCGTTTGGCGATCGGATAGCGCAGCGCGTCGGATGCCTTGCGCCCGCCCGCATCGATGGCGGCGGCTTCCGGGGCCGCGCCCTCCGGTGCCGCCAAGACGGGGCGCGGAGTCAGCGAGAGGGCCGCCAGCAACAGCAGCAGCAGGATCAGGGCAGCGGCGCGCATCCTCTCTGTTCGACTCTTTTCCAAACGACAACAGGCCGTGGCTCCTAGAGAGCCACGGCCTGTTGGTAAAGTGCCAGTCCCTTAATGCGGGACTGGTCGGATCAGGCTTCTTCCAGCTCGTCGTCCGCGCTGAAGACCGGACCGCTGTCCTGACCCTTGGCGCTGACGTCGCGGTCGACCAGTTCGATGATCGCCATCGGCGCCGCGTCAGACGCGCGGAAACCGGCCTTGATCACGCGGGTATAGCCGCCGTTGCGATCCTTGTAGCGCTCGGCCAGGACTTCGAACAGCTTGACCAGCTGCGCGTCGTCCTTCAGGCGGGCGTCGGCCAGACGACGGTTGGACAGGCCACCCTTCTTGGCGAGGGTGATCAGCTTTTCGACGTAGGGACGCAGAGCCTTCGCCTTTACCGCGCCGGTCATGATCTGCTCATGCTTGATGAGCGAGGCGGCCAGGTTGCGCAGCAGCGCATTACGGTGACCGGTGGCGCGTTGCAGCCTACGCTGACCCATTCTGTGACGCATATTGCATTCCTTCGTTCGTTAAGGGACCGTGCAAGGTATCCCAGACCAGGCGGCGAATAAGGGGCACCGCCCAAAAACCCCTGAAGCCACATCCGTTCGCTTCGAGCGTGTCGAGAAGCGCTTAGCGCGTGCTTAGCGTTTCTCGACTTCGCTCGAAACGAACGGAGGTTGGCTTTAACCCAGCAGCTCTTGTTCGAGCTTCTTGGCCATTTCCTCGATATTCTCCGGCGGCCAGCCGGGGATGTCCATGCCCAGGCGCAGGCCCATGGACGACAGCACTTCCTTGATTTCGTTCAGCGACTTGCGGCCGAAATTGGGGGTGCGCAGCATCTCGGCTTCGGTCTTCTGGACCAGATCGCCGATATAGATGATGTTGTCGTTCTTGAGGCAGTTGGCCGAGCGGACCGACAGTTCCAGTTCGTCCACCTTCTTGAGAAGATAGCGGTTGATCTGGTT
>JAVBXL010000116.1 GCA_030824575.1 bacterium | reverse complement strand
CAGCGAAGCCTTGCCACAACCGAAGCGGCGCTGGCGGCCTCGGATGCGTCCATCGCCTCGGATCGCGTTCGGCTGTTCCTTGCGCTCGGCGGCGGCTGGGAAGGAGGGATGGCGGGGCCGTGATGGCCGAGCCTTCGCGAAGCGTACGCTCGGCCTGCCCACCAACGCCGTGCTGCGCGCCGATCTTGAAATCGTCACGGTTGCCGATGCCTGTGCGGTCAGGCGGGCGAAGGCGCAGCATCCGGTCCTGCGCAATTATGCCGAGACCACTACGGCGCCAAAAAATGGGCATGCCAGCGCCGCGTCCTCGCCCGCATCGAGGCCAGCACGATGGGCATGGACACCCTCGCGATGGCGCAGCGGCTTGGTACAGTGCGGCAGGCCGAACTTGCTGCCAACCTTGACCCCACCCAAAGCCGGCACCGTGCTGTCGGCACGACGGTCTGGGGGGCAGGGGGCATTTCGCCCGAGGAGGCTGGGTGGGCCATCGGCTCGCCCTCCTCACGACGCGCGGGGCATTCGACAGCCCGCCAACGGCTGAGCACTGCGCGATCTCAGGGCCGGCCTTTCGCCCGCCGAACTGGCCGGGCTGAGATCAAGTCGTCCCAAAGACGCCCGGATCGAAGCGGATTCCATCCTTGAAGAGGCCGCGTGGCATTATCGCAATCTTGCGAGAAGGCCGGACCATGCGCCGCCAGCGGCGCTGCTGGAACATATCGACCACGCGACGTAAGCCGAATTGGAAGCCCCGCTACCGGGATCCGGCGCGCGGCGATCCTCGTGCTCGTCAGCCTGCGTCGCAAACGTCTTTCCTAGGGCCGCGGCATGGGACGGAAGCCTCATGCGCGCATGAGGCGCTCATAGAGGATCGGCACCACGAAGACAGTGAGCACGGTCGAGACGAGTGTGCCAAAGATCAGCGAGATCGCAAGGCCGCCGAACACGGGATCGGGGATCATGATCGCCGAGCCCAGCACGATGGCAAGCGTGGTGAGCAGGATCGGCCGCAGGCGGACCGCGCCGGCCATCCGCGCCGCCTCCGCCAGCGGCATGCCATGTTTCTGGTTATCCTGGATGAAGTCGATGATGAGCAGCGAGTTGCGGATCACCACGCCGGACAGTGCGATGATGCCCACGATGGAGGTCGCCGAAAAGTCGGTTTTCAGCAGCCAGTGGCCCGGAAAGATGCCGATGACCCCCAGAGGCACTGCGGACATGGCAATCAGCGGGGTGAGGAACGAGCGATAATAAGCAACCAGTAGGAAATAGATCGCCGTCAGCGCCGCCCCGAGCGCCATCAGCATGTCGCGGTAGATATCGAGCGTCATCCGCATTTCGCCGCTCCATAGCAGTTGGTAGCCGTCGATGATGTCAGGTGCCTTTTCGCTGAGGCTGAGATTGCCGGTGGCGAGCGGCTGCCCGTCCGGGGTGCGCAATCTCGACAAGCGCCGGTTGAGATCGAGCACCGCATAGACCGGCACGCTCTGCGCAAGTTCTCCTCCGACGAAGATCACGCGCTCATTGTCCTTGCGCTGGACCGGCTTGTCGGCGGTAGATGGTGTGCGCCGGACCAATTCGGCCAGCGGTATCTGGCGGCCGTCCCTGCTGGTCACGTAGAGGCCTTCGAGCCGTGCGGGGGCGGGCTGATCCGCGCGCGGCACATAGGCGCGGATCGGAACGGGGTTGCGCTCTGGATCGATATGGGCACGCCCGACCACCTGGCCATCATAGACAAGTCCCAGAACCTCGGCGATATCGGCAGCTGACACGCCGGAGAGCGCTGCTTTCTCGCGGTCAGGAACAAAGCGCCATTGCGACACGTCGGTAGGCTCGCTGTTCGAGATATCGACCATGTCATAGGTGTTGGCGAACTCGGCTTCCACCTGCTTCGCCAGCCGGCGCAAGCCCACGAGATCTTCGCCGTGCAATTCGGCGAGCACCGTCGCACGCACCGGTGGCCCCGGCGGATCCTCGACCAGTCTCACCCGGGCGCCCGGATAGCGGGTCCGAATGGCTTCGATCTTCAGACGCAATTCGCGGACGAACGTGATCGAGCTTTCCGAACGCTGGTGCTTGTCCAGGAGGTTGACGCGAATTTCGGCGACATTCTCACCCGTGCGAGCCGCCGTTCCCTGCATCAATCCATTGAAATCCGGGACCCCAGCCTGGCCGATCCAGTTCTGGTAGTTCACCACCAGCGGATTGGCGGCAAGCAGGCCATCGATCTCGTGAACCATCCGGGCCGTATTCTCGACGGGGCTGGCTTCGGCCATGGTGATCACGATGTTGAAGGTGTTCTTGTTGTCCTTGGGAAGGAAGCCCATGGCAACCCCAAGCGGCGGCACCGGCCCGCCGACGCCCGCCGGGCGGATGAACTGCCAGCCGCCTTGCGCGATCGAAAGGAGCAGGGCAACGACCGCGCCGATCATCAGGGCACGACGTGCCTTTGAGTGCTCCTGAAGCGGTCGGATCAGCCAGAGATAGGCGTCCCGCAACTTGTCGGGCTTGCGCTCCGCATGAGCACCGGCCTCTTCCGCGCTTCCATCATCCAATATGCCGCCGGTAGAGGCAGGTCGCTTGACCCAGCGGTTCGCTGCCCAGGGCGTGACGATATAGGCGACAATGATCGACGCGAGCATCGCGATCGGCACATTATAGGCGATGGGATAGAAATAATCGCCCGCCATGCCGGTCACGAGCAGCAGGGCCGCGAACACCAGCATCACGGCAAATGTCGCGAGATTGGTGGCGCCGCCGATCTCGTTGGTGGCAAGGACGGTCACATCCTCCTGCGAAGCGTCGGAGCGCTCGTGATGGTAGTGGCGGTGGATGTTCTCGATCACGACGATCGAGGCATCGACGAGCAGGCCCAGCGCCAGGATAAGCGCGAACAGGGTGATGCGGTTGATCGTCACCCCGCCGAGCAGGTCCGCTCCGAGCGTGATCGAGAAGATGACCGGAACGGTGACGGACACGATCAGCGCCTCGCGCCAGCCGAGGAACAACAGCATGATGAAGCTGACGGTAATCAGCGCGATCGCCAGATGCTCCATCAGCGCGTTGACGGCCTCGTCGGCTTTCTGGCCGTCGTCGCGGGTGGTTACGACATGGACCGCGCGCGGGATGAAGCTGGCCTGCATCCGCGCGACCCGATTGGCCACGGCTTCGGACACGGTGACCGCATTCTCACCCTTCTTCTTTGCAATGGCGATGGTGACGGCGGGCATTTCGCCTTCACCGAGCTTGGCGCGCGGGTCGCCCGCCGCAAATCCGAAACGGCTGAGGCGCGTGATTTCGACATGCGGGCCGTCGGAGATGGTTGCGACATCTCCGATCTTGATCGTGCGGCCATTGCGCACCCCGATCACGAGATCGCGTACCGCCGCCACCGATCCCAGCTCGCCGGAGTAGCGCAGTCGTTCCAGTCGGCCCGCCCGTGCCGGCCCAGAGAGGTTGAGGCCCACATCGGAGGCGCCCAGCGCTCCGCGTGCCTCGGCGAGCGAGATCGAGAAGGACTGCAATCGGACCGGATCGAGCGCGACATCAATCTCTCGGTTGCGCCCGCCATAGACGGAAACCACCGAAACGCCCGGCGTGCTGCGCAGGCGCTCAGCCATCGAATCCGCCAATCGCTTGAGGCCGAAGTCGTCATAGGCGGAGGAAGCGAGGGTCACGGTAACGATGGGCACATCGTCGGCATCGACCGCCTGGATCAGTGGGATAGCCGCATCGGCGGGAAGCCTGCCGCGGTTGGCGATCACCCGGTTGTAGAGCTTGACCAGCGAATCCTCGGGCGGCTGGCCGACCTTGAACTGCACCTGCACCGTGCCGAGGCCGGGTTGGGCGGTGCCGTAACTGTGGTCGAGCCCGGTCATCTCGCTGAGCACGCCTTCAAGCGGTGCCACCACCAGCCGGTCCACCTCTTCGGCGGTGGCGCCGGGCAGGGCGACCGTGACCATCGCACCGGGCACCACGATCTGGGGATTTTCCTCGCGCGGGGTCAGCAACACGGCGAGCGCGCCGAGCAGCAGCGCGGCCAGCAGGAAGACGGTCGTCAGCTTGGAGGTGATGAATGTCCTGGCAAGGCGGCCCGCTAAATTGAGCGGCGCCTCGGTCATCGCGTGGCTCCGCCGGCGAGGCGTGCGCCGTCCCGAACGGTCCGATCGACACGGGCGAGGATGCGTTCACCAGCCGACAGGCCGGAGGTTACGGTGACCCGATCGCCCAGCCGGTCACCCGGCCGCACCCAGCGGAAGGTGAGACGCTTGTCCTGGCCCACCACGAAAACCCCGGTCAGCCCGCCGCGGTCGGTGATCGCGGCGGCAGGCACCGCGACGGTATCTCCGCTGACCCCGTGATTCGTCGCCGATGGGAGCCGGACGCGACCGAACATGCCCGGCATGATTCCGCTATCGGCGGGAAGAACGATCTCTACCGTGTAGCGGCGGGTAGCCGGGTCCGCGGAGGGGACGACGCCCCGGACCGTGCCGGTTACGGGGCGATCTTCGCGCCCGTCGAGCAGCACGGGAGTCGCCGCTCCCGGCACGAACATCCCGAGACTGGCCTGGGGCGCGGCAAAGCGGAACACCAATTGGCCACGGCTCTCCACCGTCACCAGCGGCGATCCTGGCATCACCATATCTCCGTCGCGGATTTGCCGGGAAACGACGAAACCGTCGAAAGGGCTGGCAATCGAGGTGTAGCTGCGGTCCACCTGGGCAGCGGTGAGCGCCGCCTGTCCCTGGGTGACTCCGGCGGCGGCCGTGCTGTCTCGAAGCTGTTCTTTGCGATAGGCATCCATCGCCAAGGCACCGCTTTGGGCGAGCGGTGCATCGCGCGTGACATCCCCATGCGCATCGCGTTGTTCGGCCAGCGCCGCATCCAGCGCGGCGCTGGCGCGCCGAACAGCGGCCTCGGCCTGCCGCGCGTCGATGGTCGCAAGGATTTGCCCGCGCCTGACGGGCTGGCCGTCATAAAGGTCGGCTGCCCGGATAGTGCCCGAGGCGCGGGCCACGAGTTGCACGCGATCATCGGATTCGACCGTGCCGCTCGCGGCAGTTCCGTCCATGGATGTCGTCAGGGAGGCAGTCGTCACGGGCAGGTTGACGGCGGGAGGTTCCGCCGATTGCGATGTCTGGTCCCCACCGCCGCAGCTTGCGAGAAGGATAGGAAACGACAGGGCGATCGCCTTCGCCACACGGTGCTTGCGATCCATGTCAGCCCACCACCGAAGCGGACTGGATCAGGGCGAGAAGTTGAGAGGCCACCTGATCCACGGATTCGGACCTCTCGCTGTCTCCGGTCAGGCCGGGGGCGAGGGGCAGGATCAGGACCTGTCCAAGCGCGAAGCCAACCAGCGACAACGCGACCTCCTTGGCAGATATGTCCGTTCTGCCTTGCTCCACTGCAGCGACGATCGATTGGAATGGTTGCCGAAGTACCGTGCTTGAAAGGGTGGCGATGCGGGCTTCGTCTCCATCCAGCAGTTCCCGATACAGCAGGCGGGCGAATATCCGGTCGGTCATCAGCCTCCGGACGAACCATCGCACAAAAGCCTCGAGCTGGTTCGACGGGTGCTGGGCCAGCCACGCATCCAGATCGCGGGCGCAAGCCTCGAACACCGAGGCGAGGGTGGCCTCGATCAGGTCGGCCTTGTCCCGGAAGTGATAATAGAGGTTCGCCTGGGTCACCCCGACCAGCCTGGCGATATTGCGCATCGACACGGCTTCGTAGCCGCGCTCGGCGAAAAGCCGGGCGGCGGTTTCGAGTAATTGGGACCGCATATCGGACATGGAATGCTCACTTGTTGAACGACCGTTAAGTGGGTTAGTAAGTGATTCGTCCGTGGCTGTCCAGCAAGCTTGCGTCGCTACGGCCCTGAACCGGAGATACTGTCGATGCGTGCGCTTGTCTTTGTCCCTCCGCTCCTGCTGTTGCCCACACTCGGCGGATGTATGATGGGGCCGAATTACAAAGATGCACCGCCACCCCCCGCCTCGATGGGCAATTCCTTCGTGCGAACGGATCAGGTTTCGATGCCCGCCACGCAGCAACTGACGCCATGGTGGCGGGAATTGAACGATCCGCTGCTCGATCAACTGATCGGGCGGGCGCTGTCCTCCAACCCGGCGATCGATATCGCCGAAGCGCGTGTCCGGCAGGCGCGGGCCCAACTGCGAAGCTCGCGCGCGGCATTGGCGCCGGTTGTCGGCACCGGGGCAGGGGCCGGGAATATCCAGGCATCGAGATTGGTGACGGGTGGAGAGGCCAAGTCCTCGTCGCTCTTCCTCGCAGGCTTCGACGCCCTTTGGGAAATCGATCTATTCGGTGGAGCGCGGCGGAATATCGAGGCCACGCGCGCGCAATTCGATGCCGCGCAGGCCGATGCGGAGAATACCCGCCTCAGCCTGACTGCGGAGATCGCGCGCCAATATCTTGCCCTGCGCGCCAGCCGACAACGTCTGGACCTCGCGCGCCGTCTGCTTGCCAACCAGCAGAAGATCGCGAACCTCACGGCGCAGCTTGAAGGCGCGGGCAAGCTGTCGCGCATCGAGCGCGATCAGGCCGATCGCACCGTGGAAGTCCGGCGGCAAGCCATCGCGGCTCTGGAAGCGGACCGGAACGATCGCAAGGACGCGATAGCCGTGCTGCTGGGAGAAGCCCCCGGCGAGCTCGATGCCATGCTCGATGGCACGGGCCCGGTGCCGCTTCCCCCCGCCGCCGTCCCGGTCGGCGATCCCACCGCCATGCTCGCCCGCAGGCCCGATATCCGGGCGGCCGAGCAGCACCTGCATGCCGCCAATGCCGGGATTGGCGTGGCGGAGGCCGCGCGGATGCCCAAGGTCAGCCTGGCAGGCGTGGTCGGTCTTGGCAGCGCCATGAAGGGCGATATTGCGAGTGCCGACAATCTCTGGTCGCTCGCCGGTCCGACGATCCAATGGAACCTTGCCGATTTTGGACGCGGGCGGGCGGGCGTGTTGCAGGCCGTCGCCGGTCGCGATGAGGCGGCGGCAGCGTATCGCGCCGCCGTGCTCGTGGCCCTTCAGGATGCCGAAAGTTCACTCAACAGATTCGGCGAGGCGCGCAAGGCATTCGCGATGCAGACGCGCAACTCTCTGCTGGCGGACCACAGCGCTGGCCTCGCCCAGCAATCCTGGCGTGCAGGGCGGTCGTCCGCGCTCGCCGCGCTTGCCGCCGAAAACGATCAGTTGGCGGCTGCGGATCTACAGATTCAGGCCCGGATGGCCCTGACGACACAGTTCGTCGCGCTGCAAAAAGCACTAGCGATGGGGGTGAGTGGATAAACCAACTGAGCCAAGAGACGACAGGCGAGCTTGCAGCTTTGTCGATTGGATGTGTGTTGTCGATGAAGCTTTCGATGTCCTCGATTAGCGCCCTCCTGGAGCTATCGGCCCCTCGTTTTGATCCTCTTTTCGGTCAGCAGGGCGAAGAAGCGCTCGACCTGATTGGGCCAGCACGATGATGTGGGGCTAAGCGCATGTGCCAACTCGCTGCTCGGCAAACCAGTCATCATTGATCCAAAGGTACTTTTTGGCGAAACTCCTAACCCGCCTTATTCTCGAGGCTGGTCGATAGGGATTGTCGGGGGTTTGTCCTGGCGTGTCGGGGTGAGTCGGACACGGTCGGCTGTGGCGCCTGTTTCATCGCTGTTTTGCATGGCTGGGGGTTGGGCTGAGGGGATTGTTGGCGGGCACGGCCGCGCCGTTCAGGGGTTAGCTGGCGGCGCGAAGCGCGATGGCAAGCTCGCGGTAGAGCCCAGCCTCGGGGCAAGCGCTGGCGAAGGCGATGCGGATACGGCTGGCGGTTTCGACGATGCGGGCGGCGACCTTGATGAGCCGGAGGTCGCCTTATCGCAATTCACGGTGCAACATGTTCGCAGGTCGTTGAGCGCATCATGGGGATCGGCTCTGAACTTCGGGTCGAGAGGAGTCAGGGCGAAGACGTTCGGTAAGGCTTCAGCCGTCATAGGCTCGCGTCTGCCGGTCCAGCCGCTCAAGAAATCCGACCGCGGCGCTGAGAAAGGCGTCGTTGCGATCACCAGCTACCATGTGCGACGCGCCGGCGACATCGGTGAACTTTCCGTTCGGAAGCTGCGCGACGAAGGTTTCCGCCGCCTCCCGAGAAACCAACTCGCTCAGCCGACCCCTGATGAGATGCACCGGAAGCGTCAAGCCGGTCAATCGGGCTTGGAACGCGTCGGCATCCCGCAAGGATCGACAGCTTTGCATGCCAGAGACAACGCCGGGATCCCAATGCCAGCGGAACCGCCCGTCATCGCCCTGCTGCAGGTTCTTGGCCAGTCCAGAATGATCCGCTGGCCGCGGTCGGTGAGGTAGATAGGCCGCAATGACGTCTGCGGCCTCTTCAAGGTTGCCAAATCCCTGGGCGACATGGGCGTTCATGAACTCCATGACCTTGGCGGCGCCGTCTGGGTCCATGTTCGGAACGATGTCGACCAGGGTGATCGAGCTGAAACCCCCGGGCGCGATCTCGGCCTCCGCGTACAGTCCGGCGAGACCGCCGAGCGACGCGCCGATCAACGCCGGACGGCCACCCATCGCGCGCGCGACCTCCGCGAGATCTTCCGAGAACCGCTGAATCCCGTAGTCGCCCGTCGGTGACCAGCCACTCTCGCCATGGCCGCGAAGATCGAGCGTGACCACTTCCCAGCCCCGATCCGCAAGCGCCGCCGCCGTCTTGGCCCAGGCATGCCGTGTCTGGCCGCCGCCGTGCGCCATGAGTACTGAGCCGCGCGTTGGCCGACCATACATATCTGCGGCGAGGTCGAGGCCATCGGTTGTTCTGAAGATCGCTCGGCTTGGTTCATTCATAGGTGATCTCATTTCTGCGCCCGACCCGACAGCCCGCATTTCGATCGCCTCCACCGGGCGGTCCCGCTTAAGTGTTAGCGCATCGTTGTCTCCCTCGCCAGTGTTGGCTGCAGGTGGAGCGAAGCGGAACCGGAGGGTGATTTGGCGAAGGAACGACCTCTGAAATCGTGTAGCGCTCATGGTCGCGGGTAGTTTTACTGTAGAATTCCGAGCCTCTCCGATTCCAGCAGCGCTTGGACTCTGTTCTTGACTGCCAGTTTGGCAAATAGATTGCGAATGTGCCATTTGACGGTGTCTTCACTTATGCGATGCTTGGACGCGATGTCACGATTAGAGAGGCCTTCTCTTATCCTTTGAAGCATCGCCAGTTCCTTTCTCGTGAGCACAACCGAAGTTGTGCTTCTCGGCGAGCGGACGCGATAGTCGCCGGGCGCGGGTTCTCGACGCCCCAATTCCTCCTCGCTCGGAATGAGATTCAACAGTGGCGTCGAGATGGGTCCAAGCGCTTCCAGATGCCACCGTTCATCGAGGAATGTGCGATAACATCCAAGTCGCGAAGCAATGGCGATCGCGTCGGCTACGCGCTGTTCAGACACGGCCGATCTTCCTGTCCCGGCACAAGCAACGGCGGTGCAGAGTAACGCCGCAACCTCCAGCCGGCCAAGTTCTGATCGGCGTGCGTGGTCTAAAGCGACGTTTGCAAAGCGGTTGGAAAGGTGAAACTTCCCCTGTCGCGCCGCAATGCGCGCTTCGGTCAGCGATTGCCGTGCGCGGAGATACGGTCCATGTGTCGAAAGAAAAATTGGGTGATTGTGGTTCGGCAAGGTGGAGAGCGCCTGCTCCGCGCTCTCTGCAACGAACATATCCGCGAGCGTCAGTCGCGCCAGGACCTCAAGCCGGACGAAACCAGATTCTCCCGCTATCACGCGCATCTCGTTAAGAAGCTCGGCAGCACGTTTTGGATTGCCCTTGCAGCGGGCAATTGCTGCAGCGGTGCGATAGGCCGAGAATGTAAAATCGACAATGCCATGCCGCCGTACAAAATCAAGAATCTCGTCGACGTGTGCTTCTATGCCGTCAAGTTGGTTCGCCTCGTACTGAATTTCTAGTTCCAGCGTGTTCAGAAGGTTTACTGAGAAAGGTGTCGTGTTAATTTGAGCATTTTCGTCACCGCGCGCTTTTTTGAGTAAGGCAGCACCTGCGCGCATATCTCCTCTTGAAAGCTCGGCGAGAATCATGGCGCCGTAAAGCCATCCCAGTGCGTAGTGGTGATCCGCGATGTTGTTTACCGATGACGTCTCCAAGGACAGTGTCCTTAAATCACCAAACCGGTGCTCGCTGGCCGCAAGGAAGCAAAGACAGGTGAGCACAGCACCTTTGCTGACGAGGTCCGCCTCGTTATAGACTTTCATCCAGGCTTCGCACTGACGCCGACTTTCCGACAGATTGTCGCCGGTTGCTTCTCCGATGGCTTCGATGAGGTCGCACCAGCACTCTATTTGTCGGCTTACTTGTTGATCAAGACCGCTAAGTTCCGTGGCCCGCAAATCGGCCAACAGCCCACTCGCCCGCCGGTGGTCGTGACTAAAAATCTGGGCCCAGGCCAGGCCAAGGGCGATTGTTGGAGAACCCGAAATGACAGCAGCGGAAAAACGGCCTTGCCAAAACTGGATTTGGTCTATCTCGCCTTCCCGCAGAGCAATATCCATCATATTTTCAGACGCAACATCAGCGGCCGATTCGTTCTCACCCGCGCGTAAGGAGAGATTGATGCTGTCGCGAATGTTGTTGTTTTGTCTTTGCCATTGGGCGGCGCGGGCGAGCAGGTTCGGCTTCAAGCCGGGGTTCTCCACCGAGAATCTGTGCTCTAGAAATTCGCGAAGCAAAGGGTGGAACTCATAAGCTGTCTGCGATCGGTCCAGAGGCTGGAGAAGCATCTGCTCGGTGGAAAGTTTGTCTATAAAATAAGCCGCATCGTTTCGTTGGAACGCATGGTTGAAATATTCTGCTGATACCGATCCAAGAATGGAGGCGCAGAGACAAAATTCTCGAATATCATTCGGAAGTGAGTGTAGTATTGTGCTCCGGAAATATTTATCCAAGTCAATATCTACGCCTGTGATGCTGTTGACTATAAGGCGATTGGTTGAGTGGTTCTCCGATGCTGCTTGCATCAAAAGGCAGAATATCTCTGGCCAGCCTTGGGTGCGCTTCCAAAGCGAATAAGTTTCAACTTCTGAGACTGCTCGCCTTTCCTCCGTGAGCCCGACTGCTTTTGCTTCGTCGAAATTGAAGGCAAGCGCGTCATGTCTTAGCTCGTGGGTTTCTCGTCGCGCTTTCATGCGCGCAAAGCCGATGTCTGCCGAGCTTGCCGCGATGAATTCCACTTCGGCTGGCGTCGCCAGCATGAAGGCCTCGATCTCGTCTATCGAATGCAGATCAAATTCGAGATCATCGAAACAGATGAGAACCTTCGATCCTAGTCGATCCTTGGTCTCCCATAGCCAAGTGGCGAGGTCATAGAGGCTGCGAGGACATTCTCTCGGCCGCGGCGGGGGCGGCGTGTCGTGGCCGCCGGCCTCTTGGGTAGCGGCGAGCTGCGCGCAGATACGGTCCGCGAGGAGTTGCAGATCGCCCCGGCATTCTTTGATGGAAACCCATGCCGCCGCAGCACAGACTTGTCGACGATCGGCCCAATGCTGTGCCATCGCGACAGTCTTTCCGTAACCTTGAGGCGCCCGAAGGAGATAGCAGCGCGTCGGCTTTTCGGCAGCGAAGAGGCGAGGGCGCGAAAGGCATCCGGAGGCCAACGACGCCACTCGCTCATTGATAGAGCCTGTGGGAGGCTGTGCCCTTTGTCGCGGGCTAGAGTCGGTCTCCCGAGGCCGCATCTCAAATCCGAGCGGATGAGTCGACGCAGGCTCATCCGCTCGAATGCCTCTCACTTTCGCAGATGCTGTGTCTGTTTTTACATGCGTCATCGGGGCGGAACTATAGCAGCAGGCCGCCCGTGTGCAATCCAGAACCACTCTTTAGTGTGGGCTTTGGGCCGATTGGGTTGGCCGACCGCAGGCCCTCACTCGCCGTTCGTATGCGTTCAAGGCAGTGTCCGTGTCATCAACTTTCAATCTCCGGCTGTTAGTTAGGCTGCGATCTCCGCGATCTCCTTCAGGGCGAAGGCGGGTTGCCCAGTTCGGGACTTCGCCCGTCGAGAGATGAACTGCCTTGGTTTGACGCGTCAGCTTTTCCGCGCGAACACCAGGTCGGAGGCCAATGCCGTGTCCGGCGTAGAATTCCACCGGCTTCAAGCGGAGCGATGCGGCGCCGGGACCGTTCCGGAGCCACGCTTTGGACAGCGGCGGGCGATGATAAGGCGCGATGAGTTCCTCGCCGACCAGCGTTACGGCTCCCTCAAACCAATATTGACGAAGCAGGGCGGCGACCGTTTCCCCCGGCGTGGCCCGCGCCAAAGATCACCACATGCGCGTCCGATCGGCTCATAGAAGCCCTCTCGCCCAAACCGAGCGCCTCGCGCGGGATGTCAAAGCACCCGCCGCGCCTGCGAGCCTGCTCCAAGCATAAGGGGGCCTGAAGGGGAGGGGTTGAAAACCACACTTTAGTGGGGTTGTTCCGTGCCTTGCCGAACCCCATTCGCTGAGGACTGTCAATTAGAACTGATTTTAGAACACAGTGAATGTGTCTTCCAATGGGATGAGGAGAACGCCGGATGAGCACCATCGCATGAAATCCGTCCACCGAACCGGCGCCAGCACCTTGCTGGTATCGAAGCCCGCCGCTGCGCCCAAAAAGAAGACTAGGAGACTAGAGATGACTCAGAAGGAGACCAGGAGATGACTCAGGCTGCTGCGACCGCCGATCGCGCCGATGCATATTCGATTCCGCTGGACAGGATCAACGTCGCCGATCCGGCGCTGTTCCGCGACAACATGATGTGGCCCTACTTCGAGCGCTTGCGCAAGGAAGATCCGGTTCACTACTGCAATGACAGCCAGTACGGGCCGTACTGGTCGGTCACCAGGTTCAAGGACATCATGAGCGTGGAAACCAACCACAAGGTGTTCTCGTCCGCGTCCCGCTCCGGCGGCATCACGATCATGGACAACAATGCGGCGGCGTCGCTGCCGATGTTCATCGCGATGGATCCGCCCAAGCATGACGTGCAGCGCAAGACGGTGACCCCGATCGTCGCGCCGGAAAACCTCGCCAAGCTCGAAGGCCTGATCCGTCAGCGCACCCAGAATGCACTCGATGCGCTGCCGGCCGGTGAGACCTTCAACTGGGTCGAGCGCGTCTCGATCAACCTGACCGCGCAGATGCTGGCGACGCTGTTCGGATTCCCGTTCGAGGATCGCACCAAGCTGACGCACTGGTCAGACGTCACGACTTGCGAACTCGGCACCTGCGGGGTCGAGACCGAAGAGCAGCGCATCAAGGAGATCCAAGAGTGCGGCGCCTATATGACCAAGCTGTTCAACGAGCGTGCGAACTCTGATCCGCAGCCCGATCTGCTGTCGATGCTGGCGCACTCGGAAAACACCCGCAACATGAGCCCGGAAGAGTTCATGGGCAACATGGTGCTGCTGATCGTCGGCGGCAACGACACCACCCGCAACTCGATGAGCGGTGGCCTGCTCGCGCTCAATGAGAATCCGGAGGAATACCGCAAGTTGTGCGCGGACCCGACACTGATTCCGTCGATGGTATCGGAAATCATCCGCTGGCAGACGCCGCTGGCGCACATGCGCCGCACGGCGCTGGAAGACTTCGAACTCGGCGGCAAGCAGATCAAGAAGGGCGATAAGGTTGTGATGTGGTACGTCTCGGGCAACCGTGACGGCGACGAGATCGAGAACGCCGACCGGTTCATCATCGACCGTGCCAATCCGCGTCATCACCTGTCGTTCGGCTTCGGCATCCATCGCTGTGTCGGCAATCGCCTCGCGGAGATGCAGTTGCGCGTGCTGTGGGAGGAAACGCTCAAGCGATGGCCGAAGCCCGGGCAGATCGAGGTCGTGGGCGAGCCGCGCCGGGTTTTCTCGACCTTCGTCAAGGGCTTCGAGGCGCTGCCGGTCCGGATCAATGCCTGAGCGATCGACGCAATGAGCGCGAACGTCGTGATCGTCGGCGGCGGGCACGCCGGTGGGCAGGCGGTGGCCAGCCTGCGGCAGGGTGGCTTTGACGGGGACATCACCCTCGTCACGGCCGAACAGAGCCTGCCGTACCAGCGGCCGCCGCTGTCCAAGGCCTACCTCGCCGGCGAGTTGCCGCGCGAGCGCCTGCTGATGCGGCCGTCCGCCTTCTACGAGGGCGCGGGAGTCGATGTGCGTCTGGGCATCGAGGTGACCGGCCTCGACGCCGGGCGCCGTAGCCTGACGCTGTCGGACGGAGGGCAACTGACGTACGATCATATGATCCTGGCTACCGGCGGCCGGCCGCGGCCGTTGCCGTGTCCGGGCGCGGATCACCCGGCCGTGCACTATCTGCGCACGATCGCCGATGTCGACGCGATGCGTCCCCGCTTCGTTCCGGGCGCGTGCATCGTCATCGTCGGCGCCGGTTACATCGGTCTGGAGGTGGCGGCAGTCGCGATCAAGCACGGGCTGCGGCCGGTCGTCCTGGAAATGGCGCCGATGGTGCTGGCGCGCGTCGCCAGCCCGGAGGTCGCTGGCTTCTTCGAAAACGTTCATCGCGGTGCTGGTGTGGATCTGCGCACCGGTGTCGCGGCCAGCGCGATCGAGGACCGGGACGGCAAGGCGGTGGTGGTGTCGACGGCGGGTGACCGGATCGAGGCCGATCTGGTCGTCGCCGGTGTCGGCCTGCTGCCAAACGTCGAGCTGGCGCAGGCGGCCGGGATCGACTGCGACAACGGCATCGTCGTCGACGCGTTCTGCCGGGCGTCGGCATCGGGGGTCTATGCGGTCGGCGACTGCAGCAACCATCCGAGCCGCCTGTACGGTCGGCGCTTGCGTCTTGAATCCGTGCACAACGCTCTGGAGCAGGCCAAAACGGCGGCGGCTGACATCTGCGGTAAACCGCTGGCGTACGACCAGGTGCCGTGGTTCTGGTCCGATCAGTACGAGCTCAAGCTGCAGACCGCCGGTCTGAGTCAGGGCTACGACCAGGTCGTGATCCGGGGCAACATGGCGATGCGCTCGTTTGCGGCGTTCTACCTAAAGGACGGGCGGCTACTGGCTGTCGACGCCGTCAACCGGCCGGCCGAGTTCACCCTGGCCAAGCGCTGGATCTGGGACCGCAAGGCGCCGTCGCCGCAGCAGTTGGGTGACGACAGCATCGAAGCAAAGGCGCTGGCGGTATGATTTCATGCGCGGCCGAGTGCCGCATCCCCAATTTTTTCGAATTTCCGCATGATGCGGATCAACACTAAAAGGGTTACAACGTGACCAAGATCACTTTCATCGAATTCAACGGAACCGAGCGCAGCGTTGATGCCGAAAACGGCCAGTCGCTGATGCGGTCGGCGGTCGACAACTTAGTGCCCGGCATCGACGGCGACTGCGGTGGCGCCTGCGCCTGCGCGACCTGCCACTGCTACATCGAGGGTCCGCTGGCGGGAAAACTGCCAGAAATCGGCGAGGCCGAGCGCTCGATGTTGGAGATGGTCGAGGGTGTCACCGCCGCGTCGCGGTTGGCGTGTCAGATCACCGTGTCCGGCGATCTCGAAGGCTTGGTCGTGCGCACCCCGCAATCGCAGCACTAAACCGGCGTCTCCGTTCACTGTTTCAGCCGGTGCGTTACTGTAGCGCACCGGCTGCACGGCGCCCCGAGAACAGGTAGTCCGCTAGTACCTCTGCACAGAGGTTTTGACGGGTTGGGCGTCACAGGGCGAGGCACCGTTCGTGCTGCGATCCGACCGCGCAAGGGCCGCATCCAGCACCGGCCGGAACAGCTCGAAGTCTACCACCGCACTCAGTCGGTCCAGCGGGTCGCCCGCCGCCGACAATGCCGCAAGCCGCTCATCCACATCGAAGAAACCGTGCTGTACCATCGCTGCCTCCCGCTCTCGCCGGTGGCAGTGAATCGCCTCACGCGGTTAAAGGCTGCAGGATTTTAGAGGCGCCCGGCTAAAACCACACTTTAGTGGGGTTGTTCCGTGACCTTGATGAATCCAATTTGGTGGGAACGGGCAATGAGAGCCGATTTAATAAGTCCAGTGAAGTGTGTCTTCATTGAGATGAGGAGAGTACCTGATGAGCACCATCGCACGAGATCCGTCTCCCTATACCGCGCCTGATCGCTATGTCGACAGGAAGCGCTATCTATGGATGTTGTCGGTCGTCTGGCCAGCGGCGCCGCTGATTGGCCTCTACCTTGTCAGCGTGACCGGGTGGAGTGTGTTTTACGCCTTTACGCTGGTCGTCTGGTATGCCGTCATCCCGGCGCTGGACGTCTTGTTTGGAAATGATCCGAATAACCCCCCGGAGGCGGCCGTGGCCCGTCTCGAGGCGGATCGGTATTATCGAGTTCTAACCTATCTTACCGTCCCAGTGCATTATGCCTCACTCATCGTCTCGGCATGGTGGGTGGTGACCAAGCCGATGGCCTGGTGGGAAGTTGTCGCGCTTGCGCTGTCTCTGGGCATCGTCAACGGCCTGGCTCTGAACACCGGCCATGAATTGGGACACAAGAAGGAAGCCTTTGACCGCTGGATGGCCAAGATCGTTCTGGCCGTGGTCGGCTACGGCCACTTCTTCATCGAGCACAATAAAGGCCACCATCGCGACGTTGCGACCCCCGAAGATCCCGCTACGTCCAGGATGGGTGAAAGCATCTATAAATTTTCGCTGCGCGAAATTCCGGGCGCCTTCAAGCGCGCCTGGAATCTGGAAAAGGTGCGGCTGGAGCGCTTGAACAAGGGTGTCTGGAGCCTGGACAACGAAATCATCCCGCCGCTGCTGATTACAATCGTCCTTTACACGTCCCTGTTGCTGGCGTTCGGACCCGACCCCAAGCTGCTGGTGTTCTTGCCTATCCAGATCGCCTTTGGATGGTGGCAGCTGACCAGCGCTAACTACATCGAGCACTATGGGTTGTTGCGCGAAAAAATGGCGGACGGACGTTATGAACGCGCCCAGCCCCGGCATTCCTGGAACAGCAATCACATCGCCTCCAATCTGATCCTGTTCCATCTCCAAAGGCACTCCGATCACCACGCCCACCCGACCCGCAGCTATCAGTCGCTCCGGGACTTCGAGGGCCTGCCGGAGTTGCCGAGCGGCTACCCCGGCATGTTCTTCATGGCGCTGATTCCGCCTGTGTTCCGATCTGTCATGGACCGCCGCGTCGTGGGATGGGCTGACGGCGATCTTGGCAAGATTCAGATCGACGGCGCGCGCAGGAAGAAGATCGAACGCAAGTTTGGTGCTGCTTCACACCGGCCGACGCGGGCGGCCGCCGAATAGTCGCCTGCCTTGGCGACTAGCCGAGGAGCTCGTTCCGAGTCTCCTCGGCCGGC
Source organism: bacterium (assembly GCA_030824575.1). Lineage (GTDB taxonomy): Bacteria > Pseudomonadota > Alphaproteobacteria > Sphingomonadales > Sphingomonadaceae > Sphingobium. The sequence continues at coordinate 40,518 of JAVBXL010000116.1, read as the reverse complement.
AGTCGCGGGCCGCGATGGCGTCCTGAAAAGGGCGTGCCGCGCGATCGCATCCTCGTCAGCGGCCTGTCCCGAAGGTTTTTAAAAACTCAAGTCGACAAAAGGAACAAGGCGCCATGGCGCGGTATCAGTGTCCCGATTGCAGCTACATCTACGATGAACTTAGGGGTGAGGCCCACGAGGGATTCCCGCCCAATACGTCTTGGGCGCAAATCCCCGAGGATTGGGCCTGTCCCGATTGCGCAGTGCGCGACAAAGCCGATTTCATCCCTCTGGACTCGGGCGAGGTCGGAGAAGAGGCGGGGCCTCAATCTGGTTCCGGAGCCGAACGATGACCAAGGGCGACCAGGAGGCGGAACCGTCAGGTGCCGTCGAAACCGTGCCGTTCGCGAAATGGCACTGCGTGACCTGCGGCCATATCTACGATGAGGCCCTCGGTGATCCCGATACGGGCGTGGCACCTGGCACCCGTTGGGCAGATGTGCCCGCCGATTGGTACTGCCCGGACTGCGGCGCGACCAAGGAAGATTATGACCTTTATCGGTGACCCATTCGAGCGGACGCTTGTCTTCCCGCTTTGCAACCTTGCGGATTCCTTGAGGAGGGCCGAGTGAACGTTCATGCAGTCACCGCGACAACCGCGGCACCGATTCATCCCGACGGCGAGATCGATTCCCTGTTCTCATCGCACCGCCGATCGGCCGTAGAGAACAGGACGAAATTCACGCTAAAAGCGCGACTGGTTATGTTGTCGCGACTAAAGGCAACGATGAAGACCCGGGAAGACGAGATTATCCGAGCTCTCTACACGGATTTCAGGAAGCCAGAATCCGAGGTGCGTCTGACCGAACTGTTCCCGGTCTATCAGGAAATATCGCATGCCCGGCGCCACCTCCGATCCTGGCTGAGACCGCACCGGGTTCACGGCTCTTTGGGGATGTTCGGAATCGCGGCCGAGGTCCGCTATCAGGCCAAGGGCGTCTGCCTGATAATTTCCCCGTGGAACTATCCGGTGAATCTCAGTTTCGGGCCGCTGGTGTCCGCGCTTGCGGCCGGAAACACCGCCATCATCAAGCCTTCCGAACTGACGCCGGCGACGTCCGCCCTGATCAGGGACATCGTCGAGCAAACCTTCCCCCGGGATCTAGTCGCCGTCTGCGAGGGCGACGTCCAGGTTTCGCAGGCCTTGCTGGATCTGCCCTTCGACCATATCTTCTTCACGGGCAGTCCCCAGGTCGGCAAGATCGTGATGGCGGCCGCGGCGAAACATTTAACATCCGTGACGCTTGAACTCGGGGGCAAGTCCCCGACCATCGTCGATTCGACCGCGAATATCGAGCAAGCCGCTCGCAAGATCGTCTGGGGCAAGTTCGCCAATAACGGCCAGACCTGCATCGCTCCGGATCATGTCTATGTCGCTCGAGACCAGGCCCCGGCGCTGATTGATGCGCTGCGGCTCGAGATCAGGCGGGTCTACGGGCAAACGGACGGCCAGCAGAAAAACGGGCCGGACTATTGCCGAATCGTGAACCGGCGGCATTTCGAGCGCCTGACTGCCTTGGCCGATGACGCCACATCGCGCGGCGCGACCGTCCTGGAAGGCGGAGACCGAGATCCAGGCCAGAACTATTTCTCGCCGACCATACTCGGCGGGACGACGCCGCAGATGGCGATTTCCCAGGAAGAAATATTCGGTCCGGTTCTTCCGATCATCGAGTATGATGACATCAGCGTCGTTGTCGATGCGATCAACGCGGGTCCAAAGCCGCTTGCCATCTATGTCTTCAGCAACGACGCCGCCGTTCGCGAGGATATCATACTGAGTACCAGCTCAGGTGGCGTCTGCGTGAACAACAATGTCGTCCAATTCTTGCATCCCAACCTGCCGTTTGGCGGTGTGAACAACAGCGGTATCGGCACGGCACACGGATTCTACGGCTTCAAAGCCTTCTCCCATGAACGTGCGGTTCTGAGAGACAAATTCTCTGTCCTGCGCCTTCTATTCCCGCCGTACACCCCGGCCGTAAAGAAGCTGATCAATCTAATCGTCCGCTTTTTGGGTTGAATCGAGAAACAAGAGAGCGGCGTCGGTAGCTGCCGTCTGGAGATCAGGATGTTTGACTATATTATTGTTGGAGCGGGATCTGCCGGATGCTTGTTGGCGGAGCGGTTGTCGGCCAATCCCAGGACGCGGGTCTGTCTGCTTGAGGCGGGCCCGTCCGACCGCAGCCCGCTGATTCACATGCCCATCGGGATAGCGCTGCTGGCAAAGAGCAAGACTCTCAATTGGGCATTCGAAACACAGCCACAAGCCAATCTTGGCGGTCGACGGCTGTTTTGGCCGCGCGGCAAAACCCTTGGCGGATCGAGTTCGATCAATGCGATGGTCTATATTCGCGGGCACCGGGATGACTATGATTCGTGGGGCGAGGCAGCCGATCCGATCTGGTCTTATGATAATGTACTGCCGCTATTCAGAGCAATGGAGTCCAACGAAAGATTTGGAACCGACGCGTTTCATGGCGGCGACGGTGAGCTTCACGTCAGTGACCTGCGAACCCGCAACCCCTTGAGCGATGCCTTCGTCGAGGCTGGACAACAGGCCCAGTTTCCGCGTGCCGTCGATTTCAACGGGGAGACGCAGGACGGCGTCGGCCTGTACCAGGTCACCCAGCACAAAGGCCGGCGCTGGAGTTCCGCGCGCGCCTTTCTTTCCAAAGCCAAGGGCCGGCCCAATCTACGGATAGTCACGGGCGCGCGGGCTACCCGGATCATTCTGGAGGACCGCAAAGCGGTCGGCGTGACCTATGCCGTGGGGGGCAAACTCGTCGATGTGCGAACCAGGGAGGGTGAGGTCATTCTTTCGGGCGGCGCCGTCAATTCCCCGCAACTACTGCTGCTTTCCGGTATCGGCGACGCAGCCGAGCTGAACGCATTCGGTATTCCGGTGGTCGTCGACCTTCCGGCAGTCGGAAAGAATCTTCAGGATCACCTCGATATCACAATCATGCATGAGGCGAACGACCATACACCGATCGGCATCGCACCGTCATTCATCCCGCGTGCGCTGTCCGGAGCGTTTTCTTACGCTTTCCTCCGAAAGGGCTTCTTAACGAGCAACGTCGCCGAGGCGGGCGGCTTCGTCAAAAGCACACCTTCGCGGAGTCGGCCGAATCTACAGTTTCATTTTCTCCCCACGCTTTTGAAGGACCATGGGCGCGAAATTGCGTTCGGGTATGGCTATACATTGCATGTCTGCGATCTTCTCCCCAAGAGTCGGGGCCGCATCGGGCTCACAAGCCCCAACCCGCTCGACGATCCGCTGATCGATCCAAGCTATCTCTCTGCCCCCGAAGACATCGAGACCATGGTCGCGGCGGTGAAGATCGGCCGGCAAATTCTGTCGGCGCCGTCAATGGCGGCCTTCTCGAAAACCGAACTGGTCCCTGGGCCAGCGGTCCAGAGCAAGGCGGATATCGTGGCGGATATCCGTCGGCGAGCGGAGACGATCTATCATCCTGTGGGAACATGCCGGATGGGACGAGACCCTCAGTCGGTCGTCGATCCGTCTCTCCGGGTGCGTGGCGTGCAAGGTCTTCGCGTCGTCGACGCCTCGGTGATGCCGACGCTGGTCGCCGGAAACACCAACGCCCCGACGATGATGATTGCGGAAAGAGCTGCCGAGCTCATTCTTGGGAAAACGAAACTCGCACTCAGCACCGACATGGAGGCAGCCCGCTAACTCGTCGCAGAAATAGGACGACAGTTGGAACCGTATAGATCCATCAAAAAATGCCGATCCAGAATAGTGGCGGCACATAGGGAGGATAATTTCATGAGAAAAAATGCAGCACATACCTATACAAGGCTTGCGCAATACACCGCCGCTCTCGCCGTCTTGAGTGCCTCCCCTCAACCTGCGTGGGCCCAGGACTCGGGAGATTTCAAGCGGTGGGCAGTAAGTGTGAATGCAACCCGGGTCTTGGTGAGTGAGAATGCGCCCGACATCACCTTGGCGGGAGGGCATGTCCCCGGCTCGAATGTGAGGATCGGAGACGCAACGACGGTGACCGCTGATATCGGATATTTCGTCACGCCCAATATTGCCGGAAATTTGTTTCTCGGCGTACCACCGACCGCGCAAATTGACGGCGCCGGTTCGCTTGAGCCGCTCGGAACAGTGGCCAAAGTCAACTATGGACCCATCATCTTGTCGGCCCAGTACCATTTCAACAATCTTGGCAAGGTTCATCCCTATCTGGGAGTGGGGGTCGGACGGATCATCTTTCTGAATGCGCGTGACAGGGCTTTGGCTAATTTCAGCATTGACGACAGTTGGGCGCCTGCGGCTCAGGTGGGTGTTCGGTATGAGCTTGGCGCAGAATGGATGCTGAACGCCGACGTTCGATACGTTCCCTTCTCCACGCACGCCACCGGTTCACTGGGTGGAGCGCCTGTCCGGACCCGTTTGGACATCGACCCGGTCCTGACCAGCGTCGGAGTAACTTACCGGTTCTAGGTTCGATCGGGCGCTTCTTAACGGGCGGTCTGAATTTCAAGGGGAAATCCGAGTGTCGAGTCTGATGATGGACCGCCCGTTGATGATCTCGCAGCTTACTTCGCTCAACTGTCCTCCATGCCTATGCCATCAACGGCGCGAGAATGCCCCCGATCTGACGGTCGATAACTAACACATCAAGGAAGACCGGAATGGCCGAAGCCTATATCGTCGATTATCTGCGCACGCCGTTCGCTCCGGCCTACAGGGGTGCGCTCGCCCCGGTCCGACCCGACGATCTCGCTGCCAGCGTCATCGCGGCGCTCGTAGCCCGAGCGGGATTCCCGGCCGACGAGATCGAGGACGTCAATCTCGGCTGTGCTTTTCCGGAAGGTGAGCAGGGGCTCAACATCGCTCGCTGCGCCGCGCTGACCGCCGGCCTGCCGCAATCGGTCGGCGGCTCAACGGTCAACCGCTGGTGCGGCTCTTCCATGCAGGCCATCCAGATGGCCGCCGGCGCGATCGCCATGGGAGCTGGCGACGCCTTCATCGCCGGCGGTGTCGAATCCATGAGCCGCGTACCGATGATGGGTTTCAATCCTCAACCCAACCCCGGTTGGACGGATGCTCAGCGGCTCGTCTTCCTCAACATGGGTCTGACCGCGGAGACCCTGGCGGAACGCTACTGCCTTTCCCGCGAGGAGCAGGATGCCTATTCGCTCGAAAGCCAAAAAAAAGCGCTGGCGGCGCGGGCGGACGGCAGGCTGGCTGCCGAGATATCCCCGGTCGGCGATATCCCTTCCGATGGTTGTCCGCGGGAAACGGATGCGGAGAAGCTTGCCGGATTGAAGACGGCGTTCAAGGTCGACGGCTCCGTTACCGCTGGCAACTCGTCCCCGCTCACCGACGGCGCCTCCGCGACGCTCGTCTGCTCCGCTGACTTCGTCAGGCGGCACGGGCTCGATCCGCTAGCGCGTGTGGCGGGTTACGCGATTACGGGTTGTGCTCCAGAGATCATGGGCATCGGACCTGTCGAGGCGAGCCGAAAGGCCTTGAAGCGAGCCGGCATCTCCGTGGCTGACCTCGACGTTGTGGAGATGAACGAGGCCTTCGCCGCGCAGGTCCTCGCCTGCTGTCGCGATCTCGGGATCGATCCGGCCAGTCTCAACCGGGATGGCGGTGCCATCGCGCTCGGTCATCCGCTCGGCGCCACGGGCGCGCGTCTGGTGGGCAAGGCGTCGAGCGTACTGAAGCGCGATGGCGGACGTTATGGGCTGGCCACCCAGTGCATCGGGGGAGGACAAGGCATCGCTATGGTCCTGGAAGCGGCGTGATGAGGGTGATTGCCGAAGCCGCCGTGATCGGCGCGGGCGTTATGGGTTCCGGCATCGCGGCCCATCTGGCAATGCCTTCATCGATCGGGGTCACGCTACCTTCAGGGCGATCAAATATGCCCCGTTCCCGGTCGTCGGCGCACTCGCGGGGATGGCGTTCGGCGGCGGCTGCGAGATCCTGCTCCATTGCAGTGCAATCCAGGCGCATGCCGAGGCGTCGATCGGTCTCGTCGAGACGAAGATCGGCGTCGTCCCCGGCTGGGGCGGCTGCAAGGAGATGTTGATCAGGCAGTACGCACTGACAGCCGCACCGCACGGCCCTGTGGCGCCCGCGATCGCCGCCTTCAATCTGATCGCATCGGCCAGGGTCTCCGGGAGCGCCTTCGAGGCGCGCAATCTCGGTTTGCTGAGGGTAACCGACGGTATCACCATGAACCGGGACCGACTGCTCGCCGATGCGAAGCGGAAGGCGTTGGATCTCGTGCCCGGCTACTCGGCTCCGGAAAGGCCGAAGATCGCGTTGGCCGGTCTATCGGGAGCGCCCGCCATCCGCAACCTGCTGGATAGCGAGGTGATAGCCGGTCGCGCCACAGCGCATGATCGGGTCGTGGGCATTGCCCTGATCGACACCCTGACGGGCGGTGTCAGCGCCGATCCGCTGAAGCCGGTCGGCGAGGACGAGATTACCGCGATGGAAAAGCGCGCGTTCATCGCCCTGTGCGGGACGCCGGGGACAGTGGCCCGCGTGAAGCACATGCTTGCGACCGGCAAGCCGCTGCGCAACTGACGAGAGAAAGACAGAACAATGACATCCTATGCACCGCCTGTCAGCGACATAACCTTCCTGCTCGGAGAGGTCTTCGACTTCGACGGCCTGATGCGGAGGCTGCCGGGCCACGAAGACGTCAACGCGGACCTCGCTGTCTCGATTCTCGATGAGGCTGGCAAGTTCTGCGTCGGCGTGCTCGAACCGCTGAACCGGTCCGGCGACGAGGAGGGCTGCCGGCTTGAAAACGGGGCCGTCTCCACGCCGAAGGGCTTTCCCGAAGCCTATCGGGCATTCGTAGAGGCCGGCTGGGCCGGTCTTTCGGGCGATCCGGAATATAGCGGCCAGGGTCTGCCGCGCGTCGTACAGATACTGGTCGATGAGATGATCTCCTCCGTGAACCTGTCCTTCGGCCTGTTCCCCGGGCTCACCCGAGGCGCGGTGGAGGCGATCTCCCGCCACGCGAACTCGGACCTCAAGGCGACCTATCTGCCGAAGATGATCTCCGGCGAATGGACTGGCGCAATGGCGCTCACCGAAGCCGCGGCCGGTACCGACCTCGGCCTTTTGACAACGAAGGCAGAGCCCGTTGGCGACGGCTCCTATCGGATCAAGGGCACGAAGATATTCATCTCCTCCGGCGACCATGACTTCGGCGGCAATATCATCCACCTGATCCTCGCGCGCTTGCCGGGCGCGCCGAAGGGGGTCAAGGGCATCAGCCTGTTCCTGGCTCCGAAGTTCCTCATCGGGAAGGACGGTTCGCTCGGAGCGCGCAACGACATGTCCGTCGGGTCGCTCGAACACAAGATGGGCATTCACGCGCAGCCGACCTGCGTCATGAACTACGACGGCGCGATCGGTTGGCTCGTCGGCGAGGCGGGCCGCGGCCTCAACGCCATGTTCACGATGATGAACGCCGAGCGTCTTTTTGTCGGCATCCAGGGACTCGGCATCGCAGAAGCGGCGAACCAGAAGGCCACGGGCTACGCACGCGAGCGCCTTCAGGGCCGTTCTTCAGACGGCACCCGCGGTCCCGTTGCGATTATCGAACACCCCGACGTACGCAGGATGCTGCTGACCGGCCGCAGCCTGGCCGATGCCTCCCGGGCGCTGGCGATCTGGACCGCCATGCAAATGGACATCGCCGCCCGGCATCCTGACGAGGCCGCGCGCAGGGAAGCCGACGGGTTCGTGGCACTGCTCACGCCGGTTGTGAAGGCAGCGTTCACCGATTTCGGCTTCGAGACGGCCGTGGCCTCGCAGCAGGTGCTCGGCGGCCACGGCTACATCCGCGAATGGGGCATGGAGCAGTTCGTCCGAGACGCGCGCATTACGCAGATCTACGAGGGCACCAACGGCGTTCAGGCGCTCGACCTCGTCAGCCGCAAGTTGCCGATGGAGGATGGCGCGCTGGCCTCGCGCTTTTTCGCGCTCATCGAGCAGGATCTGCGTACAGCTGCGGATTTACCCGCAGCGGGTGTCATCACGAAGGCCACTGCCCAGGCGCTCGGTCGCCTGGAAACCACGACGCGCCACCTTCTCGCGGCGCGAGCCGCGCCCGCGGAGGCCGGAGCTGCCGCCGCCGATTATCTGCGCCTTTTCGCACTCGTGGCCTTCGGCTGGGTGTGGGTCCGGATGGCGGCCCAGGCGGCCACCGGACAGACTCCGCTTCATCGCCGCAAGCTGGCGACCGCGACGTTCTTCGCAGAGCGGGTGCTGCCGCAGACGCTCTGGCTGGAGGCGGCAATCATCAGCGGGGCAGCGTCTTTGATGGATATCGAAGCCGAACTGCTTTGATCAGAAATTCCTTGGGAGGAAATGTGATGCTTGGACAGATGATGCACTCGCCGCTGCTCGTGTCGTCGATTCTGCGACACGCGGCGGCCTATCACGGCGACACGGAGGTCGTATCGCGCACGGTGGAAGGGCCGATCCACCGCTATACCTATGCCGAGCTTTCAAGGCGCGCGCAGAAGCTCGCCAATGCCCTCGGACGCCTCGGCCTCGAAAACGGCGACCGGGTCGGAACACTGGCCTGGAACGGCTATCGGCACATGGAGCTCTATTATGGCGTGTCCGGATCCGGCCTCGTCTGCCACACGATCAACCCGCGCCTCTTCCCAGAGCAGATCTCCTATATCATCGCGCATGCCGGAGACAGGATCCTCTTCTCGGACCTGTCGTTCCTGCCGATCCTCGAAGTGCTGGCGGACAGGCTGAAGGATCTGAAGGCCGTCGTCATCATGACCGACGAAGCCCATATGCCGAAATCCGAGATCCTTCCCGGTCTCGTCTGCTACGAGACACTGATCGCGGGAGAATCGGACGAATACGAGTGGCCGGATCTCGATGAGAATACTGCGTCGGGCCTGTGCTACACCTCCGGGACTACGGGCGAGCCCAAGGGCGTGCTCTACAGCCATCGGTCCAGCGTATTGCACGCCATGACCTGCGCGCTGCCCGATGTGCTGGGACTCTCGGCCCTGGATTCGGCCTCGCCGATCGTGCCGATGTTCCACGTCAATGCCTGGGGTGTCCCTTTCGCGGCACCGATGGTCGGCGCCAAGCTTGTTATGCCGGGGCCGAGGCTGGACGGCGCCAGCCTGCATGAGTTGTTCGAGCAGGAAGGCGTGACATTTACCGCCGGTGTGCCGACCGTTTGGCTCGCACTGCTGGACTGGATGGACTCGCACGCCCAATCGTTCACAAGTCTGAAGCGCGTCGCGATCGGGGGTTCCGCTTCACCTCCGATCATGATCAGCCGCTTCCAGAACAAGGGTGTCATGGTCCGGCACGCCTGGGGGATGACCGAGACCAGCCCGATCGGCCTCGCCGCGACGTTGAAGACGAAGCACGAAGGACTACCGGCCGAACAGAAACTGGCGCTGCAGGCCAAGCAGGGACGGCCGCTTTTCGGCATGGAGTTCTGCATCAAGGGCGCCGATGGCGAGCCGATCGCGAGGGACGGCAAGAGCTTCGGTTCGATGCTCGTGCGCGGCCCCTGGGTCGCCGCCGGCTACTACAACAGCCCCATCAGCCCGGCGCACGCGGCAGAGGGCTGGTTCGACACGGGCGACGTCGTGACCATGGATGCCGATGGTTTTATCCAGATCGTCGACCGCACCAAGGATGTGGTTAAATCCGGCGGCGAATGGATTAGCTCGATCGAGCTGGAGAATATCGCCCAGGCCCATCCGGCCATCAAAGAGGCCGCTGTCGTCGGCAAGCCGGACGAGCGCTGGGGCGAGCGCCCGGTGCTCATCGTGCAGCTCAAGCCGGAGATGAATTTCTCACGTCAGGACATGGTCGAACTGTACACGGGTAAGATTCCCAAATGGAGTATTCCGGACGATGTGCTGGTCGTCGAGGAGCTGCCGCATACCGCGACCGGGAAGCTGCTGAAGACAGCCATCCGCGAGATCGTCGTGAAGGAACTGCAGGTGGGATCGCTGGACGAAGGTACTGCAGGAGGCGACCTGGATCTGCATCCGGCGCCCGGCAGAGCTTCATAGCGAAGCTCCCCACATCGGGCAGATATACACGAACTCGACACTGCCCGATAGCTGATCAAAAAGGGTCTGGATCCTGGCGCGGTGTTGCTTTGGCGCGGCCACCGGTGTCGCTTCGACGATCTGACCGCCCATAGCGAGATAACCACGTTCCTTGAGCTGTTGGTCGAAATTAGCGAACAACACATCTAGTTAGCGGTATCGGGAAGACTCGGCCTGCGACGAAATGAAAGAGATTTTCGCTCAAAAGTACACGGTTCAGGAGAGGGCTCGAGAGGCATTCCTCCTTTTAGAAGGGTCTGCCGTTATGTTGACCAAACTGGATCTGAACCACTTCCTTAAGGCCTTTCGCTCGGTTCTGACCGAAGACGATTTAAATGAAGCCCTAAGGCGGGTCACCAATATGCTCGGGTTCTCGCAGTTTGCGATGGGCCACCATGTTGACCTGACGTGCCCGCCGCAAGGAGCAATCCGGTTATCGACCTATAACGAAGACTGGGTATCCCATGTCCTCGAGCGCGCATATTTCGCGGAGGATCCTATCCATCTTGCAAGTACCAAGACCGTCAATGGCTTCTCGTGGCACGACGTCGGAGACATCATCCGTCTGACGCCCCGTCACAAGCAGACTCTTTCGGAAGCCATCGGCTTCGGCCTTGGCGCTGGTTTCACGGTGCCTGTGCATCTGCCCGGTGAATATCAGGGAACATGCTCCTTCGCGGCGCGATCGCTCGACCAACTCCACGAAAACGCACTGCCAATCGCCCAACTGTGCGGTACATTTGCATTCGAAGCAGCCAGGCGGATCATGCGGAAGAAATTGAGGCTTGAGGATACCGTTGTACCGGACCTTACGCCGCGACAGATGGAAGCGCTTGTCCTCGTCGGAAGGGGAAAGACCGACCGGGAGATCGGCAATATTCTCGGCGTATCGCGATCGACCGCCCATGAACATGTCGAGGGGGTGAGGCGGGCTTATGGTAACGCGCAGCGCGCCTATTTGATCGTGCGGGCGCTCTTTGATGGACAGATCGCCTTCACCGATCTCCTTCGGCGCTAACAGGGCAGGTAACGTCAACGCTGATGGCGTTATCGCATCGTCCCGCCCACCGATCGCCAGCGCGACTGTTGAAAATTAGCCCGGTCCGCTTGGAAAAGGATTGCGCGTGCCACCGCGATATAGCTTCGCGGATGGACACCGTCCCTCGAGCCGGCGCTTTTTATATCGACCGTCCGGTCGCCAAAACGCCGCGCCACGCGATACACATCCCATGCAGGCGTCGGCTGCCGAGGGTATATCCACGTAACCTTTGCGCCCCACAGCTTACGTCGCAGTGTGACAAGGTCGCGTGCACGCGACGGGCTCAGACGATCATTGGAGCCTGCTGAGACAACGACCTGGCGATACCCGATTGAAGGTGCCATTGCCGCTATTGACCCGACAGAGGCCCCGTTCCGCGCCAGGACATCGCACCCTCCGAAATGAAGGATCTGCAGCGCTGCGGCGACACCGATCGCGATGCTGTCTCCGAGGATCAGGCAACTCGACAACAGACCACTCCAGGGTGAGGAGAGAAGTGGGAAAGGGCGGTCGGCCGCTCGCCAAGGGAATGACCATAGGACGTGAATTGGAGCCGAAGTTCGCCATGACGGGATTCCAATCTTTCCTTGCCGATGGTATTCTCCACGGCAGAAAGGATCCGGCATGGGCCCAGTCGACGTCATGAGCGAACAGGCAGAATTGGACGCGAGCGCTGTGCGGTCGCGGCCCCGAGCATCGGCCTGGCTGTGGCGCCCCTGGTATGCGAAACTCTGGTGGGCCAGCATCGCTATCTATTGGACGGGCAAACTCGCCTCCTATTGGAGCCCAGTTCTCGACGATGCTTATTCGACCGCGGTGGCCGGCTATCTCAATATCGCCCTCTATCCGTTCACCGCTTTGATGGTTCTTGGAGTGCGCTTTGTACCGGCGTGGATGGAATATTACGGCTGGGAATGGGTCGAGCCATCTCATGACGAGTTGTTTCCGAAGCGCTCCGTTGGTGGATACCTCGACCCGATGGCCGACCCCCTCGATCCTCGCTCGCCCAACCACTGGCGATATCTAGGGAACCTCTGCGCAGGTAGAGAATTGGGCGTCGTGCGGCGTCAACGGTGAGCTTTGCCGCGCCGCGCTCCTTGCGGTGCGCGAATTTGGCCAATATTGTGGATTTTCGGCCTATTTCCGTCGGTATTTGGCTGTTTTCCGGGCCGTTTCCCGTTCTGCGGGCGCAATTAGCCTGCAGTTCAGGCCAATTGCTCGCGCATGATGTAGATATTGGCCAGGGTGAGCTGGCAGAAAATCTGCTGGTTGTTCTTGTACAGTCCGCGATAACGGGTCCTGGTGTAGCCGAACTGGCGCTTGACGACCCGGAAGACATGCTCGACCTTGGAGCGGAACGAAGACGTCAGCCGGTTGATCCGGCGCTGTTCATCGGTCAGGGCCTGGCCCTTCTTGCGCTTGAAGGGCGTGGCCCAGACGACGTCGGCTTCGGTTCGATCGGCTTCGAGCGAACGCTCATTGCTGGCATAGGCGCTGTCGCCAAAGGCAATTTCCTCCTCGCCGTAAAGCAAGGCATCGGTCGCCACGCTATCATGCACATTGGCCGATGTCATTTCGGCCGAATGCACGCAGCCCGAAGCCGCGTCTGCGCCGATATGCGCCTTCATGCCGAAATACCATTGATTGCCCTTCCTGGTCTGCTTTATCTGGGGATCGCTCGACTTCGTGCGGTTCTTGGTCGATGGCGGCGCGGCGATCAAAGTCGCATCCACGATCGTGCCCTGGCGCAACAGCAAACCGCGCTCGGTCAAAACCGCCGTCATCTCGTCAAACAGCGCTTTGCTCAATTCATGCTTCTCAAGCAAATGCCGGAACTTCAAGATCGTCGTCTCGTCGGGTACGCCCTCGAAGTCGAGGCCCTGCAAATTCCCGCAACAGTGGCGTCTCCCACAGCGCTTCTTCCATCGCTGGATCGGACAGGCCAAACCATTGCTGCATGAAATGGATCTTCAGCATCGACCGCAACGGATAAGGACGACGCCCCCGCCCCACCACCGGGTAATGCGCAATGATCAACTGCTCGAACCGCTCCCACGGAACCACAGCCGCCATCTGATCCAGAAATACCGCCAGCCGCGTCTGTTTGCGTGGCCGTGAAATCCCAATCCCTGAAAAACGACCCTGCTTAATGCGGCCCTCCTTTTGCGAAGAGAATCATTCCATCATTGCCTCTGCAAGGCCTACTTGCTCAGGGGTTCCCTAGATGATATGAAATAGTTTCATTTATCCCGCCGCTCCTTGAATTTTGGATCACCATCAAACGGGCCGTTAGCGAGATCATCCGAAAATCTGCCGCTGCCTAGGACTGACGATTGCTCGATCGAGGTAAGGGGTCCGGTAATATCGGCTGTCCCACGCGCGGAATCAGCGTTCTCGAGGTACCGGTTCCGCAATCCACGGTCGCCAAGCAACTGATCGGAGAGAACTCGTGTAAAAGCTTGCTCCGGATTGGGCGAGCGAGATGCCGCGCGTTCTGCGGAAGCTACGGCTCCTCTCACGTCATAATTCACTATGTCTAGTGTAGCGTCGGCATTCTCTGAAGTTGTTCCGCGGTCGCTGCCTGCGAAACCTAACGAACCGCCCGCGCCGCCGGAAAGAGATGCCGAGCTCCCTTTTCCGCCACCCTTGGAGGACCCGCGCTGCGCGCTTGCTGAAACCGAAAGACCGACATCGGTTCCCATAGTGGTGCTGTCCTCCGCGCGACGAGTGATATTCCGCGACCATCCGGTTTGAGCCATAATTGCTTGAACATCCCGTTCGAGCGTGTCGGCGACCTGCGGTTTCAGCCGCCAATTCCCCTGGCGGTCCATCTCGAACCCGCCCTTGAGCCAATGGGCCATGGCGGCCTTTCCTTCGGCACCGCCACCGAGGAAATGCTCGATCGTGTCAGGGCCGGCCTGCTTGCCGGCTTCGAAGCGTGTGCTGGTGTCGCTACGCGCCGATCTAGTGAAACCCGTGCTGCTCGACACCAAGAGGTCATTATCGGCGAAACTGAACCGCGCCGAACCGCCACCGGCAATTGCACCATATTGGCTGTCATTGATCAGCCCGGCGCGGCGCAGTTGACCAGCGACCTCTGGCGTTACGTTCATGGCAAGGTCGCCATTCTGGCTCATCGCTAGCTGCTTCTTCGTCATCGTGATGCCATTGGCGCGCAGCAGCCCCTGCATTCGCGTCAGGCGCTGATTGTCGACGATTCGAGACGTACGCTCATTACGCGCGCGATCCGCGATCCCACCGGCGCCGCCGTCAGCCATATCGACCTGATTGCCGGCCGTCCCGGCAAGCGTGCGGATGAAGCTATCGAGCCGCGCAGCTTCGCGCGTCGAGACGCCTGCCGCCTCCGCGCCCTCCGCAAACCCAAAATTGTCCGACTGTCGACGCTCTTCCCCGATGCGCGCCGCGCTCCTCGTACCGTCCCGCCCAACTTCGCGTTGCGCGTCGAGCTTGCCCGCGCGCTCGGCAAAATCGAACCCGGCTGTCTCGCGCGTCCGTCCGTAGACACTCGTTCCCTCGCGTCCTGCTTCCGCGGTGGCCCCATCCGCCGTACCGAGTTGCGTCGACGCATTATAGGTTTCGAGCGCGTGCTCGACCTGCGCCTCATTGCGGCCAGTCGCGCGGGAGAGTTGGGTGATCGCGGAAGAGCGCGCTTCGCCGGCGAGCGCGTTGATAAAGCCGATGCGGCGGCTGGTCTCCTGAACCGACAGGCCAAGCATGCCGGCGGCGTCGCGTTGTCCCTGGTTGGTGCCGGTCCGATGGGCCTGCTCGGTTGCCACGTTTCCGCGCTCGATGCCGGCGACCTTGTTGCCGGCGAAATCGCGCCGCCCTTCCATAGCACCGACCTGGACCTGCGCGGAGGTGATGTCATTGCGGAGCATCGCTTCCTGGTCGAAGGCATTGGCGGTCAGCTTTGCAAAGGTCGGGTCCGCCGAGGCCTGAGCGATGACACCGGACGCCTTCAGCGCAGCGTCCTTCGGCGAGTAGCCGCCTCGCTCGAAGGCCCGCGTCGCGCCCTGCTGCATCATGTCGTAAGCGCGCTGATCCCCAAAGGCGCGCCATTGCACCAGATGCTGCGAGAACGCAGCGAAGGCGCGCTCACCAGCCTGACCGGAACCGAAATAGGTTGTACCCAAAGCCCGGAGCGCGTCCTTCTCGGCGAACTGTTGAAACGCGGCCGTCGTGGCGTTGGCCCTGACTGCGCGTTGCGTCGCAGGGTTGGACAGATCCCCATTGACGAGCGCCGGTGCGAGCCCGCCAAGTTCGCGCGCCGCGTCGATCCCGCCCATGCCGAATGCCGGCACTCCTGGCACCCCGCTGTTGCGCTCACCCAACATCGTGCTCGCCGCGCCGAAGCTGCGGTTGGCGCCAAATGTCGATCGCTCGCCAAAGTCACCAAAGCTCGACGAAGCCCCGCGTCGCGCGGATGTGCCCAACGCGGACGCCTGTGCCTCAAGGGCCGAGGCGCGACCTTCCGCTGTGCCCATAGGCGACGCGGCGGCAGTGCCCTGACCCTGGACGCCGAGCGCGCCGCTGGTGAACGCCGTGAAGACATTCCCCGAGAACCGGAACACCGTGAACACGAACGCGCCCGCCAGGCCCGCCGCCGCCGTGCGGAAGCTGCCGAAGATCGCAAGGGCCTTTTGCGCGGAAGAAGGGGCGAGAAGCCAGGCGTTGGCGCCGTTGGCGTTCGAGCGCATCTCGGCAAGCGCGCCCATCGCGCGCCCAAGGGTAAGCTGGTAAATGCCGGCATCGATCACGCCCCACAAGGCGACGAACACGAACAGCCCAAGCGCGAAGCTCATGACCCGAAGGTTGATCGGCGTCAGGATGAACAGAAGCGCGATCGGGATCATGAACAGCATGATGCCGAATACGACCGCGCGGATCGTCGGCATCCATTCGTTTGCAACCGACATCGTGGCAAGACCGCTCGACATTACGGCGCGATTGGCCATGACCCGGGCCGCTGTTGCCGGGCTATCCTCGAACAGGACGTCGCCCACGGTGTTGCCGAGCAGGACATCTGTCATGAATGCCTGAAGCGACAGCGGAGAGCCCATCATCATGCCGCCCACCTCGCCGAGCTGGGCGCGGCAGCGAGTGAGCTGATTGGCATCGGTCGCGTCGAAGCCCGTCCGCAGGCAAACCTGCCTGGTGTAATCGTCGAACAAGGTCGGATCGGAGAGCCTGTCAGAAATATATTGCCAAGACTCGTCGCAGCTCTTCGTCGTGCCGCCCTTGTCCGCCGCCGTATAGACCGTGCTGAAGGTCGCAGGTCCCGCCATCGCTGCGAACGCGGCTGGCAGATCGGTTGTCGTGCGGAACAACTTGTCATCGTCGATGCCGTAAGCCGGCGACACGCGCGCGACCGGATAGCATTGCCGGACATAGTCCTTGATCGTTGCATCAAGGAAGGTGTCGGTCATCGGGCCACGCGGCGCGACGGCATTGAAGAACAGGTCGAACGTGTGCCCCCCGGCGCCGAACTCGATCTTGGAATCCGGATCGAGCGTGTTGTCGTCGATCGTCTCGACCAGGGCGCGCTCCATCAGGTTGGTCGTGCCGGCGACCAGCACGAGCAGATTGGGGACGCCGCCGACCGGCTGATAGGCGTTGCGCACCTTGTCATAGACGTGGACCGTCCCGGTGGTCGCGATCATACCGACGAACAGGCCGATGCCGACCAGCATCTGAAAGCCGAAGGCGACAAGCCCCATACCCTGGCCACGAATGGCGGTCAGCGTCGCTCCCACCGCAATCCCGATCGTCGCAATTACAACGACCAGCGTCTCGTAACGCGGGTCGGCAAAGATCATCGCGACGAGGCGGAATGCATCCACCGTCTCGGCGAATCCGTCATAAGTATAGAAGCTCGTGTCGACGGCAAAGGCCGGCGAGGCGGCGAGCAATGCGGCAGCTGTGACAGCGGGACGAAGGATCCGACGCATCATTGGAGCACCTATTGGTTGCGGTTCGCGGCGGTACCGGCGGCGTCGCGCGCATCGCGATCGCGCTGACGGAGAAGCCCGGCATAGGATGTCGAGAGGTTCGCCTGGCTTAGCGCCGCGAGATAGGACTGACGCATCTGCGCGCGCTGGCGGAGGACCTCCTCGCGCAGGTCCCGCAATTGCTCGATGCCCTTGGTCAGGATGCGGGTCTGGCAGATATTCGTGCTCGTCGCACTGGCAGCGCCGGCCGCCGTCGTCCCACGCTCGGCATTGCTGAGCGCGAAGTCGATGGAGCGGGTCAGGTCGTTCAGCATCTGATAGGCGAGCGTAAATGCGACCAACTCATCGGTATCACTGATGACCGAGCCCTGGACGCCCTGGCGGACGCCCCATTCGAGCATCCGATAAACGGGAAGCGTGCTGACATTGGCGACGAACTGGCGTTCATCAGCCGAAAGCCCACCGCGCGTCCTGATCTTGTCAGCGATCGACTCCATCCGGGTGCGCGCGAGTTCGAGCGCCCCCTTCGTCCCGTCCTGACTGCAATCACCGGCAGTGGGCGGAACATTGAGCGCGCGCTTCTGCACCCGGCCGCTCAGAAAATCGTCCGCCGACTCGGTATCCTGTTTCGGGCAGGCGGGGATTGCCGAGAAGAGCGGCACCTTGTCGGTCGGGTCCCAGCGCATATAGACGTCGCCGACGCGCGCACGCATCACATCCGCCCAGTCGCCGGCGCCGACCCGCGAAGCCGCATGCGACAGCAGCGATCCTGTGCGGAAGATGTCGGTGACTTCGGCCGGGCAATTCTGCAGCGCGTCCTTCAGATCCTCGGTCGGGTTGTTCTGGTTCGCCTGGATCTTCTCGCGGCTCTGCTGGTAGCTCTTGGCGAACCCTTCCTTTACAGACTTGTAGCCGGTCATCTCCTCGATGATGCCGCTCATATTGTCGTCGCCCTTGGCGATCTGGACAGCGCGGTTGGCCAACCGGCAATCATTGACCTGGATCGAATTCAGAAAGTTGGTCGCCGCCTCCATCTTCGAAATGATGTTGCCCATCTTCTCGTCGAGCGTCTCGAGCAGATACTGGAAGGCGACTGCGGGGGCCGCCTGAAGGATGCTCTCCAGCTTCTGGACGAGATAGTCGGGGTCGAGGAACGACATACCGCCCAGGAACATGTCGATGCCGCCGCAGCCGGCCTTGATCTTGGGCAGGCTCAACGACATCAGATAGTCGTTATGGACATCCACCCGCCCCGACATGCCGCCCGCGGTCACATACCCGCGCGTCTGATCCTCGAAGCTGCCGGGAGAGGTATAAGTCGCGTTGTCGAACCAACTCTCCGCCCAGCTCTGCGCATGTGCCGGGGCCGCGGTGCCGCACGCAGCGACGATCCCGCACAGGCTGAACGAGAGACGGCGAGCTAGACGACGATAGAGTCTGGGAACGGCAAGCGACATGGCGGGCTTCCTCGGGTTCGAGTGAGATGAAAGAGGTGCTGGCCCGCCATGCTCAGCCTCCTCGGTTGGCCGGATTCCGCGGCGCGCCCACGCCGACGATCCCGGTATATTTGGACATGGCCCGAAGGCCGACATCAGGTCGCACGCCCGTCAGCATCTTGACGGCGAGATAAACGTTGCGGGCGAGGTTCGGCGCATGATCGGTGCCGATCGCGATCGGCACGATCCTGTTCCAATCCGCGATCGGTCGGACCCAAACGACCGGATGGCCAACCCAGGGCAGCCCAAGCCGGCCCGAACGGACCATCGCTTCCTGGCCGCCGATCGCAGCGACGCGCCAGCCATATTGCCGGCCAAAGGCCGATAGCTTGGTCCACATATCGCCGCACGGTACGCAACCCGGGCTCGTGCTCATTTCGATGACGAACGCCGGCGCCTGGCCGCGTAACGTATCGGCGAAGTCCGGCGGGAACTGCCGCGTCAGCGGGACGCGGGCGAGCCACGCCTGCAGGCTGGCAGCGTCGGCAACAGGATGGATTGCCGCGCGCCGCGCCGCATCTTGCCCTGCCGATGCCGATTGAGCCATCGCGCCCGCAGCGATACCAACAACGGCGGACACCATGGCTGCAATGGCGAGCGCGCGCCGCGTCACGGCCGCGGACTCCCGCCGGTGTTGACCAGATCGCCCCCGAGCACGCGTGGATCGGTCGCCGAGACCGGGCCGTTCGCGAGCGCGTCGAAGAATCCGTCCTCCTCGCCGGCGCCGGTCATGAACTGCTCAGGCCGAATGTCGCCGGTCAGCAGCCGAACGGCCTGATACGCCATTTGCGCGAGGTTTGGATACGCCTCGACCCCGTTCGCGATCACCATGCGCTGCTGGCTGTTCCGCCTGATGATCATCGTCGTCGGTGTGACCTCGACGCCGAAGCGCTGGCCGACATCGGGCCTGCGGCCGATATCCATCATCGTCACCTGCCAGCCCATCTCCTCCTGGAAGCGCTGGACGATCGGCCATTGCACCTGACAATAGCCGCAGCTCGCCCTCGAGAACATGACGAGCGCGAATTCCGACGCATGGGCCCGAAGATACTGACGGCGCGTATCGTCCTTGAACGCGGTGAGCTGGTCGCGCGCATCGCCGACCATCGGATTGGCCGATTTGGAATTGAGTTCGGGATGCTGAAGCATCGCGATCTGGGTCACGCCGGCGAACGCCCGAGCCTTGCGCCGCGCGAAATCCTCGAGCTTCCAGAAGTCCGAGACGGCATCCACCGTAAGGACGGTCGCGGCATAATCGCGCTGCTGCTCGATCAGCTTGTGGATCTTCGGCGGCGTCCAGGTGGCGAGCTCGGCCATCGGCGGGATCAGCGGCTTCACCAGCGCATCTGGATCGGGCTTCTCCTCGGCAGGCTTGGGCGGCGCCTGATACCACCAATATCCATCCTTTCCGGTCATGGCCGGCCTTTGATCCTGGGCCTGCACCGGTAGGGGGAGGGTGCTCGCGGCGAGGAGGGCCGCGCGCAGTAAGCGCGTGCGGGCAATCACAGCATTTTCTCCATCCGGGTCAACTGGTCGATGGCGACGGGACCGTAATAGCGACTGTCAAATCCATCCGGATGGCTCGAACCGACATAGGCATAGCCCGATGGGATGATCACGCCCTTTGGCTGATAATGATCGAGCTTCTGTCCCTTGCGGCCGTAGGGCTTGCTGACACCGAGCAGCTTGCCATCGCAGAAGTACCAGCCGTCCCATGTATGCCCTCCGACTGACGGCTTCTCGATCATGTCGAGCCGTTCGCCGGGCATGCACAGCACATATTTGGTGACCGACACCGGCTTGGGTCCCGCGACCGCGTTCGTGAGCATGAACGAGACGAGATCGCCCTTGTGGATGGGGCCCGGATCGCCCCGCACCGCCCAGGCATGGATCGATGGGGTCATCACGAGGGTGAATTGCGGGATCGCCCACCAGGTCAGCAGGCCGACCGGCAGCACGATACAATAGGCCTTCAACAGCTGGTCGGGTCGCGGTGGTTCCCCGAGGCCGCTACAGCCGAGCGCGACCGCCGCGCGCAGCGGCAGCTCCTTCAGCTGCAGCCAGATCCATTTAGCGAGCGCCCAAGCGATTCTGAGCATCGCGCACCTCCTCTTTGCCGCCAAGGCGGACATATTCCTCAAGCAATCCGGAGAGGCTCGCGTCTCCGAACACGATGCGAGCGATCGGCGGACTGGCGGCGTCGCGCTCGCAATAGGGCTGGGTGGGATCGCCCGGGATCATCGCCAGCGCCGGCACCCGGGTGATGCCCGCCAAGCGAAAGACGATCGGATCGACGATCAGCTGGACATTCCGCATCACGCACGCAGGGCCCGAGCAGCCGGGATCGATCCGCAGGATCTCGGCGGACAGTTTCGCCATGGGCCCAACGCGGGTAAGACCGCCCGGCATACCCCGGAACGCCAGCACGCCGCCCACGCGCTCAAGCTGCGCGGCATAGGTTCGAAGCGTGGCGATCGGCATCGACGACGATGCGAACAGGACCGGCACCCACCCTTTGATAGTATTCGGCGCGGTAGCGCCCGCGACGGCGGCCATGTCGGGCGCGCTCAGGCCCAGGGCCTGGCCAAGCTTTGCGGCCATGGCCTCGCGCTCGGCATCGAGCCCAGCCTGTCCCGCGGCGTATGCTGCGCGAGCGCGTGCATCCATCGCAGGCGAGTGGGCACGTCGGCGCACGGCATCGAAAGCCCGCCGACGAAGTTCGGCCGAAGGTTGAACCGATGGGCCGGGCTCCGCCGTCGTCGCGCGGCCCTTCTGCGCGCTGACGGCTTGCTTGAGCCGCTCCATCGCGGCATCGCCTTCGCTGGCTGCCTTGGCGCGCGCGTCGGCCGGCGGTGGGCTTGGCGGCGATCCGGCCACGGTCTGCGCCTGGGTGGCCGGGATCACCCCCAGCGCCAGGGTCAGGACGAGGCTAATTCTTGCCGATCGTCTGCATATACGCATCGACGCGGTCCTTCATATCTATCTGGATGTCGGATTGAGCCCGGGCCTCGATGTCCAAATAATATTCGGAGAGGTCCATCTTCGAGAAATCTAGGGCCTGAAATTCTTCAGGCGTGAAGCCCCGGCACATTGGCTTCTTCGGCGTGCCCCAGCCGATCGCGTTGAACGATTTGAGCTGAGGCCGGCCCTGCTCCTGGATGATCCGGCCAAGCTTGGTGTTGAAGCAGCAATGGCCTTTGGCCTTCTGGATGCAGATGCCGAGGATCTTGGAGGTGCAATAGCTGCCGATCTCATGGCACATGCCCGAGCCCCGCAGCATGCCGGTCTCCATGTCCTGCTGGTCGCAACCCTGGAGCAGTACATCGATGATGAAACTAATCGCCAGGCTGATCGCGAGCGAGGTCGGATCGATACCGATGATGCCGTGAAGGCCGGCGGTGGCCGCCTGACTGGCGGTCGCGCCAGCCTTGAAGGCGGTGTAGGCAGCCTTCATGCCGGTCAGCACGCCCTTGGCGACCGCGATCTTGGTGCTGAGCGAGGTGAGCGACGAGCCCATCCCGTCCTTGACGATCTTGCCCTTGTCCTTGCAGCAATTCTCGAAGGTATCGAGCAGGCCCGGCGGCCGGCAGCGCAGCGCGCGGCCCGAGAAAATCTCGATATGATCGAGGCAATTCCCCTCTGCGTCGACCTGGCCGTCATTGGGCACGCCCGGATCGTCGACGACTGGATCGGTGACGACCGGATTGGCGCCCGTGTCGATGCAGGCGTCGGGCGAGCAGGTCGGAGCCCCGCCGCCCGCGGGCACTTCGCACGCAAATTGGGATCCAAGCGGGCAGGCATAGGTGGCCGGACCCGTCACCGTGCAGGCGACAGCGCGGATCGGGCATTGCCAGCCGCCGCTCGCCGTCGCCGTGCAACTCGCGGTCTCGCCTTCATCGGCGGCATCGCCATTGCCGTTCAGATCGACCGCGCACATTTCATTGGCGCTGGTGGGCGCGGGACCGGTAGGCGCGGTAGGGCCCGATGGGTCGGTCGGTTCGACCGGATCGGTGGGCTCGACCGGAATGGCGATCGCCGCGCGCGCTTGCGGCATCGCGGCGGCGCTCGCCTGCGCATAAGCCGCCGACTGGGCGCTCACGACCGATATGGCCGAGATTAACAGCACGGATCGCGTGAGGAAGAGGCTCTTCATGGCGTGGCACTCGTGCAGGTCATGTCCGCGCCGCCGAGCCGGACCGTCTGCATCATCACGACGGCTTCAGGGAAATCGTCGAGGCAACCGCAGGCCGAGGCGATCTGCTCGCCGGGTCCGGTCGGGCAGACATTGTCGGCCGAGCAGACATGATAGAAGGTATCGATCCCTGTCGGATCATTCTGCTGGCTTCCCATCACACCCGAGGGCGCCGCCGCGGTGTTGACCTTGGGCGCCTGGGTTTTGCAGATCGTCTCGCAGGCGGGCACGCTGCCCCGATCCGGAAGGCTGAAGGGCCGGGTCGTAGTGGTGACGCTGCCATCCGCCTGGGTTTGCTTGTCAGCGAGCAACGTCTCGGTCGAATGGTCGATGATATAGGCGCCGCGGCTCAGGTCCGGATCGGGCAACGCCGCGTTGTCCGTCTCGCAGACATAGTTGCGCTTGCGCAGGAAGAAGTCGCGGGTGAGCTGCAACGTGCACCGGTCGGCTCCGAACAGCCAGGTCTGGGGCAGGGGCCTCAGGCCGGTGGCAACGCCGCCCCGGAAGGTCTCAACGCCGTCGACATCCTCGCTGTCGAGATGGCATTTGCTGTCCGCCGCGTACCCTGAACACAGGTCGACGAGCTGCTCCGTGGAACCGCAGCTGTCATCCACCTCGACATGGACATCTGCGAACGCCTCACCACCGCTGCTGACCGCCGCCCGCAACCAGATCTCGTGGTCTCCCTTGGTCAGATAGGGTTTCAGGTCGAGATTGGGGAAAGCGTAATAGGTCTTCTTCAGCTCGCATTTTCCGGGCGGCAGACCGCTGGTTGTCCAGGGCGAGGGTCCCGAATCGACGAGGTTGCCGTCGATCCGCACCTGACCCCAGTCGTCCGCGAACCATTCGACCAGGGATGCTTGCCGAATGCGCGCGGGGTCGGATACGTGCAGTGTCATGCGGAAATCGAAGAGACTGCAGGACCCTCCGCTCAGGCTGTTGTCCGGTGGGGAGCCCATTAGGAAATCGGCAACGTTGTTGGCGGTCCGGCTGGTCGCATAACCGCCGGCGGTGCGGGCGATGATGTCATCGAGTTGTGGGTCGATGACATTGACCTGACGCTCGATCGTGCAGGCCCTGGTCTGCTGCGCTTTTCCCGAACCCGCAGGTGACGCCGCGACCATCTGGAAGATGCTGTTGCCGGCGGCGATCGACGCGGCATCCCCCTGGATGGCGGCCGGGTTGTTCTTATACGCCGTCTGCGCGACGGTCCCGTCGCTCGCGCAAGCGGTCGACTGGGCACCGACATAGTCAATCACCGGACCATTGATCTGTGCCTGCGCCACGCCGATGCGCGGATCGGCGGTAGTGAGCGCGCCCACCATGCCGCCGCCGAGATCGCCCAGCACCGAATTGAGGTTGTTCCAGACGAGATTGGCGCCGCAGCTATTGTTGACGCAGTAGCAACCGGAAAGCTCGGGCATGTCGACCTGGGTCAGCTTCAAGGACTTGGACGAGTCGACATCCCAGCGAAAATACTTGCACTGGTTCCAGGTACCGGGCGCGCAGGAGATGATGCCGTTCGCGCAGATACCGGACACCGGCACGGGCAGGTTGCTCACCGTGTCGAACGTCCCGTCGAAATCCTTGTCTTGGCTGATCCGGACGATACCAATGTCACCGCTGGCCGAGGGCTGGACCAACACTTCGAGCAGGCTCTGCGTCTTCTGGCAGGCGATCGTCGGCGTGAACGTCTTGCTGTTGTCGACGGTCGCGATCGGCTGCCCGCTCATCGCCGGCGTGATCGTGGTGTTGAGTAGCGTATCGCTGTCACCCGTCTTCGCACGCGACGCCTGCGCGGCCGCGCGGGCGCGATCCTCCATCGTCTGGGCATGCGCCATCGCGGGAAGCGCGCTGACGACGAGCAGAACCGCGACAGCTCGCCTCATAGCACGCGCTCCGACGGCCCGTCCTGCCGCGATCTTTGACGAAGGCGGAAACGGTGGAGCTGCCTGGGAGTCCGAAGAACGGGAAAGGCGGGACACCGCCCGGCCTTCAAAAATGGTCAGCGCGGCCGCCGCCAGGACAGAGGCACGGGGGAATGCCATCTGCCGAGCCGGGAGGGAGCCGGCCGCGCTGACCGGGGTTGGAGCGGCACCGCGGGGGCTGTGCAGCGCCGCTCCCACCTCGCTTTGTCCCGGGAGACCCAACGGGTCCTGGCGGGCAGACCCGGCCTGACGTCCGGAACTGACGAGGTGTCCGTGAAACGATCCGCTCATGGCACCGACACTCCGGCGCAGCAGATCGTCTTTTCGAAGAGCATGAATTGGGCATTGTCCTTGCCGGGCGCGTGCTTCGCGCTCGACCACAAGGAACCTGGCCGGCCGATATTGACGCAACTCCCGCCCTTAACCGGCTCCATCAGCTGGAGCTTGTAGCGGGACTTGGTCCAGATCGGCTGGGCCTTGAACGAGCAGCCGTCAGTCGACGAGATGGTGAGCGCGCCGAGGCGGCCCATCATGAAGGTACCGCGCGCGGCGAGGCCAGCCCAGGCTTCGACCGAGTCATCGAAATGAATGTCGCCGGCGATCGGATAGGTGGCACCCCAGCTGCCCATGCACCAGAAGAGCGGGTCGAGAACCTTGCCGGCAGCCGCGGCCGCGCTGTCGGCCATGCAGGCGAGCCCCGCGGCGGGGTTGCCGAACAATATGCCCTCGGGCTGGATGATCGCGCCGAGCGTCCCCGACTGCCAGGTCGGCAGCACCTCGGTGATGAGCGCCACGTCGAACCCGTCATCCTGGAAGCAGGGCAGGTCCGTGAACATGTCCAGCATCTTCCAGACCGGCGAGATATAATAGTGCATCTGCGCGAACATCTTGCGCGTGTTCGTCCCGTCGGCGATCGACGACTGGCTGCCTTGCAGCTTGCCGTGGGTCGGCATCAGGTCGACGCCGAGCGCCATCATGCATCCTGGCTCGGTCACCACGTCGACCATGCGATTGGGCGACCAGAAGGAGACCTTCACCCCGAACCAGAAGGTCGCACCCTTCCGGCAGGCGCAGATCGGACTCGAGGACGACTGCGCGTCGAGCGCCTTGCCGAGCTTGTCGCCCGTGCCGATCTTCACGCCGCCGATAGTGATCGGAAAGATGCACGTCCAGCGCACTTTCGTGATCGGGTTGAACACCGTCCCGGTCGGACAAGACGACGCATGCGCTGGCGAAGCCGGGGACAGCACGAGAAGCAGAAAGGCAGCCGCTATGCTGCGCAACAATGCGAGACGGGTCATCGCGGCGCGCTCCCGGTGCGGTTGAGCTTCACCTCGGTCAGCTCCAGTTTCTGGCCGATCTGCGACACGATGACCGGCGCCACCTCGAGACCGAGACGGTCTTTCACGCGCTGCTCGAGGATGAAGAGCGAGCGGCCAACCTTCTGGCCGAGCGTGATCGGATCGCTCCCGCCACGCGGGCCGGCGGCAAGCAGGATCCAATCTGATGGCGTGGCGGTGCGCAGCGCCCAGCCAAGATCCTCGGGGCGGACGACGACCAGGCGTTGCGGCAGCGACACATAGGTCAGCGGGTTGAAGGTGAAGCCCTTCGGATAAAGCAATTTGCCGTCCGGAAGCTTCACATCGAAATCGAGCGTGTAGAAAGGAACGACGCTCCGCACGCGGTTCGCCTGCGCTACGGCCAGCGGAGCGGCCTTCATCGCCGACCAGCTCGCGCGCGGGCCGAAACGGCTCGCCATATTGGGGGGCAGCTTCTGTGTGCGACCCTCGATTTCCTCCAGGGCATCGGGTTCCGCGATCGGCCAGGTGCGTCCGATCACCGAAGTCTGGGCATGCGCCGCAGCGGTGACAAGCGCGCAGGCGAGCAGAACGATCGTTGTGGCGCCCTGGAACAACACGACACGAATGCGCGCAGGGGTGGTGAAGCTTGCCGCGCCGCCAATAGCCTCATTCATGATGACGACCCTCCGCTCTGCGCCGCCACGGCCGGTTATGGTCTTCGGCGCTGTCGTCCGGCTCGCCGATGACGGCGCCGACGAGACACAGGATGGCGATGACGACGATCGCGCCGACGACAAACCAGTGCATACCGTCCAGAAGCTGACCGCTGCGCAGCACGATCCACGCCTGGATCAGCAACAGCAGCTTGCTGCCGAGCAGCAAACGGATCGAGCCGAGCGACGGCGTCGAGGACAAGATACCCCTCATCGCCGCCACCACCGCGCCATCCGGACGACACCCTTGTCGAGGGCCGGCATGAAGAATGACAGCACCAGGCTGGCACCCAAGGTCAGGACCGCCACCGGCATCGCGATAATCCAGGCGTCACCGACCGTGTCGGGCCGGATCAGGACGCTCGCGACCAAGCCTGAGATGAAACTCTGCCCGACCAGCATCGCACGTCGCCGCCGCACGACGGACGCACGCTCCGCGCCAAGGCTCGCCACATGGGCATCGAGCAGGGCGCGCAGCGCTCTCGCCTCGAGGCTTGTCTCATGCGCCGAGCGCAGCATGAAATCGTACAGCGTCTCGCCCGGACGGCGGGGTTCGATCTCGCGCTCGATAAGCTCCGCGGTGCCGTCGGCGAGTGTCACGCGTATCATCGCGCCCTCCACCGACGAACGGCGGAGATCGCCAGACCGGTAACGCCGGACAGGCCAACCAGCATGACGCCGCTCGCGAAGCAGGCCGCTCCGACGATGAGCGCGCTGCGCACCACCATCGCATGGGGCTGGTTGAGGGCGAACCCGGCTGCGAGCACCAGGCTCGTCATCATCGCCGCCTCGATCACCATCAGCCGGAACCGCCAGCGGATCGCCGCCGCCTCGGCGCGGATCGCGACGCGTGCTTCGATCATCCGTTCGAGCTGAGCATCCTTGCTGCTGTCGAATGACGTCAGATCAAAGACCATCTGGTTCTGCGGAGGCTTGCGCTTCAGCATCACGCAATCTCCTCATGTAGGCGCAATTCGGGCCGAGACCCAAGAATCTCGGCCGGATCGACGCCGGCGAGTTCACACACCGCGTCGAGCGGAGAGCGGCCGGCGCGCAGCAGCGCCTCGAACGCGGCAACCTCCTGCGGCGCGCTGGTGTTGATCCAGTACGAGAAGGGGTCGACGACGAGCCTGGCGATGCCGAGACCCAGCGGAGAGTCGATGAAGACCTCGCTATAATTGGGCTTCGAGTTCCGGACCGACTTCAGCAGCTCGAGGACGAACCCCGAATAATCGAGGATCTTGTTCTCGACCGCCTTGTCATAGGTCGAGCCCTGCAGCAGGAACCGCGTCGCGGCATTCTCGAGGATGACCTGACCGGTGCCCCCGAACAGCATCAGGTCGTTCATCGACTGCAGAACGATACCGAACGAACCCTGATATTTGCGCGCGCGGCGGTAGCCCTGGCCGAACGCTTCGGCGAGTCGTGACAGATCCTGCCCTTCGGTCTTGGTCATGAACTGGGCGGCTTCGTCGCAGAGCACGAAACGCGGCCGGTCGCGGCCTGAGAGATACAGCTCCTGGGTGACCGCGTTCACCACCACCATGACGATGACGTTGAACAGGTCAGGCATGCTCTTCAGCCGTTCGAGCTCCAGCACGACGAACTCGTCGGCCGTGATGTCGAAGGTCGAAGGGCCGTTGAAGAAATGGCCGTAAGCGCCCTCGCTCGCGAAATCGCGCAGGTTGAAGGCCAATTCCCTCGAGACCGGTATCAGATGATCGACGCGGTCGAGATCCGATGCCGCGAACGCGGGATAGGCGCCGAGCCATGCACGGACCGCATCGATGCCCTCTTCGGAATGACCTTCATCGATCGTCCACTGGACAGCCGATTTCAGGAGATTCCATTCCGAGGTGGTGACACCCTTGCGGGTGGCGGCGTTCGCCATCTCGGCGACGATCGCGACCGCCATCGAGATCGCCGACTGCTTGTCTTCGCCGTCGAGCGCGAAGCCCATGTCGAACGGGTTGAGGACGAGCTTCTCCTCGCCGATGTCGATGTAACGACCCGAGCAGAGCGTGCAGAGCTTGCGATAGCTGCCGCCGATATCGATGATGCGAATGAGCGCATTCTGCGCATAATATTGCTGGCAGAGATTGTTGAGCAGGAAGCTCTTGCCGGCGCCGCTCTCCGCCGAGACGATGAAATTGTAATTGTTGATGCGCGGATCGAACAGGTCGAGCGTGACCAGTTGGCCCTTCCGGCCGGTGTAGAGGAGGGCAGGGCGCCCGCCACCGCGAAAGTCGGTCTGGATCGGCGCCATCAGCACCGCAGCCTTCACCGGCATCCGGAAATCGCGCTCGAGCATTCGCAGGGTGCGCCCGTCCGGGTACAGCCCGAACGGCAGGCTCATCGTGAGCAGGATCGGATTGAGATAGCTTTCCTCCTGCATCATGAAGGGCAGGGGTTCGCCTTCCCAAAGCCGCTTGGCGCGCGCCGCCATCTCGCGGGCATGGGCGCTGGTGCGGCCGAACACCCATACCGTCGGGATCACCCGCACGAATTTGGAGTTGCCGGCCTCGTCGAGGATCCAACCGATCTCCTCGATCTGTTTGCTCACCTCGACCGCGAAGCTGCCGGCGGCCTTCTGCGCCGAGAGCACCTGCGCGCGCTTGTGAATCTCGAACTGCGAGTGATCGAACAGGACGTTGAGCGTGTAGAGGAACGGCCCCCCGATCTGGTCGCTATCCTCCGCGCTCCCGCGCATGCCGCCGGTCAGTCGGTTGGCGCGCTCGGCCGTGATGCGCCGCGCCGGTGACTTGGGCGTCAGGCAGCGCGCCACCTGGTTGCCGAGGAACAGCTCCGGTCCCTCGAACAGGAGATCGGGACCGGCGTCGATGATCTGCTTGCGGACCGGCGGCGCCGCGCCGGTCGCATCGGGGCTCGACGAGAAGACGCCAGGAGCGGCGGCGAACACGCCATTGAAGATGCGCCGATAGAAGGAGACGATCTCCTCTGGCGGCAAGCGAACGATGCCAAGCTTTGCAAGCTGCTCCTCGACCTGACGGCGAAGGTCGCTACTCAGCGGCCGCCTCGTCTTCACCGACAGGATCGTACGAAAATCCCGGACGGGAATGCCGTGCATTGCGCGAAGCCCGTGCGTCCCCGCCAGCAGATAATCGGCGGTGCGCCTGGCCGATGCCTGGATCAGGGGATCGTCGCGGGTCTTGAGGTCGAGAAACGCATCGAGCGTCGTCTCGATCAGCGGATCGGCGAAACTGTGAAGCTGAAGGACCGTGCCATCGGGGAAGTGGATGTTGAGGAGCCCGAGCAGCGCCTGATGCACATGCGCAAACATGTAGGCGCTCGGCACAAGCTCCCAGCCATAACCCCAGCCATCGTCGATGCAGAGGAACGCCTCCTCATCCTCGTCCCATGCGACGAGCGGCAGGTAATCGGAGAAGCGATCACGCGCGACGCTTTGCCGAAGCTGGGCAAAGCTCAGGTCGCCGCCAGTTCGGGTGCCGCGCGCCTTCACTTGCTCTGATCCTTCGGCCCGGGCACGAGCCTGCTCGAAGCCCTGGGCGTCGGTGCCAACGGGCGCGCATTCATGGGCGCAGGTACCAGCGTGCGCGGGTCCCTGGCCGGCGGTGCCAACGCCGTTGCAGAGATCGTCCCGTCAATCTCGCGCTCCTGAACCTGACCCAGGACGGGCGCCTGGGTCGATGGCTGGACCGGATCGACCAGATAGTCGCCGACGACCCAGGCGGGCGTCTCGACGATCGAGAAGACGAAGCGCGGCATGTAGAGCCGGTCGGGCCGCTGACGGTCGGCATAAGGCAGGATCAGCGTGCGAACGGTTCGCGGCGGTTTGAGCATCGGCGTGACCGGTTGGTCGATCAGCCCCTGAAGCTCGCGATAGACGCTGTCCTTATACCCGAGATAGGCACCCGCGGGCGCTGCCGCGCCTTTGCCCAGCGCACCAGACACCATGCCGGGCATTGCCGGTGCAGCAGCCTGGCCACGCAGCAGCTTCTTGTCGTTGGTGACGGCAGGGTCCGACCGGGACGGCCGGCCGGCGACCGCATCCTCATAGGCCTTCTCGGGATGGACGCACTGCCCATGGTCGCTGTTCTTGCAGCTATATTTTTCGGAGTAAGGCGACATCACCGAGCCGAGTGTCGCGCACCCGCCGAGGGCCGCGATTACGGGCATGAGAAGCAGTCGGTGACTGCGGATCGAGACTTTGCGTGAAAGGGTCCTGGGCATCAGAATTTGCTCCCCGCCGATGGTTTGATTTCGAGGGTCACGCCCTCCTGGATGACAACGACCACGTCCTTCGCCGCGCCGACCTCGACGATCGGGCCGGCCTGGCGCGCGAGATCGAGATAGAAATCGGTCAGCTTGTCCGAAGATTTGGAAAGGCCGCCCGCTATGCCGGACTTGGCGGCATCGCCGGCATTAAGCGTCCTCACCGTGCCGAGCGCCGAGGTCGACGTATCACCAAAGGTGTTCTCAACCGTCTGGGCGATGCCGCTGATGGTCCCCGCGATAAAGGTCCGGGCCAATGCCGCGCCGGCGCGGGTGACGACCTTGCCCGACAGGCCCTTCTTGCCGTCTGTATCGACAAAGAAACCCTTGACGCTCTGGTCGACGACCGAATGTTCGTCGAAGTCGACGCAGGAAAGCGTCACGAGCTGGATCTCGACGCGCTCCTTGGCGAGGCTGCCGGTCGCGTTGCCGATGACGAAACAGCCCGAGAGGTTCGCCTTGACGTCATTGGGGAGCACGGCCGGCGCCTGGACCCGCGCGATAATCGGCTCCGGGTTCGAGGTTGCGTCGTGGCTCGCCAAGGCGTCCACGCCCGTCAGCAGCCGCGCCTTCATGAAACCAGGCGGCAAATAGATCGTCCGAATCTTTTTTTTCGACTCGTCCGACGCCGCGGCCGCATCCTTCTGGACGACCGGCGATGTGGCGGCCCCGATTGCACCCACCACTTTTTCGACCGGCGGTGCCGGCGGAGCGGGGGGTCCCACCGGTGCGGATGGCGGGGCTGGCAAACTATTGTCGCCCGCCGCGCCCGAAGCACCGGATGGCGATGGCGGAAACTCCGGCGCGCCGCCGCCGGGAAGGGCAGGCGGCAATGGCGCGCCGTCCGCCCCTGCTGCCACGGGGCCGGTGCCTTGCGCTCCGATCGGTGTCTTGCCCTCCTCGATCGCCGTCACCCGATCGCCGAGCATGGACTGGCCGTCCAGAACCTTTTTCAAATCGCCACGCAGCTTCACCTCGAGGCTGTCGCCGCGCAGGCCCGCGCCCATATCGAGCTTGGAGGCCTCGGGCGCCGCAACGACCGGCTTGTCGGCCGTGCTCGCAGAATAGAGGCCGTAGCCAAGCACGCCGATCGCCGTGGCCACGCCGAATTGCTTCACGCGCAGCTTGCCCGTCGAACTCAGCGAGTCCCAGCGCGCGCGCCAGTCGAGCAGCGCCGCACCCCGCGCGTCGTCACCGCCGTCCTGCGCCGCCTGAGCGGCGAGATGCGCCTGGAAAGGGCTCTGCTCACCAGGCCCAGCGGCATCCGGTGCGGTCTCTTCTGGTCTCTCGCTCATTGGACAGCTCCCCGGCGAATGATGATGAGCCGTGCGCTATCGCCCGCCTTCAGCGCGATACGATCGAGCGTGACCGCGAAGATGTTCGAGCCGAGCAACGACACCAGGAACTCGGGCTCGGCGAGGACAAGGTCGGCTGACGCCTGAACCAGATATTCGGATGCCGAAAGGCCAGCGCCTTCAATTGCAAACCGCCGGCGTTCATGGAGGCGCGCCGCGGGCAAGGTCGGCAGGACGATATCACCGGCGATCGGCGCTACCTCGGCAAAGCTTGCCGGCACGCGGTCCTGCAACATCGACAGCGTAATCGAGACGGCGCGCTCTTCCTCGACCAGCGGACCGAGCAGATCCTGATTGGCGCGGGCGCGCTGCGCGGTGCCCGAGGCCAGGATCACGGTCTGCGCGGGGATGTCCGACGGCTCGGTGTAGAGCGGGTAGATCGCCCCATTGCACGACACGAAGAATTCGGAAGGCGTGGTCACATAGGTCCGCGTCGGCGTGCCTTCGCCGTCGATCTCCTTCACCAGGAATTTGATCCACGCGTCCGACCCGCCTCGCTCGACCGCGATCGCCTTTTCGGCCGAGAATTTGACGTCCTCGATCTCGCCGCCCTGGCAGATGATGTGGTTGACGTCGCGATTGGACAGCCGGATCGAGGCGGTCTGATCGGGCAGCGCGGTAATCGCCTGGGCGAATGCCGGCGGTGCCGCGAAGATGAGGCCGGCCGTCAGCAGGCTCGCACGGCCGCGATTACCGAGTTTCGGCATCGAAATTCTCCTCATGCAGGGACGTCAGCCAGAAGCGGCCGTTGTCGATCGCGTAGCCAATCCGAAGATTGCCCCGGAACTTGCGGATCACGCCGCCGATCACGCGGACCTTTTCGACCGGCACGACGATGTCGGTGCTGGTGGTCAGGACGGGCTGGTCTGGCCGGATATAGGTCGCGATCGAAAGCGTCGGATTGTCCGAGAGCTCGTCGAGAATGGCGGTCAGGGTGTCGCGGATGCTGTTATAGGCGGAGGGGTGGACGATGCTCAGCAGTTCCTGGAACTGCGGATCGGCGGAATAGGCCGAATAGGTACCCGACAGGCTGACGATGTTTCGCGTCATCGTGCGCAGGTACGGCGCCGAGGGCGCATTTCCCGTCACATAGAGGTCGCCGCCCGTCCCGAACGGCACGATGACCGTCCGCTGATTCTGGTTCGAGGTGTAGATCAGCATGCCGAGCACAGCGGTGATGCCGAACAGACCGGCGATCGCGAATTTGAGCAGCCTGTTCTCCTCGAAGAGATTGGCTGAACCCTGAAGATAGCGGTGGATGCCCCAGCTCGCCGGCTTGTCGGCGAGCGGATCCCAGTCCTTCGGGCGTGATTTGCGGAAAAGCGCCATGGCCATTCTACTCGAAGAAGCGGGTCTGGGTCGGACCCGGATAATGACGGAAGCGAAGCAGCCCCCAGCGCCAGGCGAGGTGGGGGATGAACCCGCGCGGCTTGGTGCGCTTCCAGGGGATGAAAAGGAGAAGAGCGCCGATCAGCGTCCATCCGATCACGCCGCCAACGATGACGGCGACAAAGATCGTCGACATGACCAGGATGAATTCATCCGCGCCGAACCAGAGGATCTGGACCGGCAGATGAAGATACTGGGGCAGACGTTCGTCCAACGCTCTTCTCCTCCTGCTTCAAGACAGCCCGAAGAGCCCGGGTTGTCGTGTCCAGGCCTCTCGGCCCGGCTCGTGGGACGCACGGGGACTTGATCGGCCCCGCACGGCCGATCAGTTCAGACGACCATCCCGAAGGTCTGGAGGATGGTGTCCGCCTTGATGAGGCACACCGCGGCGACGATCGTCGGGATCCCGATCATGACGTTCGAGAACAGCCGCGACACGCCGAAGAGGAAGGCCGCGACGCCGGCGACGAACCCCATCGGGCCCTTGACGCCCTTGTTCACGACAATGTTGTAGATGTCGTAGCCAAGGTCGCCCGTTGCGGGCGCGGTGAACGCGTGGGCGCCCCCGCTCATCGTTGCGAACAAAACCAAAGGGACGCCGATATTCGCGACCCCGAACACATGCTTGCCAATTTTCCTGATCATTTTGCCACTCCGTGCACTGGTAGAGCCGCCCGGGAAGATGCCTGCCGACACCGTGAGGACACGTTGGCGGCCGAGCGGCGTGGTGGACGGCTCCAAAGGAGCCACGGCCGTCGGCATTCCGGCCCGTGTCGGTGGGGCCGAGGCGCTACGCCCGGACCGGCCCCCCGAACGGCCGCCAAGAAGGAAGGGCGCGCGCGTTCGCGCGCGACGATCGTCAATGCTTCGCATCGATCTTCGCCGAATGGTCCGCGAGAAATTGCTCAAGCTCACCCTGCTGGAAGCCCGAGACGAGCTTGCCGTCGATGATCAGCGTCGGCGTGCCGCTGATACCGATCTTCTGGACGGCGATCGCATCGGCCTCGACCTTGGCATGGCCCGCCGCGCATTTGCGCAAGCTTGCCGGCTGCGCGCCGCCATAGATCGACTTGAACTCGGCCTCTTTGTCCGCCGAGCAGAGGATGTGTTCGGACTTCGCCGCGGCCTGCGGGTGAATGCCGCTCACGAAATAAATGAGCCGCCGGACCGGTTTCCCCTCTGCTGCCTTGGCGATCCAGAATTTCTCGAGCGCGCGGCAATAGGGGCATTCGGGATCGGTGAACTCGATCACCGTCGGCGCACCTTCGGGCCCGATCGCCAGTGCCTTCGCAGGATCCAACACGCCGAGCTTCTTTCGCGCGCTCGCATCCTGGGCCAACGCCGTGATGTTGACGCCATTCTTGTCGTAGACTGCGGCAAAGAGGATTTGCTCGCTCTCCGGCGCATAATAGATGATGCGTCCGCCCGCGGTCGCCTGATAGATGGGACCCTTGACGGGTGCCGGTCCGAAGTCGTCGAACTTCAGGTTGGTGAAGGTCTGCTGCAGCTTCTGCTGCGCTTCCTCCGTTGCAGCACTGAACGGCGCCGTATCGCTCTGCTCCGCCGTTTGCGCCGACTGCGCGATCGCGCTCGGACCAAGCGTCATCGCGCAAGCAATCAGTGACACGCGCCGAACCGCCCTGGACGTCGCGCCACTCACGGGCGGGCACTCGCGAAGCGACGCGTGCTGCACTCGAAGGCATCACGGTCGATCTGCATCTGTACGCCGAGCGGCACAGCCGAGTGGGGCGCCGCCGCCGCAGGAGCCTCAGTCTTCGCCGCGATGGCAAAACCATCGGCCGTCGCGATGACCCGAACCCGCGGCGCCGGTGTGCTGACGGGCGCGGCAACTTGCCGGGGGCAGGCCGAAGCTGGCATAGTGATGAGCGCAAGCAAGACGCCGCCCAGACTGTTCAAGACTATTCGTTTGGTCATCAGACACGCCTCCTCTGTCCGGGAATCGCGTCTGCGATGACCGGGGAAATTGATCGGGATCGGGCTGGGAGCGCTGAGTTGTCGAACGGTGCTCGCCGTCACCCCAAATCGGGATGACCGCGTCATGAAGTAAGTGATCGGGGTACCGCAATAGGCAGGGCACTGCCGTGCCGAAGGCGGCAATCGCGGACCGCAATCGGCACATCCGTGCCGCAATTTGGGTCTCTAATCGTTCATCAAGTGCCCATTTGGGCTCAAATCTCGTCAAGCCATAAGGAGACAGGCACGAGTCGCAGGGAAGGGGAAAATGGGAAAGGCGGCCTCAAGGACCTACAAATTGCGACTGTCGGACCAGGGAATCGACCTGTTCCTTGCGTGCCACTACCGCCTGGCACAGGTCCTGCGCGACTTCATTCCTTATGGGGCGACTTTTTCCGTCGCGGTCGCGCTTCTCGAGCGCATGGATCCCGACGATATCGCGGCCGAGCTCGAGACGCGCTCCTGCCTGCAATGCACGGGCGACAAGACCTGCTTTGTTGGATCTTCGGCGGAACTCGCCGAGATCATGCAGCTGGTGTGCGAACGCTTGGTCGCATCCGATCGATTTGCGCAGAGCCCACCAGTCGGCAAGCTTTACGTCGTCGGTCTTGCTTCATTCCGAACCGCGGAAGATAAGGACCTTGCCCAGGCTTATCGCCGTATCGCCGGCCAGAGACCAAGACGGGCAAAGAAAAATTAACGGTATCCACGTTAGTTAAGGGGCCGCACTTCCGGTGTTGCGACCCTCGCCGTCTTCCAATTTGGAAACGATTGGATTTGACCGCGGGCATATTTAACACCAGTTTCCGCCCTGTCGAACTGTGCAAAGGGAGCTTTGAGCAACAGTCAGGGAGAACCTGCACGTGTCGCTTCAAAGCACATCCAGCATTGGAGATGCGACTGTCCTTGCGCAGATCAAGGTGATCTCGGGAAAGTGCATCGAAGAGCGGAGACGGAAAGAACGGAAGACGCAGGAGCAGCTTGCCTCCGATGTCGGCATCGGTGTGCGCTGGCTGCGAGAGATCGAGTCGGGCAATCCGAAATCCTCGATTGAGGATCATCTGCGCTGCGCTTCCGGCGTGGGGCTTCCAGCCTCCTATTTCCTGATCCCGCTGATGTTCATGGATCATAAGATGGCGTTTCCACGGCAACTACTCCTCGATGATATTGCTGCTCTTGAAGAGCACTGCATCAGATGCATCGGCGACTATTACGTTGATTCGATCGCGAGCCGGCTACGGCCAACGGCTCCGTGTCCGTCAACTGACGACGAAGATTGAGGTCGCGCGGAAGATGGCGCCCGAAGCGCTTACCTCCGAGCGGGTCTATGCAGGCCTGCGCCGTGCGATCGTCGGCGGATATTACGCCCCCGGCACCACGCTTGTCGCACAGGCAATAGCCGAGGAATTTGGCACAAGCATCGCGCCAGTGCGCGATGCCATTCACCGACTGGTAGGGGAGGGTTTGATCGAGGCACATCATGGCGGGGGCTTCCAGCTTCCCGTCCTCACCGAACAAGATCTCCGGGATCTGTATGTCTGGCATGGCCAGGTCTTGCGTCTCGCGATCAAACATCGCTCAAGCCCCAGCATCAGCATCGACATGTCTTCTACCTTGGGCGCTCTTGACCCAAACGATACCCGCGCGATCACCGACGCAACGACGGAATTGTTCGGCCGACTGGCAGCCGGCTCGCGCAACCGGCTTCATGCGACGGCGATCGCGACCGTGGCTGACAAGCTGTATGCGACTCGGTTGCGCGAGTCGTCGATCAAGGACCGTGTTGGCGAACTCCAAGCGGTCTGGATCGCGACCGTGTCCGGTCGAGAATCGACCATCCGTGACGCTATCTGGGCCTATCATCGGCGGAGATTGCGCCGCGTTCCAGCTCTTATAAAATCGGGCGGCGGCGCGATGGCCGCGCAAGAATTTGATTAGATTGGCCCAATCCGTAGCGACGTGAGCGTCATCTCCGGTCTAGCGTCGGCCACGCATATAAGCTCCCATATCGGGCACTTATAACGTCTCGAATACGCTCCCCGGCCGGTAGCATTGCACCGCCGCAATCCGCGGCAAATGAAGGAGCTTTGTTATGGACCGCGCAAATTCCGAACTCGACCAACCCATCATCGATCTCGGGTCGGTCGTGACCGAAACCAAGGGCGCCAACAAAGGCGGCCCTGACACGTTCACGCTCCCCATGAACCAGTCGGGGATCTCGGACGACTGACCGCCTGCGGCGCGCACTGCTCGGGCAGTGCGCGCCCTTCTCAGATTTCATTCAGAAACATTGGCAACATGCTCGCTATGGATAGTCGCGGCTATAGTCTCCGAGCCGATATCGCCTTTTGCGTTGCTAATCGACGTGTGGTTTTTCTGAACTTGGCAACTGCACGATATTTCGCCTTGTCGCCCACACTCGATGCAGCGTTCCAACGAACCATGCAGTCGGAAATGGCCGAACCAACGGATATCGCCCAACTGGTCGAAGCAGGCCTGATGTCTCAAGATTTTCAACCGCGAAGATCGCATTCAGCGCCAAATCTTCCGACTCCCACGCGGGATATCCCGTGTGTCACGCGGTCCAATACCAAGCGATTGCTCGCCCACTGCATTCTGGCTCAGCTTATGGCGGCCCGACGCCTACGGCGCAGGACGCTTATCGATACAGTCCGGTGGATATGCCAACGCCGCACGTTACTGTCAGACAGGATCTCGGCTAACTCCGAGGGGCAGTGGCCGAAAATCGCTGGCGCCTTCCTCGCCACGCATATGCTACGCATAAATTCCGATCACTGTCTCACCAGCTCATTGGCGGCGCTTGATGTCGGACTCTCGCTTAGTGCCGACGCTCAGCTGGTGTTCGGCGTCTACCCGTCGCCGTTTTCGGCCCACAGCTGGCTGCAGGCAGGAGACACCGTGCTGAACGATCGCGTGGAATATGTCCGAACGTTCACGCCGATCATGGCCGTCTAATGGTCACCCGATACCTGATCCTTGTCGGTCGCGTGGCCGACGAAGACCGGCAAAAAGTGGTGCTAGGTAGCGCCAGCGCGATGCACGTTGCAATCGAACGGCCTGGTTTCCGGGCGTTGGTCAACGATGAAATGGCCAGCTTGATCCTCCCGCGCGGTACGGGATGTATTATCGGAAAACTCTTCGCGAAATTCGGCCCCGCCCGTTCGATATCTCCTGAAGATCAGGAGGAGGGGGATCGCATCGCGTCACAGAGCGTCGCCGGCTTGATCAATCGCTACTGGGGCGAATATGTCGCGTGCTTCTTGCAACCACGCGGCGTGACGATCCTCCGCGACCCAGGCGCTGCATGCCCATGCTACTATCTGAGGCTCGTGGATGGCTATGCTATCGCCTCCGACATCAGCCTTCTTGTCGAATTCAAGTTCCTCCGCCCTCATGTCGCGTGGGACCAAATCCCTCGCTATCTCAGCGCGAAGGACCTGCCTTTCGAGCATACCGGCCTCCAGGGCGTTCGCGAACTGCTGGCTGGAACGACGTTGACGGTCAGCAATGATCGCGCGGAAATTGCTTTGGCTTGGTCGCCTTGGGACCATGTGGAGCGAGATGCTCCGCCCGAGAGCGAAGACTTGCCGGCCCGGCTTTGGCGCACCGTTCATCAGTGTGTACGGTCCGCAGTCTCCGACATCGATTCAGGCTTGCTAATGTTATCGGGGGGCCTCGATTCCTCCGTTGTGGCATCATGCCTTGCTGGCGCGGCGACGCAAATATCCGCCATGACAATGGTCTCGTCGGATGCCTATGGTGACGAACGGCAATATGCTCAGGAAATGGCCTCCCACCAAGGCCTCCATCTCCACGAGCACCATTACAGCCTCGACGATATAGACCTATCCAAGTCTGTCGCGGCACGCCTTCCAAAGCCGGTCGCGGCCATTCACGAACTTGCTCTCTATTCGGCTGTCGTCAGAAGATGTCGGGAAATCGGTGCCAGCGCGGTGATAACCGGTAATGGCGGAGACAACGTATTCTATAATAGCAGCTCGGTTCGACCATTCTTCGACCGTCTCAAGGATGATGGGTTTTCCGTAGGCGCCTTTCATACCTTCAATGACATTTGCTCCATCACACGGGTTAGTTCGGGGAAAGCCCTGAAGGCTATCGCCTCGTTCGCGCTCCGGCCGCGGCACGAGTACGTCTGGGAGAGAGAAACCAGCTTTCTAGACGCAGCCCTGACAGCGAGCCTCCGCAAAACAACATACGATCACGCCTGGTTATCCAGTCCACCCGGGGCGGCGGTTGGCAAGCTGGGCCATATCGCCTTTCTCTTGCGCATGCAGAACCACATCGAAGGGTATCTTCGATCCGATGATCTTCCCGTGATCAACCCACTTACCAGCCAGCCCGTGCTTGAGCTTGCCCTGGCAATACCAACCTGGCGCCAATTCGAAGGTGGTATCAACAGATCTGTCGTACGACGCGCGTTCCAGCAACATCTCCCGCCTTTGATCCTTGATCGCAGGCAAAAGGGAAGCCCGGGAGGTTTTGCACTGAGCATAATCGAAGCCAAGGCTACTGAGATTCGCGAGCGATTGCTGGACGGCGAGTTGGTGCGCAGGCGATTTCTCGACGGCGGCGCCATCGACCATGCTCTCCGTCAAGGATGTCAATCGGCGTGCAAACGGGACCCCTTATCGGCGCGCAAAAGGGACCCCCTGTCAGGATGGCGGAACGTTGATGTGACGGGCTTCCTTGCGCTGCGCGCGGCGTAGGGAGGGCGTAG
>JAVBXL010000004.1 GCA_030824575.1 bacterium | reverse complement strand
TCAATCGTCGTCGATCAGGCGCCCGCGGCACACCCGCCAAGGTCAATGCGACCGCTGGTCTCGAGGCCAGCGAAGGAGTAAACTCGGCCAGCGTCTCGGATGGCAGTCATGAGAGCGTATATCTGTGCCCGTTTTATGTGACGCCCCCGTGTTGCGCAAACTGGTCAAGGCTTCGGCCTTGCGTTGAAGCTCTTCAGCCCGAGCCAATGCGAGGGTCTTCACCTCCGAACTTGCCCGTCCAATATCTGCCCAAAGGCCCAACAGCGTGCGGATCTCCTCGATCGGGAAACCGAGATCGCGGGCATTTGCGATGAGCCGCAGGCGATGGAGATCGCGCGCGCCATAGTCGCGATAGCCCGCACCCCGGCGTGGCGGCGCCGGGATGAGGCCGATCTTCTCATAATGGCGGATCATCCGCTGAGACCCCGCTTTGCTTCGACGCCTCCCCGATGTTCACAGCGCTTTCCGGTTGAGGCGCAGCGCGTTGGTGACCACGCTGACCGAGGAGAGCGCCATGGCGGCGGCCGCGATGATCGGCGAGAGCAGGATGCCGAACAGCGGATAGAGCGCGCCCGCCGCCACCGGCACCCCGGCGACATTGTAGATGAAGGCGAAGACCAGGTTCTGGCGGATGTTGGACATGGTCGCCTGGCTCAGCCGCCGTGCCCGCACAATGCCCATGAGATCGCCCTTGAGCAGCGTCACGCCCGCGCTCTCGATCGCGACGTCGGTGCCCGATCCCATTGCGATGCCGACATCGGCGGCAGCCAGTGCGGGGGCGTCGTTGACCCCGTCGCCGGCCATCGCCACCACGCGCCCCTCGCTCTTCAACCGCGCGACGACGGCACTCTTCTGGTCGGGCAGTACCTCGGCTTCGACATCGTCAATGCCGAGCCGCCTTGCCACCGCCTCTGCTGTGGTGCGGTTGTCGCCGGTCAACATCACCACGCGAATGCCTTCGGCCTTGA
The DNA here is from genome assembly GCA_030824575.1 of bacterium. Lineage (GTDB taxonomy): Bacteria > Pseudomonadota > Alphaproteobacteria > Sphingomonadales > Sphingomonadaceae > Sphingobium. The sequence continues at coordinate 6,644 of JAVBXL010000004.1, read as the reverse complement.
GTGCGGCCAGGGCCTCCGGCGTCGTCTGCTTCACGGGATCGGCGATTGCAAAGGCGCCGCCGACGGTGCCGTCGACGCCGATGAAGATCGCGGTGGCGCCATCCCGGCGCAGGGCGTCGGCCTGCTCCGCCAGCGCGTCGGTTGCTATGCCCTCTTCCGAGAGGAACCGCGCATTACCGAGCACGATCCGGCGGCCGTCGACGGTGCCGAGCGCGCCGCGTCCGGTGGGGGAATCGAAGTCGGTGACGTCGCTCGTGGGGATGCCGCGATCCTTGGCGGCCTCGACGATCGCCAGCGCGAGCGGATGCTCGGAGGCCCGCTCGACCGAGGCGGCAAGCCGCAGCAGTTCGGCTTCGTCGAAGCCGGGCGCCGGCACGATCTGGGTGACGGCAGGCCGGCCTTCGGTCAGCGTGCCGGTCTTGTCGACGACGAGCGTGTCGACTTTTTCCATATGCTCGAGCGCTTCGGCATTCTTGATGAGGACGCCGAGCCCGGCGCCGCGGCCAACCCCGACCATGATCGACATCGGCGTGGCGAGACCCAGTGCGCAGGGACAGGCGATGATCAGCACGGCGACCGCCGCAACCAGCCCGTAGGCGAAGCGCGGCTCGGGGCCCCAGATGCCCCAGGCGATGAACGCGACCACCGCGACCGCGATGACCACGGGCACGAACCAGCCCGACACCTGATCGGCCATGCGCTGGATCGGCGCGCGCGAGCGCTGCGCCTCGGCGACCATCTGGACGATGCGCGCCAGCATGGTGTCCCGGCCAACCTTGTCGGCGACGATAACGAGCGCGCCGGTCTGGTTGAGCGTGCCGCCGATCACCGTGTCGGCCTTGGCCTTGGTGACGGGCATGGACTCACCGGTGACCATCGACTCGTCGAGCGAGGAACGGCCGTCCTCGACCACGCCATCGACCGGCACCTTCTCGCCGGGACGCACACGCAGGCGGTCGCCGACCGCAACGAGATCGAGGCTGATTTCCTCTTCACTGCCATCGGAACCGATCCGGCGCGCGGTCTTTGGAGCAAGGTTAAGCAGCGCCTTGATCGCGCCCGAGGTCCGCTCGCGCGCGCGCAGTTCGAGCATCTGGCCGAGCAGCACGAGGACAGTGATCACCGCGGCCGCCTCGAAATAGACGGCAACCATGCCGTCCTCTCCGCGGAAGGCGGGCGGGAACAGCTGGGGCGCGAGCGTCGCGACGACGCTGTAGATCCAGGCGACCCCGGTCCCCATCGCGATCAGGGTGAACATGTTGAGGTTGCGGGTCTTGAGCGAGGCCCAGCCACGCTCGAAGAAGGGCCAGCCCGCCCAGAGCACGACGGGTGTCGCCAGCACGAACTGGATCCATACCGAGATCGACATCGGCACGAGGCGATGGATCGCGGGAAAGAGATGCGCGCCCATCTCGAGGATCAGCACCGGGAGGGCCAGCATCAGGCCGACCCGGAAGCGCCGTGTGAAATCGACCAGCTCATGGCTGGGGCCGCTGTCGGCAGTCACGGTCGCGGGCTCGAGCGCCATGCCGCAGATCGGACAGGATCCGGGATGGTCCTGCCGGATCTCTGGATGCATCGGGCAGGTCCAGATCGTGCCTTCGGGCGCCGCGACCGGCGGCGCTGGCGGGCCGAGATAGCGCTCGGGATCGGCGATGAATTTGGTCCGGCAGCCCGCGCTACAGAAATGATAGCGTTCACCGCCATGCTCGGCGTGATGCGCCGTGGTCGCCGGGTCGACGGTCATGCCGCAGACCGGGTCCTTGACGCCGGTCGCCGCTTTCGCGGCGCTGTGGCCGCCGCAGCAACCGCCGCCATGCGCCGCTCCATGTGTCTCGTTCATCGCCTTGCTCCTTTCGACGCATGACGATCTAGGGTCTGACACCGTGTCAGGGTCAATACGTAATCGCCTAAGCGGACAAATCGGCGGGCCCGTTCGCCTGGCCGCCATCAGCCAAGGTCATTGGCAACCGTAAGGCCGTGGTCCTGCGCCGGTCGATGCGCCGTAAACAGGTCGATCGCGCCGGTGATGGTCAAAAGCCGAAACGTCTCGGCCACATGCCTGAAGCCGGCCGCCGCGATCAGGCCGGGGAGCACGCCGTCGGCATTGGGCCGGGTATCATCGATGCCATCGAGCCCCTGCACGGTCAGGCGGAAGGCGAGCCGCATGAGACCGTGCTGGCGGCCATAATCGGCGATCACCAGGCGGCCACCCGGGCGCAGCATGGCGAACATGGCGCGCAGGGTTGCCGCCTTCTCCCTGACCGGCATCTGATGCAGCACGAGACTCGACACGACAGCGTCGGCGGTGCCTGGGGCCACGTCCCTGGCAAATCCCTGACGCCAGTCGATATCGGCCTGCCGCGCAGCGGCCTTGTGCCGCGCGATGTCGAGCGCCTCGGCATCGGGATCGAGACCGATCACCTGCGTCCTGGGCTCGGCTTGCTTGAGCATCAGCGCGAAGCTGCCGGTGCCACAGCCGACGTCGACGACCGTCTCACCGGCTTTGGGCGCCAGGGCGGCGAGCATGGCGGCACGCCACCGCTTCTCCCGCGTCCACAGGCGGATCGCGCGATCATAGTCTTTCGTCGATCCGGTCCCGAGCGGCGGGGTGTAGGATTGCATAGGCTTCTCCCAACGCGAGGCGTCCGAAACGATAAGCTACATCGACATGGGCGGCGATAGTGTCCCCAGCCAGGCGACGAGCCCGAGAATGACGATCGCAAGACCGCCTTCGACGACGAGGCTCGCGCGCAGCAGCGCCTGCGCCCGTGGCGCGTCCTCTTCCTCGATCGCCTGCGCAAGTGCCGGGGTCAGGCGATAACGGTTGAGCGCGGCCAGGCCCAGCATGCCGGCGAACAGCAGCAGCTTGGCGATGAGCAGCAGGCCGTAGGTCGACTGCCCGAGCGAGGCGATGTTGCCCGGACCGACGAGGAACCAGCCGTTCACCGTCCCGGTCAGGATCAGCAGGGCGACGATGATCGTGCCGACGAGGGAGAAGCCCCGCAACGCTTCCTCGGCGAGCGTGACCCGGTCCATGTCTTGAGCGGCGAGATCGTCGGTTGCGAGCCTGGGAAGTACCAGCGCGAGGAATGCGGCAAGCGCGCCGACCCAGGCGCCGGCGGCGAGCAGATGGATGAGATCGGCCCCCAGTTGCAGCCAGCCCGCCTCGCCTTCGCCAGCCGCGCCATGCCCGCTCCAGGCGAGGGTCGCGAGTGCGACCGCGCCTGCCAGAGTGGAGGCGATGAAGGCAGGACGGGATTGCCGGCGATAGAAGGGGATGGAGAGCAGAAGAACGAGGAGCGCGACGAGGCGCGCCTTCAGCGCCGTTCCCATGGACGTGCCGTTGAACAGCTCTGCGACCATGGAAAGATCAGGCTGGGTGAGCGGCAGCCCGGTCATGGCCGCTGCCTGCAACGCGAACCCCAGCGCCGACAGCAGGAGGGCGAGACAGGCGAGACCGGCCACCATTGCTACCATCGGCAGATGCCGCTGTACCATCCGGCCGCCGCCGGGCGCATAGAGCGCGAACAGCGGCAGGCCGAACAACAGGCCGAGATCGACGTAGAGCGCCCAGCGGACGGCGACGAGTGCCACGTCGTTCATGGCGTCACTTGACGGTAAAGGCGAGATTGCCCTGGATGCGGTGCGTGTCGGTCGAGACGACGTGCCAGGCGACCTGATAGCTGCCCGCCATGAGCGGCTTGGCGAGCGTCAGCACGAGCGTCTTGTCGCCTTCGACGGACGTCTTGAAGCCGGTTACCGCCATGCGGTGGTTGGGCATGCCGGGCATGCCGGTCATCACGATCTCGGCGCCCGACAGCTTCGGCATCAGACCTTCACTGAAGGTGAGCGTGATACGCGACGGCGCCGGGACGCTGGCGTTGGCGGCGGGCGTCGAGGACACGAGCTTGGGATGGGCGTAGGCCGGAGCAGAAACACTCAGGCCGACGGCGGCGATGGCTGCGAGCGGCGAAAAGAAGCGCATTTGGACATTCTCCTGTCAGTGACATGAGAGAATACGCAGCCGCGACCTGCACCCCTCGCAATTTTCTTTTTGTTCCCGGACAAGGGTTAGAAGACCACCCTGCGTATTGAGAAGAGAAGACGGAGAAACATCATGGACCACCTCGACGACATGCTCAGCCGGTTGCGGGCAGCCCCCCTCGATCCCCGGCTTGCCGGGCTGGACAGCCGCGTCATGGCCGAGATCGCCCGGCTCCAGGCCATGCCGCGCCTGAGCGCCACGACCTTCGGTGTCGCAGCCGCGGTCGCGCTCTTCATCGGCATCGCCGGTTCCGCGGTGCCAGTGCGTTCGGCAGATGCTGCGGCATCGCCCTTCGACGCGCGGCTCGCGCTCGCTCCTTCGACGCTGCTGAGCGCGCAATGATGCGCGATCGCCGCGGCCTTCTCCTTCTCGTGCTGCTGACGTTTGTTGCGGCAGTAGCGGGGGTCGTGATCGGCCGGCTCTATGTCGTGCCGGCGCCCCCTGTCGAGAATGAGCTGCACGACCTGCTCCATCGCGATCTCAAGCTGGATAGCGCGCAACATGCACGGCTCGAGGCTATCGAAGCCCGCTACGCCATCCGCCGACAGGCCCTGGAAGCGGAACTGCGCGCCGACAATGCATGGCTCGCGCAGGCCATCAGGTCGGAACATGGCTATGGGCCTCAGGTCTCCGCCGCCGTCGACCGGTCACACCAGGCGATGGGCGCGCTGCAGAAGGAAACGCTCGAGCATATCTTCGCGATGCGTGCGGTGCTCCGCCCCGACCAGACGGTGAAGTTCGACGACGCCGTCGTGAAAGCGCTGACGGCCGAGAAAAAATGACGCTCCACCTCCCCGACTGCTCGGACGGGGAGCTTGCGGCTCTGGCGCTGGGGGGCCGGCAAGCGGCCTATGGCGAGCTGGTCCGCCGGCATCAGGGCTGGGTACACCGTCTCGTGCGCAGCCATGTCGGTAGCCCCGACGAGGCGCTCGACGTCACTCAGGCGAGCTTCGTGGCCGCCTTTTCCGCGCTCAGCCGCTATGATGGGACGCGGCCCTTCCCGGTCTGGATGTCGCGGATCGTCATCAACAAATGCCACGACTGGCGCCGTCGCCGTGCGGTCCGCAATTTCTTTTCCTTCGCCCTTCCTCTGGGCGAAGCCGAACATATCGTCGACGACGCCCCCTCGGCCGACCGCGCCCTGGATGCCGAACAGCAACTCGCCGAGGCGATGACGGCGATCGCCGCCCTGCCCGCCTCGCTCAAGGACACGCTCATCCTGCGGACGATCGACGAGAAATCGGAAGCCGAAACCGCCGAGATCCTCGGCATCTCCCAGAAGGCCGTCGAGACCCGCCTCTACCGCGCCCGGGCGCGCCTCGCGGAAAGTTTGAAGAAAGTTTGAGGGGCAGGCGGGTGGGCTGCGTATTTCCAATAGGTCCGCCCTCTTTCCGCAAGCTGAGACAAACCGAATGATTTCTGCCCTCGACCGCCGCCAGTTCCTTCGCGGCGCGGCCCTCGCCGGTGGTGGCGCCGCATTATCAGCCTGGCTGCCTGCCTGGGCGCAGACCATCTCGCCGGGGATGCGACCGACGCTACCGACCGTGTCGGGCGAAGACATCACGCTGACCATCGCCCGGCAGTCGATGAGCATCGACGGGCGCCAGTTCCGCGCAATCGGTCTCAACGGCACGGTCCCCGCCCCGCTGATCCGGCTGCGCGAAGGCCAGCGCGTGCGGCTCAACGTCGTCAATCAACTCGAGGAGGACAGCTCGATCCACTGGCACGGGCTGATCCTGCCGGCCAATATGGACGGCGTGCCGGGCGTGTCTTTTCCGGGCATCAAGCCGGGATCGAACTACCTCTACCAGTTCCCCGTCGTGCAAAGCGGCACCTACTGGTATCACAGCCATTCAGGCCTGCAGGAACAGGAAGGCCATTACGGCCCGATCATCATCGATCCCGCCGGTGCCGATCCGGTCGCCTATGACCGCGAGCATGTCATCGTGCTCGCCGATCACAGCGCGCTCTCGCCGCAGGCGATCTTCCGGCGCCTCAAGGTCAACCCCGGCCATTTCAATTTCCAGCGCCAGACCCTGGCCGGGCTCCTGTCGGGCAAGGATCAGCCGCTCAAGGACCGGCTCGACTGGGGCCAGATGCGGATGGACCCGGCCGACATCTCCGATGTGACCGGATCCACCTACACCTATCTCGTCAACGGCCATGGTCCGATGGACAACTGGACCGCGCTCTTCACCCCGGGCGAACGGGTGCGGCTGCGGGTCATCAATGCGTCGGCGATGACCACCTTCAACGTCCGCATCCCCGGCCTGCCGCTGACCATCGTCCAGGCCGACGGGCAGAATGTGGTGCCGGTCACCGTCGACGAGTTCCAGATTGGTGTTGCCGAGACCTACGACGTCGTTGTCAGCCCAGGCGATGACAAGGCCTACACCCTTGTCGGCGAGGCGATCGACCGCTCGGGCATGGCGCGTGCCACGCTCGCGCCGCGCGCCGGCATGGCCGGCGAGGTTCCCCCCTTACGCAAACGGCCGCTCGCCGACATGAAGGACATGGGCATGGACATGTCCTCGATGCCGGGCATGGAAGGCATGGACATGTCGGGCGGCGCTATGCGGGGCGTCGATCCGACGGC
>JAVBXL010000159.1 GCA_030824575.1 bacterium | reverse complement strand
TCCTTGCCACCCATGGCGTCGCCCAGCCAACCGCCCAGCAGCACGCCCGCCACCCCGCCGATCAGCAGCAGCCCGCCCAGAAACTGCCCCGCCCCCATCAGGTCCAGGCCAAAGCTGCGCATGAGCAGGCTGGGCAACCAGAAGGCCACGCCATAGCCACACATCGAACTGCACGCTGCGCCCAGCGCCAGCATCCAGAAACTACGCTTGGCCGCCAATATGCCGAACACCGCCGACACCGGCACCGCATCGGCGGCCTGCACCGGCCGCGCCGGTTCGCGCACCACCAGCCGGAAAATCGGCGCGATCATGATGCCCATGATGCCCACCGCGATGAAGGCCGTCCGCCACTCCACCGTCTGCGCGATATAGCCGCCCAGCAGCACGCCGCCGGCTGATCCCAGCGGAATACCCAGCGAGTAAATGGACAGCGCCCGCGCCCGCTGATGCTGTGGGAACGTATCGGAAATCACGGCATAGGAAGGCGCGACGCCGCCCGCCTCCCCCACGCCCACCCCGATGCGGAACAGGAACATTTGCGTAAAACTGGTCGCGACCCCGCAGAGCGCCGTAAACCCGCTCCAGATGGCAAGCGACACGGTGATCACCCAAGTCCGGCTGGTCCGGTCCGCCAGCAGCGCCAGCGGTATCGCCAGCGTCGAATAGAGCAGCGCAAAGGCGATCCCGCCCAGCGCGCCGAGTTGCGTGTCGCTTAGGCCCAGTTCCGCCTTGACCGGGCCGGCCAGGATGCCCAGGATCTGCCTATCAAGGAAATTGAACGTATAGACCAGGAGCAGCATCGCCAGCACGACACCGCGATAGGCGGGGGAAACGGGGGGCGGGGTTCGATCAATCATAGATATATCCTAGCGACAAAACTGATCGACCATGAACGATTCCGCTTCCTCCTCCCCTCGCATGGGAGGTGGCTGGCGTAGCCAGACGGAGGGGTGTCACCCTATCGATCGCGGGACACCCCTCCGTCATCGCTCCGCGATGCCCCCCTCCCCCGCCGGGGGAGGATCGAAAGACCATGATGGTCGGAAAATCAGAACTTCACCGTCCCCGTCACGAACACCTGGCGCGGATTGCCATAGAACGCCGTCAGCGTCCCTTCCCGGCCCAGCGTAGGCGTCGGGAAACCCGCAGCATTGTTTATGATCGCACCCGTCGTCGCATTGGCCGCGACGAAGGTATAGCCCGACGTCTTATATTCCTTGTCCAGCAGGTTCTTGCCATGCAGCCCCAGCGTCCAGCGATCGTCGGGCGCGGTATAGACGATGCTGGCGTCCCACAGCGCAAAGCCCTTCTGGTCGATATAGGGGTTGGGGATTTCGAACTGATAGACCTTGCTGCGCCAGGACACCGTGCTGCCAAGATACAGGCTGCCCGCGCCCACCGGCGCGGTATAGCCCAGCGTGCCACTCGCGGTCCATTTGGGGGTATTCTGCACCTCGCGATTGGCTGCCACATCGGTCGGAACGCCGCCGATATTGCTGATATATTCGCGATATTCCGCGTCGATATAGCCGATCGCGGTCGACAGGTTCAGCCGGTCCCCGCCGGTCAACATGTCGCGGCCCAACCGCGCATTGCTCTCGAACTCCAGCCCCTTGAACCGCGCCTTGCCCGCATTGGACACCACGCCACAAAAGGACGGGATGCCGCCCACCGAGCAGGCGACCGATCCGGGGATCTGCACATCCTTATAATCGGCATAGAAGCCTGCGACCGCCACATACAGCGCGCCGTCCATGAAATTGCCCTTATAGCCGACTTCATAGCTGTCGACGCTTTCGGGACGGAAGCTCAGGAACGCGGCGATCTCGCTATCCTGGCGAATGCCGTCGCTGTTCAGGTCGGGCGCGTTGACGCCCACCCCGCGCGGGTCGAAGCCGCCGCCCTTGAAGCCCTGCGCATAGCTGGCATAGAGATTATGGTCGGGCGTCGGCTTGTAGCTGACCGACACGCGCGGGGTGAATTTCCTATATTCGCGCTCCCCGTTGAAATTGGTGCCCGGCGCGCCGAACGCCACCCCAGCGCCGCCAAACAAAGGCGATCCGCCACCCAGATAATTTTGCCGCAATATGTCGGCCCGCCGCTTGTCCCAGGTATAGCGACCGCCCGCGGAAATGCTCAACTGCTGCGAAATGTCGAAGGTGAAGTCGCCGAACACGGCATAGGTTTCGGTATCGACATCGGCCTGGGTATAGGCGGTCAGGCCGGGAACGGTGGTGAACAGCCGCACGTCGAACGCCGTGTCGGCCTTGGCATCCAGATAGTAGAAGCCGACCATGCCGTGCAGCGGCCCCTGATCGTAGAGCAGCTGGAATTCCTGGCTCAACTGCTCGTTGAAGTAGAAGGCCGGCACATCGACATCGACCGCGGGCAGTGCGTCGAAATCGATCGGCGACGCGCTGTCATCCTTGCGCCAGGCGCTGATCGACCGCAGCGTCACCGCGTCGCTCAGTTCCGCCGTGATGTTCATCGAAAGCCCATAGGATTTCACATATTGCTTGGGGTCGGACAGCCCGCCGCGTGTGTCGAACACATCGTCCAGCACCGGCGCGCCCGACAGCTGGCCGGGGATCAGGCGATGGCCGCCGCGCGCGCTGCTATTATCCTTGGTATAGTCGCCGGTGATGCGCATCAGCACCGGTTGGCCATAGCCGCCCATCTCGAACGTGGCGCGCCCGGCCCAGACATCCTTGTTGTAATTCTCGTCCCCGGTGGTCAGGTTATCGCCGAAACCGCCGCGCGACAGCCGGGCAAAGGCGCCGCCGACGCGGATCAGGTCGCCGATCGGGGCGGACGCGCTGATGATGCCATCGGCCTGGTCATAGGTGCCGTAGCTGCCCTTGATCTTGAGCGCGAAGTCCTGCGGCAGCATCTTGGTCACATATTTCACCGCACCGCCGATCGTGTTGCGGCCATAGAGCGTGCCTTGCGGCCCGCGCAGCACCTCGATCCGCTCGACATCGTAAATGTCCAGGATCGCGCCCTGCGGCCGGTTGAGATAGACATCGTCCAGATAGATGCCCACGCCCTGTTCGAAGCCGGACACCGGGTCCTGCTGCCCCACGCCGCGGATGAAGGCGGTCAGCGTCGAATTGGTGCCGCGCGACGCTTCCAGCGTGGTGTTGGGCGTCACATTCGCCAGATCGGTGATGTCGATCGCCCCGCCGCGCTCCAGCGCTTCGCCGGAAAAGGCGCTGACCGCGATCGGCACGCTCACCAGCGTCTCCTCTCGCCGGCGTGCGGTCACGATGATCGCCCCCTCATCCTGCTCGACGGTGGTGCCCTGCGGCACCTGCTGGGCCAGCGCCGGCAGCGCGGCCACGCCGCTGCACGCGGCGGAGGCAAGGGCGATGGCGCGAATGCTGTGATGGGCCTTCATGGGCGGTTCCTCTCCTGATCGGTGCGCCCGGTTGCCGGGTCGCGATGCGTCTTGACCGATTCGATAATGAAAGTTGAACCAAGTTTCAACTTGAAATAGAGAGGCGCTGACGAGCGACCATCGTTGCGGCAAAAAGAACACAGATGGCAGGAGTGGTGATGACCAGGGAAGAGGCCGCCAAGGACGACAAGACACCGCGCACCGCGCGCGGCGAACGCACCCGCCGCGCGCTATTGTCGGCGGCGGCGCAGGAATTTGGCGAAAAGGGTTTCCATGACGGCTCGATCAGCGGCATCACCCGCCGGGCGGGCTGCGCGCTGGGCAGTTTCTACACCTATTTCGATACCAAGGACGACATCTTCCGGGCGCTGGTGAACGACATGTCGGGCCAGGTGCGCGACTATGTGTCCCCCCGCATCGCCACCGCACGCGACGGCATCGACGCCGAACGGATCGGCCTGCTCAGTTTCCTGGAGTTCGCGCGCGAGCATAAGGAAATCTACCGCATCATCGACGAGTCGGAATTTGTCGATGCAGCCGCCTATCGCGCCCATTATGAAAATACCGCCACCCGCATGGCCGCGCGACTGGCCAAGGCCGCGACCCAGGGCGACGTGCGCGCCGATGTGGAGGAGGTCCATGCCTGGGCGATCATGGGCATGAACGTGTTCCTGGGGCTGCGCTACGGCGTCTGGGACGACAGCCGCCCGGCCGAAGAGATCGCCGCCATCGCCAACGCACTGGTGGAAAAGGGGATCGGCCTACAACGCTGAGCGGCTGCCATGCCAGCCGTCGCATTCCCCGCCCGGATCGGCGCGGGGGACGCCTGCATACTGCAACCATCGACCGTTTCGGGATTCCTCTTCCATGGTGCAACATCATGCGAGAAGGATCATGAACCTGCCCCCGCGCGCCAAGCGCTCCACCGTTTTCATGGATGCCCATGTTCATCTGGGCGAGTCGCTTGCCGCCCGCCAACTGGTCCGCATCCGGGATATTTCCGAAGGCGGCGCAAAGGTTCAGGGCCGATCGCCCGGTGTCGGTGCGCACGTCACCATCATGCGCGGGGAAACGGAGATCCCGGCACGAGTCGTATGGACCATGGGCCAGCATTTCGGCGTAGCGTTCGATGAGCAGATCGATGTGGAGGCGGTGTTGAAAGCCGCCAGCCCGAAGGCCCCCGACAGACCCGTTTATGCCAAAGCGCTGACATCAGGGCTGACGCCGGGACCAGCACAGGTCAGGCGTACCATGCCACGAACGCGAATGCTCCCGCTGACAAATCGGTCGACATTTGGACTGCGACTCGCGAGCGTCGATAGCGAGACGGCTTGAGCCTGTCTCAATCCGTTTGTTGAGTAGAGGCGAAGCGAAGTCGAATAGCGTATTGTATCATCAGTCGCTGCGCACTTAATACGCCATTTCGACAAGCTCACCGACGACTCAGAAGGAGCGGATCAAGGCGCTTGATCCGGCTCAATTGCCCGGCTGAGGCACCGCGCCCGAAGGCATTGCGCCCTGGGGCATTCCACCTTGCTGTTGCTGCATCTGCTGCTGCAACTGCATCAGTTCGGCCTTCGACTTGAAGTCGTGCAGTTCGACGTCAAACACCAGTACCGAGCCGGCCGGGATCGGGCCGGCCGCCTGGTCGCCATAGCCCAACTGCGGCGGAATCCAGAGGCGATACTTGCCGCCCTTCTTCATCTTTTGCAGGCCTTCGGAGAAGCCTGGCACGACGCCGTCGATCGGCATCGGCGCCTGCGGATTCTCGTCGAACACCGTGCCGTCCAGCAACGTGCCCTTATAGCCGACCAGCGCCACGTCGGCGGGGGTCGGGTTGGCGCCAGTGCCTTCCGACAGGACCTTATATTGCAGGCCCGATTCGGTGGTCACAACGCCGTCCGCATGCGTGTTCTGCGTCAGGAACGCCGACGGCGAGGCTTCGACGCCCTGCTGGCCCGCCCAGGCGAGGCCACCGGCCGCCAGCGCGATCGCGGCGACGCCGATCCAGAGGCGCGTCAGCGACCCCTTGGCGATAGAACGAAGGGGTACGGCCGTCGTGGACATGGCGCATGCTCTCGCAAATTAAGGGCAGGGTGTTCGGCAGGATACGGGGCGGCGATGGCGCACAGGCCGGTGACCGCCCCGATAGCGCTTACTTCGCGCCGTCGCGCTCGGCGCGCTTGCGATCCATCTTGCGGGCGCGACGCACAGCGGCAGCCTTTTCGCGGGCGCGCTTTTCCGAAGGCTTCTCGTAGTGACGACGCAGCTTCATTTCGCGATACACGCCTTCACGCTGCAGCTTCTTCTTGAGCGCGCGAAGAGCCTGGTCGACATTGTTGTCGCGAACGATGATCTGCATAAGTCCGTTAATCTCCAATCGAAAACGAGCGGTTCGCCGGGATTTTCACGTCTTTCCCGACGGGCCGACCGAATAGCAAAGCCAATGAGTCGTCGCAGGTCGCCCTACGCCATGTGGGCGGCGCCCTATCAGCAGAGTCGCGTAAACTCAACCCTAAAGCCTTCATACTCGACAAGCCGAGTATGCGGGCGGATAGTGGCGGCATAAAAATAGTGGAGGATCGCCATGGCTACAGCCGCCAAACACCCCGATATGCCCGCCGCCGAATGGGCGGCGCGCCAGCAGCTTGCCGCCTGCTACCGTATCTTCGATCATATGGGCTGGTCGGAACTGATCTACAACCATATTACGCTGCGCGTACCGGACGAAAACGGCGCTTTTCTCATCAATCCCTTTGGCCTGGGCTATGATGAGGTGACCGCCTCCAACCTCGTCAAGATCGACATAGACGGTCAGGTGCTGGACGGCAGCCCCTATCCCGTCAACCGTGCGGGCTTCACCCAGCATAGCGTGTTTCATCGGCATTTGCCCGACGCGCATTGCATCATTCATACGCACACGACCGCGGGCATGGCGGTGAGCGCCTGCGCAGAGGGGCTGAAACCGATCAGCTTCTACGCCGCCGCCTTCATCGGGCGAATCGCCTATCATGACTTTGAAGGCGTCACGATTCGCGCTGAGGAGGGCGAGCGGCTGATCGCCAATCTGGGCGACCGTCGCGTCATGCTGTTGCGCAATCATGGGACGCTGGTGATGGCGGGCAGCCTGCCCGAAGCCTTCCTGACCCACTGGCTGTTGCAACGCGCCTGCGAGATCCAGGTCGCGGCGGGCGCGGCGGGCACGCCGATCGACATTCCCGCGGATGTGATCGCAGTGCATCAGCGCGACCTGAGCGCCGTGCAATTGCCGGTCGGGCCGGGCGTGCCCGATTTCCAGACGATGGTGCGGCGAATCGACCGGATCGATCCGAGTTGGAGGGACTGAGGCAATAAACCTGTAACAGGCCCGTTCGCCCTGAGCCTGTCGAAGGGCTGTTCTTTCCTTCTCACGCTGGAAGAAGGACGGGGCTTCGACAGCCTCAGGCCGAACGGAGGATGCTGATCTCGATTTTTACGGGCGCGGGCAACTCTCGCCTTCCGCGACCATGCGCCGTACCTCCTGCGCGGCGACCTGGGCCAGCCAGGCGCGGCGCTCCGCCTTGTCGGCGTTCCGCTCAGCGAGGGCGCGTGCGGCCTGCGCTGCGTTGCGCTGCTGCACCGCCATCCGGGCATAGGTGAAGGCGGCGATCGACAGGCCGCTCAGCACCAGGATCAGCAGCAGGGCGGCGGCGGAGAGGGCCGCGGCGATTCGCCGGTTGCGGCGCTGGTCGCGTCGGTAGAGCGCGGCATAGGGCGCGCCGAGCAGGCCCGCGATCAGCTTGAGCTTGACGATATGGCGCTCATTCTTTTGCAGGTCGGGCGCCAGCGGTTCGAGCGGCTGGCTGCGATCCAGTTCGCCCGTTTCGTCCAGCGCGAACAGCAAGGGCGCGGGAAAACAATCGGTGTCGGGATCGCCGGGCACGCCAGCGGCGATCAGGGCGAAGACCGGGGCGCCCGGATTGCAGCGCTTGAACGATCGGATTTCCTTGTCGACCCAGACCGAGCGCGCCGCCGTGGGCGAGCAGATGACGATCAGCGCGTCGGACCGGGCGAGCGCGCCCTGTAATTTGGGGCCGAGTTCGGCGGCCCCCGCCAGTTCGTCTTCATCGCGGAAGATCGGGCGGAGCCGGGCAGGGATCGGGCCGCGATCGCCCGCCGTCCCCACCAGCCCGCTTGGCACGCGATAATTTTCGATTGCGCGGTGCAGCCAGCGCGCGACCTTCATGTCGGCATGGCTGTAGCTGATGAAGGCAGCATAGCGTCCTTCGCCACCGACTCCGCCGACCAGCGCCGACAATTGCTTATGCGCATAGCCCGCCAGTTCCGCGCCGCTCGCAAGCACTGGCTTTCCCACCGCTGCGGCAGTATCCACAGGGGACGAGAAGATCTTACCGAGGGGATTGGACATGATGGGGAAATTCCTGGTCGCGGGTGTGGCGATGATGGCGTTTTATAGTCCCGTCGCTGCGCAGGAGACGGGGCCGACGCCAGCCGCTCCCCCGCCGAC
>JAVBXL010000030.1 GCA_030824575.1 bacterium | reverse complement strand
GTCTGCAAGTTTCTGGACATCGGCAAGTTCAAGTACGAAGCCCAGAAAAAGGCGAATATCGCCCGCAAGACCCAGAAGACGCAGGAACTCAAAGAGATCAAGATGCGTCCGAACATCGACGATCATGATTATGATACGAAGATGAAGAAGGTCCATGATTTCATCGGCGACGGCGACAAGGTGAAGATCACCCTGCGCTTCCGTGGCCGCGAACTCAGCCACCAGCAGCTCGGCATGGCCCTGCTTCAGCGCGTGGCGGAAAATGTCCAGGAAGTCGCGAAGGTGGAAGCCTATCCGCGCATGGAAGGCCGCCAGATGCTGATGGTGCTCTCGCCGAAATAAGCGACGCCGCGCCGTTTACGAACCGCAAGGGGCGAAGTCTGGATGCAGGCTCCGCCCCTTTGCTTTGGGGGAAGGGGTTGGCCGCGAGCATAATTCCCCCTCCCGCAGGCGGGAGGGGCATAGAAAAGCGGCCCCTACCCGTTTGGCGCCAGCAGATATTTCTCGCCCGTCCGCCGCGCATTATAGGTCAGCACCGCCTCGCGCGTCAGCGCGTCCTTGAGCGAGATGCGGGCCTTATAGCTGCTCGCGAACGTGGTGGTCAGGTTATCGCGCACGCGCTGGCGCATCCGCTCTACCGTCTCGGTGCCAGCGCCCTGAAGGAAGGGAAAGAGCAGCCAGCCGCCCACAGTCCAGCTGAAACCGAAACTACGGTGCAATATAGTCGGCCCAGTGTCGAGAGCGCCATAAATATAAGCCTGCTTCGGGCTGGCGGAGCCATAGCGGCTATAGGCCTGCCCTTCAGACGCGACCTGCTCCATTGCGTGCAATATCTGCCCCACCATCGTCCCGCCACCGATTGCGTCGAAGGCGATCGTCGCCCCGGTCGCGCGCAATGCCGCTCGCAGATCGTCCGCGAACGTCGCGCTACTGCTGTCCACCACATGCGCCGCGCCGATCGCGTCCAGTATCGCCACCTGCGCCGGGCTGCGCACGATGTTGACGAGCGGAACGCCATCCTCCTGCGCGATTCGCACCAGCATCTGTCCCAGATTGGAAGCGGCCGCGGTGTGGACGATCGCCTTATGCCCACCGCGCCGCATGGTTTCGACGAAGCCCAACGCGGTCATCGGATTGACGAAGGCGGACGCCCCCTGCTCGGCGGTCGCGTCATCGGGCAGCACCATCACCGACCGAGCGTCCACCAGACGATATTGCGCATACATGCCGCCGGGAACACAGGTTACGCGCTTGCCCAGCAACGCCTGCGCCTCCGCCGCGTCGCCTGCGGCGATCACCGTGCCCGCGCCTTCATTGCCGACCGGCATCGCCTGGCCGACCCGCGCCGTCATAGCCCGCAGCGCGGCATCGGGCATCTGTGCGACGATGCGGCCATCGCCATAATCGGCATTTTCGACATCGGCGGGACCGAACAGCAGGCCCAGGTCGGACGGGTTGATAGGCGCGGTCTCGACCCGCACGATGACCTCATACCCCTGCGGCGGCGGCAGGCTTTCCTCCGCCAGGTCAACGACCAGTCGGCCATCGTCATGCAGGGTGGAAAGGATCTTGAGGCCGTGCGTGTCGCCCATGGGGATGCTCCTGTGCTAATGACAGGCAGGTAAGCGCTGACAGCGCGATCACAAGATCAGGCCGACGGCGTATCGCGATAGAGCGTCGGGAACATCGCCTTGAACGCCGCGACCTTGGGCGCGTCCCAGCGCAGGATATAGGGGTGGCGCGGATTTTTGCGCATGAAGTCCTGATGGTCCTGCCCGGCATTCTGGAATCCGGTGAAGCGCTCCACCTTCGTCACGACAGGCTCGCGCCACAGACCCGCCTTACCGATCTGCGCCAGATAGGCGCTCGCCGCCTTGCCCTGCTCCGCGTTCAACGGGAAGATCGCGCTGCGATATTGGGTGCCATGGTCCGGACCCTGATAGTTGAGCGTGGTGGGATCGGCGATGACCGAGAAGAATATGCGCAGCAAAGTGCCGTAGCTGACCTGCGCGGGATCATAGGTGACGCGCACCGCCTCGGCAAAGCCGGTGTCGCCGCCGCTGACCGTTTCATAGTCGACACGGCGGTCCTTTGGTCCCCCGGCAAAGCCGGAGACGACGAGTTGGACACCTTTTACGTGGGAGAAGACACCCTCCACACCCCAATAGCAGCCACCCGCGAACACCGCCGTCTCCAGCTTGCGCGTGGGCGTGGCGTCCAAGGTAGGCACGGGGGCGAGCACCGTACGCTCGGCACGCAAGGGTGTGGCGAGCGCAAGCGCCGCCAGGAACATCAGGGCTAGGCGGTCAGAGCGTCGCACTGTTGGTCGACGTCGCCGCAATCGCGGGCGATCCAAATACCGGCGCTTCCTCCGGCTGGAGCATGAACATGCCCACCGCGCCAATCGCGAACCCGCCCAGGAAGCGCAGGAACAGATCGGATTTCAGGAATGCCACCATGGCCAACGCCTTTCTAAAATATGGTTCAGGCCGTCTCGACCTGTCGACTACCTCCATGCGCCTTGCCCCTGACTGAACGGCCGACCGCGCGAGAGCGGGTTTCGACCAGTGCCAGGTATAGAACGACGAAAGGCGGCAGTCCTTAAATCAGTTTCTCTATGCAACGGGCATATAAGCCATGCCGCGTCAATCGCAAGACGGCACGGGGGGAAAAGGACCGTTTCCATTTTGTGACATTTCCGAGCGCGGCGACGCCGCGCGGAACCCCACCAGCCCACGCCCCCACCCGGCCTCCCACAGTATATCCTGAACGGGAGGCCGGGTGGGGTTCAAGCGAGTTACGTGCCTCGCTTGAAGGCCAGTGCGGTATTCGCCTTAACGAAGCGCGGCGCAGGCTTCCTGAATCCGGGTGCACGCCTTCTTGAGCACATCGTCCGACGTCGCATAGCTGATGCGGAAGGCGGGCGAGAGGCCGAAGGCGGCCCCATGGACGGCGGCGACCTTGGCTTCATCCAGGAAATAGGCGATCAAAGTCTCGTCGCTGTCGATCGTCACGCCCTTGGGCGTCACCTTGCCGATCACGCCGCTCGCATCGGGATAGACGTAGAAGGCGCCTTCGGGCGTAGGGCAATCCAGCCCCGGCGCGTCGTTCAGCATCGCGACGACCATGTCGCGGCGCTTGCGAAACACGCCGTTGCGCTCCTCCAGAAAATCCTGCGGGCCGGTAAGCGCCGCAACGGCGGCGGCCTGGCTGATCGAGCAGGGGTTGCTGGTCGATTGCGATTGCAGCTTGCCCATCGCCTTGATGATCCATTCGGGACCGCCGGCAAAGCCGATGCGCCAGCCGGTCATGGAAAAGGCCTTGGAACAGCCATTCACCGTCAGCGTGCGGTCGTACAGATCCGGGCATACCTGCGCGATGGTGGCGAAGGGGGTCGCGGCGTACCAGACATGCTCATACATATCGTCCGTCATCACCAGCACATGCGGGTGGCGCAGCAGCACGTCGGCCAGCGCCTTCAGCTCGTCAGCCGAATAGGCCGCACCGCTGGGGTTGGACGGCGAGTTCAGCATCACCCATTTGGTGCGCGGGGTGATCGCGGCTTCCAACTGGTCGGCGGTGATCTTGTAACCTTGCGACGCCGGGCCTTCGATGAAGACCGGGGTGCCGCCCGCGAAATTGACGATGTCGGGATAGCTGACCCAGTAAGGCGCCGGGATGATGACCTCATCGCCCACATCGACCGTGGCGATCAGCGCGTTGAACAGCGTATGCTTGCCGCCCGAATTGACGCTGATCTGGCTCCGCTTGTAATCCAGCCCATTGTCGCGCTTGAACTTGAACATCACCGCTTCCTTGACGTCGGCGGTGCCGTCCACGTCGGTATAGCGGGTCAGGTTGTTGCGGATCGCGGCGATGCCGGCTTCCTTGACGAAATCGGGGGTGTCGAAATCCGGCTCGCCGGCCGACAGGCCAATGACGTCCACGCCCTGCGCTTTGAGCGCGTTCACGCGGGCGCTCATGGCGAGCGTAGCGGACGGCTGGATACGACCCAAGGCGGCGGAAGTCTGGCTCATGGTAATAAACTCGCTGAAGAATCCCCAAGGCCCGCAATAAAAGCGGACGCGGCGTCCCTTAGTGCGCAACGGAAGACGGGGCAACCGCCAGATGCCGCTTATTGGATTTACGGCACAATAGACCGGCTATCGCCGCCCCGTCATCGCGACCATGTCGCCGCCGCCATGCCCCGCGCCGCATTGCCGATGAAAAAGCCGCGCTCCAGATCATAGGGGCGCAGATCGCCTTCCACTGCTTCCCCCATATCGATCAGGCTCTGGCGCAGGATGCCGGGTAGGATGCCCCGCGCCAAAGGCGGCGTCACCAGCTTGTCGCCCCGCTCGACGAAGATGGAGGAGAAACAGCCCTCGGTCAGATAGCCCTGCGCGTCGATCAGCAGCACTTCATAGGTGCCGCCGCGTTTCAGCGCGTCCTTGTACAGGCTGCGATCGCTGGTCTTGTGGCGCAGCCGCAGGTCGTCGGCGGGCGCATGGCGCGGCACGGCGGCGACCTTCATGATCGGATCGGGCCAGCCCAGATGATCGCGCACCTCGATCGCGATCGCCCCGCCGCGCGAGACCATCAGCCGCACCCGGCTGCGGCCGCGCAGGCGGAAGGTCGCGGCCTGCAATTCGTTGCGCACATCATGGCGATCGATATGGAAGCCGAGCGCGTCGGCGCTGGCCTTGATCCGCGCCAGATGCAGTTCCAGCAACCTGATGCCTTCGAGCGGGTCGAAAGCCATGGTTTCGATGAGGTCGAACCGTCCGTCAGCCAATGCCATTGAAACTTTTCAAGCCCTTGCGCGCCAAAAGTCAACCACCCCTTTAAGGATCAAGCCCAAGGTTAGGAGAGCGAGAGGAAGCGTCCCTTGGCCAGGCACTCCGCCCATTCGGATGCGCAATCCGAATCCGCGACGATGCCGGACCCCAGGCCTAGCCGCCCCGTCCCTGCGCCCTCTTCGACGCAAATGGTGCGGATGGCAACATTGAAGGCGGCGTCGCCCTCCGGGTCGATCCAGCCCATCGTGCCGGTATAAACGCCGCGGCCGTGGGGTTCGACCGCATCGATGATCTCCATCGCCCGCACCTTGGGCGCGCCGGTGATGGAGCCGCAGGGAAACAGCACGCGCAGCACGTCCACCGGCGACAAGCCGGGCAATATGCGCGCGCGCACGGTCGACACCAGTTGGTGCACGGTGGGATAGGTTTCGACCTTGAACAGGTCGGGCACGGTCACGCTACCCGCGCGCGACACCCGCGACAGATCGTTGCGCAGCAGATCGACGATCATCAGATTTTCGGCGCGCTGCTTCGCGTCGCTTTGCAGCCACAGAGCCTGCGCGGCGTCAGCTTTCGGGTCGGCGACGCGGGTGGCGGTGCCCTTCATCGGCCGCGCCGTCAGCTGGCCACGGACCTGGGTGAAGAAGAGTTCGGGCGAGAAGGACAGGATCGACCGATCGCCGGTACGGATTACCCCGCCATAGCCCGCCGCCGCGCGCGGCCGGACCGCGGCATAGAGGGCGAGCGGATCGCCGGTCACATCGACGTCGCAGGGGAAGGTCAGGTTGACCTGATAAATGTCGCCGGCGCGGATATAGTCCTGCGCCTGGGCGAAGGCCGCGCCATAGGCGGCCTCGTCCACCAACGGGCGTAGCGGGCCGACGGTCGCGCCCGCAGGATCGGGCAGCATGTCGGGCAGCGTGCCGGTCGGGATCAACCGCACCCCTTCGAACAGGCCGAACCATAGCAGGGGCGCGCCGCCTGCGTCATGCCGATGCGCGACGGGTGCGAGCCGATCCTCCAGCGCCAGTCCCGCCGCATAGGCCATATAGCCGGCGATATGCAGGCCGCTTTCCTGCGCTTCGGCGATCCGGTCGAGCGCGGGTTGCACATCGGCCATGCGATGCGCGACGACGACCTCCACCGGGTCGCGGTAGAGGCGCGCTGGCGCGACGCTGCGCGGGCGCGCATCGTCGAACAGGCAATAGGCTTCGTGGGGACCGGGCAAACGCATGGGCGCTTCTTAACAGGCTTTACAATCGGCGAAAGACGGTAAGGAGGGCGCATGGCGTTGCGCTTGACCCGCAAAGACCCTAGCTGCCAAGGCATGACCGATCCTGCGCCCTCGTCCGACCGCCCGACCGGTGCCGCCATCGGCCATGGGGTGCGCGGCATTTGCCCGGCCTGCGGGCAAGGGCGGATGTTCGCGCGCTTCCTGAAAACCGCGCCGGCCTGCCCGACCTGCGGACTGGTGCTGGACGTGCATCAGGCGGATGACTTCCCCGCCTATATCGTGATCCTGCTACTGGGGCATATATTGGTGCCCCTGATGATCGAGGTGAACAGCGCGCTAGCCATACCGCTGGGCTGGCAGGCGCTGATCTGGCCGACCCTGGCGATCGCGCTGGCGCTGGCGATGATCCAACCGGTCAAGGGCGCGGTGATCGCGGTGCAATGGAGCCGGCGCATGGCTGGTTTTCGTTAACGGTTACCCCGAAATTTAAGCGCGGCGCGCTCGGAGTCAGTCCGGCTGGCGCAGGAAGTTGAGTTCCATCGCCTCGCGCAGCGTTTCGTCGATCGACCGCCGGCCTTCAGCGCCATGGGTGACGACCGTGGTGTCGCAAGTCGCGACGCATACGCCCTTTTGGAACCCGGCCGAGCTGATCGTCCAGCTGGTGCGGCCGATATGGCCGATCGCGCAATGGACTTCGAACGGATAGGGGAAGTGCGATTCCTCGACGAAATTCAGGTTCACGTTCGCCACCAGCCAGCGCACGCCCTGTTCCTGCGGATGACGCCCCATATGATGGTGGAAGCGGATACGCGCAGTCTCGAAAATGCCGGAAATCGCCACATTGTTGATGTGGCCCATGGTGTCGAGATCCTGAAACCGCGTGTCGATGCTGGTGACGAAGCGATACGCCTCTGCGTTCAGACGCCAGGATTCGGGTTTGGCCATGTCCTGCTATTTCCCTGATAATGAGCGTGCCGTAGCGATTGCCGATCGGACAGGCGTCCGACGCCCGGAAATCGCGTCAATCCAACAGATAAGCCTCTTAACCCGGATGACGGGTGATGCAATCGCGCCCATAAAAATGCCGCAACTGCGTCCTTTGGGACACAGAAGGCGACAGAGCGGCAACAAAGCGTTTCGCGCCCGCCCGATGGACTTGGCCATGCGGGCATCATAGTTTCGGGTCCGCCATGATCCAGGGAACCACCATGCAACGATACAGCCGGGCCGCCATCTTTCTGCACTGGGCGATCGCCGCCCTGCTCGCCTTCCAGATCGCCGTCGGCTGGGCGCTGGAGGATCTGGGCGCGCGCGGCTTCGCTCTCTACCAGTTGCACAAGTCCGTCGGCATCACCGTGCTGGCGCTGACGCTGGCGCGGATCGGCGTGCGATACTGGAAACCCCGCCCGGCGAAACTGGAGGGCGGCTGGCAGGGCGCGCTGGCGTCGGGCGTCCATATCGGCCTCTACGCCTTCATGCTCGGCGCGCCGCTCACCGGCTGGGCGCTGGTGTCGACCGCGAAGGTCAAGGTGCCGACGCTGATCTTCGGCGTCATCCCCCTGCCCCATCTGCCTTTGCCCGCGGCCGTACATGGCCTGGCTGAAAACGGCCATGGCCTGATCGCCTGGCTCGGCATCGTGCTGGTGGCTTTGCATGTCGCAGGAGCGCTGCGCCATCACGTCCTGATGGGCGATGGCCTGATCTGGCGCATGATTCCGGTGCGCTCGACCGCGCTGCTGGTCGCGCTCCCCGCCCTGATCCTGGTCGGCTTCGTCGCTGGCCGCGCGATCCTGCCGGGCCCAAAAGCCGCGCCTGCGCCCATCGCGGCAGAACCCGCTGACGAAGCCGAACCCGCCAACATCGCCGAAGCCGTCAACGCCGCCGCCCCCCCCGACAACGC
>JAVBXL010000051.1 GCA_030824575.1 bacterium | reverse complement strand
ACGGCCAATGACTCTGTGGTCTGGGCGACCAGCGGTGCGGCGGATGCAGGGCCGGGAATAGGCATCGCGGTTGCCGTCGCGGGCGCAGTGACAGGATGATCGGTGGCCGCGATCGGCGCTTCGTCCCGCAGCATCGGCGCGACGTCGTTCGGAATGACAGTCGGCACGGGTGTCGCCTTCGTTTCCGGGGCGGCGGCTGCGACCGACGACGCGGCGGCCTGCGGGACGAGTGGTGCGACGGATGCGGGGTCATCAGTCGACGCCTCGGTTGCCGGCGCGGGCTGGCTGGCGTGCGGCGGGCGGGCGGTAGCAAGATGATCGGTGCCCACGATCCGGGCTTCGTCCGGCAACATAGGCGCGGCATCGTGCTGAACGACAGTCGGAACGGGTATCGCCTTCGTGTCCGGGGCGGCGGCTGCGACCGACGACGCGGCGGCCTGCGGTGCAAGCGGTGCAGCGGATACGGGGTCGGCAATCGGCATGGGGGTCGCCGGCGCGGGCTGGCTGGCCGGACGCATGGCGTCCGGCACGGGCGCCAACTGATCCGCAGGCAGATCAGCAGCGATGATCCGCGTCGGGGCGTAGACCGAGGGCACGCCACCCGTTCCGGACTGTACCTGCCTGGTCTGAGCCTGCTCGGTCGGGGCCTGTTCAGCCTGGGCCACGAAGGGCGCAACGACCGGAGCCGGTGGCGCCATGGCCATGACCGCCGGGGCGGCTTGGGATTGACCGTCGGCTTGTGCGACGGGCGTTGCTTCATCGCTGGAAGGCGCAGCAGCGTCCTCTTGCGTATCGGCCATGTCGGTTGGTAGCGACGGGGCGACGGCGTCTGTTGGCGCGACGACATGCGCCCTGAACGGCGCGGGCGCAGCGACGACCGGTTCCTCCGCCGCCGTGGCGAGCGTGACGGGCGTGGTAGACGGCGCGGACACAGATATGGCCACGTCGGCCGGTCGTTCCAGCGAGGCGATGTCAGGCCCCGGTGAGGAGATGTCGGTGGGCGTCTCGCCCTCTATCGGGACCAGGACGAGCGGCGCATCAGTCCCTGCAAAAGGTCGCGGGCCGGATGCCGCGCCGTCGGGGGCGTGCGCCTCTTCAGCCTCGGTAGGTGAGACAGGGAGTTGGACAGTTAAATGGGATTTTTCTGTCTTCGGTAGGGGGTCAGCAGCGGGCGTCGAAGGTGTCGCATGAGCGACAAAAGGATGCCAAGCCTTCCCATCAAGAGACTGATATTCAACCGTTTCTTCAGATGGCTGGGGGGTATTGGCCACAATGGAGGGCGACATGTTCGTTTGCGCGGCTACAGTCGGCACCGAGCCAACGCTGTTCAACAACTGCGCAAAGTCGGTGCCGCCGTCGATCGGCATGGCGTCGGCCTGCACGCCCTTCGGCATGGTCGTCGTGAAAAGCAGCGCCTTGAGGCTGGTCAGCATGGTCATCGTCAAACGTCCCCTTCACGCTGCATCCGGCGATAGCGCGGCAGCGCGGCAAGCTTTGTCTCGCGCCACGCCTCCAGGTCCGCGCGGGCGCGGTCCTTGAGGCGGGTGGCGATTTCCTTCTCGCGGTTCGCTGCAAGAGTCATGCCTTCTTTGGCCTCGACCTTGCGCTTGGCATCATAAAGCGCGCCGTCAAGCTGTCGCCCGGCCTGTTCCAGCCGGGTCGCGAGTTCCTGCATCGCGGCGAAGGACGCGCCGGTGGCCATCCCCTCCGTCTCGAACAATTCGCTGCGCACCTTGCGCAGGCGGTCGATATTGCGGGACAGGCCGTCGGCTTCGTCGCGCGCGCGGGCGGTTTCCGCGACGGCCATGGCGTGCTGGACATGGCGGACGCGCAGGACGCGCTGGCGGCGGCCGACCAGGCTCTTCATGCGCTAAAGCCCGCGATCAGCGCGTCGGCGCTGGTGTCGAGATCGATGCGGCTCTTCTGGTCCTGACGGATGAAATCGAGGATTTCCTGGCGGCGCTTGACCGCTTCATCGATGACGGGGTCGTTACCGGGGCGATAGGCGCCCATCAGGATGAGGTCGCGATTTTCCTCATAAGCGGCCCAGAGGCGGCGGTAATTGGCGGCCGCCATGCGATGATCGTCGTCCACCACGTCGGCCATGACGCGCGACAAGGACTTGCCGATGTCGATGGCGGGGAAGATGGATTGTTCGGACAGGTGCCGCGACAAAACGAAATGGCCGTCCACGATGGCGCGGGCGGCGTCCACGATCGGATCGTCGGTGTCGTCGCCATCGGCCAGCACGGTGTAGAGCGCCGTGATCGAACCGCCGGTGCGGGCGTCAACCCCTGCCCGTTCGACCAAACGGGGGATGAGCGCCAGGGCGGACGGCGGATAGCCCTTCATCGCGGGCGGTTCACCCAGCGCCAGGCCGATTTCACGCTGGGCATGGGCGCAGCGGGTGAGGCTATCGATCAGTAGCAGCACCTTCTTGCCGCGGGCGCGATAATATTCGGCGATGGCAGTGGCGCGCGCGGCGGCGCGCAGGCGCAGCACCGGGGGATGATCGGCGGGGACGGCGACGACGATGCTTTTGTGCATCGTGTGCTTCAATTTGGTTTCCAGGAAGTCGCTGACTTCGCGGCCGCGTTCGCCGATCAGGCCGACGACGACGATATCGGCTTCGGCTCCGGCGATCATCTGGCCCATCAGGACGGATTTACCGACGCCCGATCCGGCGATGATGGCGATACGCTGGCCGCGCCCGGCGGTGAGCAGCGCGTTGACGGCGCGGACGCCGAGGTCAAAGGCTTCGGTGACACGGCCGCGGTCGAGGACATTGCCCTTCACGCCGTTCAAGGGCCAGGTGCCACCGGCGATGATCGGCCCCTTGCGGTCGAGCGGCTGACCCATGGCGTCGATGACGCGACCGATCAGGCCGTCGCCGACCTGCACCATGTTCGCCTGGCTGTCGGGTTCGACGCGGATGCCGTTTTCCAGCGGTGCGTCGGCGTCGAGCGGGACCAGCAGGGTGCGGTCGCCGCGAAAGCCCACCACTTCGGCGCGGCAGACGGAGCCGTCGCTGGCCATGACGCGCGCGCCAGAGCCAATCGGACGGCGAAAGCCTGTGACTTCGAGCATCCCGGCATCATGGCTGACGAGACGGCCGATCCGGCGGGGCGTGCGGTTCTGGACCTGAAGATGGTCGAACAGGCTTTCGGCCTGGGTCAGCGCGGCGCGGATCATGGCTTGCCCTCCATATCGTCCATCAGCGCGCGAAGACGGGCGAGGCGGACGTCCGGGCCATCCTCAACCCACCCGTCAGCGGTTTCGAGCCGCACGCAGCCGCGATGCATGGCTTTGTCAGCCACCAGCTTGACGCCGATCGTCTCGCCTTCCAGCAGGCTGATGTCTTCGGGGTGGAGATGCAGCGCGCTCTTGCCTTCATTGTCTTCGATGAAGGCGGCGACGGTGTCGCAGCGCTGGACCAGCCGTTCGATGTCGATTTCGACCTCACCCACAATCTGTTCGACCAGGCGGACGACCGTGGCCGACAACATGGTGGACAACATGCCGCTGGGCGCGGGCGCGAGGGTTTCGAGCGCTTCGGTGAGGCGGGTGCGCGCTTCGCTTTCCTGTTCATGGGTCTGGGCGGTGACGCGGCAGCCTTCGTCGAAGCCCATGGTGAAGGCTTCCATCCGGGCCTCCTCCATCAGGTCGATTTCCGGTTCCGCCTCTATCACGCCATTGCGCATCGTGCCGGTGCCGGTCCCGGTCTGGCCGGGCAAGCTGGCATAAAGGCTGCGAAAGCCGCCTTCGGCCGGGCGGAAGCCCGCGACCGCGACGGGCGTCGCATCCTGAACGGCGACATTGCCCCAAAAGTTAGACAAAGTCGTTCCCCTTGCCGCCCAGCATGATGGTGCCGGCGTCGGCCATGCGGCGCGCGGTGGCGATGATCAGCTTCTGCGAATCCATGACTTCGGCCAGGCGGATCGGCCCGCGCTCCTCAATCTCGTCGGCGATGGCCTGCGCGGCGCGCGCCGACATGCAGCTGAAGATCTTGGCCTTGAGCAGGTCGTTGACGCCCTTCAAGGCGACGACCAGAACGGCGCTGTCCACGGTGCGCATCAGCGTGCCCAGATTCTTGTCGTCCATGTCGATCAAGTTGTCGAAGACGAACATCTCCTCCTCGATCGTCTGGGCGATCATCTTGTCGCGCTTGGCGACGGCCTTCATGATCCGCTGTTCATTGTCTTTGCGGACGTTGTTCATGATCGCCGCTGCTTCGACGGTGCCGCCGCGTTGCGAGGCTGCGCCTTGTTTCTTGACCGGACCGCGCAGCAGCAGCTGTTCCAGATCGTCCAGCGCCTCGTTCGACACCGGGCCGAGCGTGGCGATGCGATAGACGATCTCTTCCTGATATTCGGACGGCAGCAATTGCAGCACGTCGGCCGCGACCGGCGCTTCCAGATGGGCGAGCACGATCGCCATGATCTGCGGATGCTCCGCCTCGATCAGCGTGCCGATTTCCTTGGCGTCCATCCATTTCAGCATTTCGAGCTGGGTGGAGCGGGTCGGCGGGGTGATGCGGGCCAGGATGGTTTCCGCACGCTCCTCGCCCAGCGCCTTGGTCATCGCGCCGCGGATATGGCGGGTGGCGCCATAGCCGATGGTGGTGCGCTTCTTCGCCTTGGTGACGAAATGGTCGAGCGCTTCGTTCACCTCTTCGGGATCGACGTCCGCCACATCATACATGGCGTAGCCGAGTTGGCG
Organism: bacterium; assembly: GCA_030824575.1. Lineage (GTDB taxonomy): Bacteria > Pseudomonadota > Alphaproteobacteria > Sphingomonadales > Sphingomonadaceae > Sphingobium. The sequence goes on along the minus strand of JAVBXL010000051.1, from coordinate 54,997 downwards.
CACTTCGTCAGGCTCCAGGCGCGACAGGATCTGGGCGGCTTCGTCTTCGTCGAAGAGCATGAGGAGGACGGCGGCGGCGGCGCTGCCTTTCAGCGCCTCGGGACGACCGGGAACGATCTCAGGCATTTTCCTTCTTCCCCTCCTTCAGGAGGTCGCGGACGACGAGCGCGGCCCGATCGGGGTCTTGCTTGACGAAGTTGCGGATGAGGTCTGCGCGCTGGGCGTAGTCGTAAGTGGAGGAGATCATGTCGAGCGTGATCTTTGGCTCCGCGCCGTCCGGCCCGGCGACGACCGCCTGTTTGGTGATCTCGCTGGAAATCTCGCGACCGATGCGCTGGCCTTCCTCCGGGGTCGGGGCAGGCAGGGCGTCCTGCGTTGCGGCGCGGCGCTTCAGCAGCGGGCGACCGATGCCGAAGATGACCAGCAGCGCGACCAGCAGGGCCGATATGTTGCGCACCAACGGCGACATCCAGTCCGCCTCATACCAGGGCGGGGTAACGTCCGCCGTCTTGAGGAAGCTGCGCGAGGACAGGGCGACCACGTCGCCACGCCCCTGGTCGAAACCGACCGCGCCCTTCACCAAGGCTTCGAGCGCGGCGATTTCCTGCGGCGTGCGCGCCTTGCCGTCCGGCGCGGTGTCGAGCGCGACGGCGACCGACAGGCGCTTGACCGTGCCGATGGCGTCGCGGGTGACCGACACTTCACGGCCCAGCTCGAAGCTGCGGTTGAAGGTTTCCTCGGTCTTCATCAACGGATTGGGCGGCGTGCCGGGGGTCGCTTGCGCGCCCTGCGCCGTCTGACCCTGCGTTACGGCCTGACCGTTGGGATTGGTCTGGGTCACGGTCGGGTTGACCGGGGCCTGATTGCTGAGCGCGCCGGGGATGCCGGACGCTTCGCCCGCACCCTGGCCACGCGGATCGGAAGCCCAGGTGCCGGTTTCGTTGCGCAGCCGCGCTTCGTCCTGCGGATAGGTTTCGCGGGTCGCCTGACGCTCGGCGAAATTGAGTTCGGCATGGACCTCGGCCGAAAAATTGCCGGTGCCCAGGATCGGCGTCAGCAGCGCAATCACCGACTGGCGATAGCGATCCTCGATCTTGCCCTGCACCGCCAGTTGCCGATCATCGGCGGCGTTGCCGTCATTATTGCTGAGCAGGCGACCATTTTGATCGACCAGCGAGATATCGTCCGGGTTGAGTTCCGGGATCGAGGAGGCGACGAGATGGACGATGGCGTTGACCTGCGCATCGGTCAGCGTCCGGCCATTGGCCAGGCGTAGCATGACCGAGGCAGAGGGCTTCGACCTTTCGCGCAGGAACACGCTGGGCGGTTCGACGGCCAGATGCACCTTGGCGGTTTCGACGCTGTCGATCGCCTCGATCGTGCGGGCCAGATCCATTTCGCGGGCGGTGCGCAGCTTTTCGCCCTCTACCGCGCGCGATGCGCCCATCGGCAGGCTGTCGATCATGCTGTTGCCGTCCGGCGCGCTCTTGGGCAGGCCTTGCGCGGCGAGCATCATCTTCGCCTTGAAATAATCGTCTTCGCCAACGGTCATGCCGCCGCTGTTGTCGAAGTCATATTTGATGCCGCTCTGGTCCAATATTTGCGCGACGGCGGACTTGTCGGTGTCGGGCAAGGCGCGGAACAGGTCGCGCTGCGGCGGTTCGCGCAGCGCGAGCCAGGCGGCTCCTGCGACAGCGACAGTGCCGAGCAGCCCGAGCAGCGGCAGGCTTTTAGCCACCGCAGGCTGTTTGATGAAGCCGGTGAAGCGCGCCTTGAGCGCGTCCATGCCCTTGGCGTTGCCGCCAAAGCCGGAAGCGGGGGTGAGAGCAGGCGCCGATGCGCCGACATTGGTGCTGAGTGCGTTTTCCATGGTTTAGACCGGCATGCTCATAATGTCCTTATAGGCGGACAGGAGTTTGTTGCGGACCTGGAGGGTCGCTTCGAAGCTGACCGACGCCTGCTGCTTGGCCAGCATGACCGCGGCGATATCGGTGGTTTCGCCACGCTCGAACGAGGCGGCGGCTTCACCGGCCTGGGTCTGGAGCCCGTTGACCTGTTGCAGGGCGCTGTTGAGCGCTTCTGTAAAGCCGCCCGGCGCCGTGCCCTGGGCGCCGCCGACGCCGGGTGCGCCGACCGTCCCGGTCGAGGCGACGTCCCGCAGGGCTGCGTTCTTTTGCAGGATGGCGTTGCGGATCGCCATGACGCTGTCTGTGGGTGAAACGCCGTTGATGGCCATGGTTCAGCCCTCCTTCAAGCCGCTGCCAGCTCACGCATTTCGGCGAGCCGATAGCGAAGCGTGCGTTCGGAAATGCCCAGTTTGCGGGCGGCGGCGGCGCGGTGACCATCGGTTTCGCGCAGGGCGATGCGGATGGCCTCCAGCTTGCTGTGATGGGCGACGTCGCGCAGGCGGGTCGGTTCGAAATTGATAGAGGCAGGGGCGATCGACGCCGGGGCGATGATCGGCGCGACCACGCGCAGCGGCTGCGGCGCGCCGGTCAGATGCAGGTCGTCCGCCTCGATCATCGCGCCGTCGCGCAGGACCAGCGCGCGTTGCAGGACATTGCCCAGTTCGCGGGCGTTGCCGCGCCAGACATGGGCGGCAAGCTTGTCGAGCGCAGCGGCGGTCGGCCACACGAACGATGCCTTGGCCATATCCTGATGCCGCAACAGCATGGCGGCGGCGATCGCGGCGACATCGCCGGGGCGTTCGGCCAGCGGGCGCAGTTCCAGCGGCATGACGTTGAGACGCCAGTACAGATCTTCGCGGAAGCGACCGGCGGCGACTTCACCCGCCAGATCGCGGTTGCAGGCCGCGATGATGCGGACATTGACCGGGATGGGATGGGTCGCGCCGACGGGCAGCACTTCGCCCTCTTGCAGCGCGCGCAGCAGCTTGGACTGGAGCGCCAGCGGCAGTTCGGCGATTTCGTCGAGGAACAGCGTGCCGCCGTCGGCCGCCAGGAACAGGCCGTCCGATGCGTTGGACGCGCCGGTGAAGCTGCCCTTCTTATGCCCGAACAGCATCGCTTCCATCATGGTTTCGGGGAGTGCGGCGCAGTTGACGGCGATGAAGTCATGGTCGATGCGGCCCGACTGGGCGTGCAGGAAGCGCGCCATGCCTTCCTTGCCGGTGCCGGTATCGCCCTGGATCAGGACGGTGGCGTCGCTGCGGGCGACACGGCCGGCCAGCGTCATCAGCCGTGCGCTGCCGCTGTCGCCGACCGCGGGGATTGCGGCGGGACGGGCCAGTTCGGCGATCAGGGCAAAGGCAAAGCCCATGTCCGCTATGCCAAAGGCGACCCGCGCCGGCAGGCCGTTGGCGGCGGGCACCAGCGATGGCGCACCGTCATGCACGTTGATCAGGATATCACGATAGGTGGCGTGACCGATTTCGGTCGCCAGCAAGATGCGCTGGCCGTCCCGGTCACGGGGGCTGGCCGCATCAACGATGCGTACCTCATAAAAGGCATTTTCAAGCCAGTGCTGCAGCCCCGGAAGAAGCGCGCAGACGCCACGGCTCACGTCTAGTGTCGACATGAACAAAACCCCATCTTTTGGCTGGCGTGCACCCCCGTGCGTCCCAACCCCCTTCGATGGTTAATAATTACGCCATCTGTGGTTATCAGATAGTTAATGCCGTCGGTCCGCTTGCCGCAATGCGGCAGTTTTTTTCCGGCAAAAACGGCAATATCTTCGACCTTGGTCTAAAGCGCGCACGTCGCGCCCGCGTAAGGGCATTTCCGGGCCGCCCGAATCACACCCTTTTCAAAAAAAACGACGTCGGCGCTAAAAGCCCGTGACGCCCCGCCGTTATCCCCTTTCGAGGCCGCAAGCGCACTAACGGATGGCAGCGACCTGATAGTGAAACGAAAGGGAACACCATGACTGTTATCGGAACCAACACTGGCGCCATGCGCTCGGCCAACGCTTCTTCGGCCGCTACCAAGGCTCTGGGCACCGCGATGGAGCGCCTGTCGACCGGCAAGCGCATCAACAGCGCGAAGGACGACGCCGCCGGCCTCGCCATCGCATCTTCGATGACCTCGCAGATCAAGGGCATGACCCAGGGCATCCGCAACGCCAATGACGGCATCAGCCTGGCGCAGACCGCGGAAGGCGCGCTGAACGAAGTCAGCAACATGTTGCAGCGTATGCGTGAATTGACCGTGCAGCGGAACAACGACACGAACAGCACCGAAGCGATCGCGAACATCGACGCCGAAAAGGATCAGTTGTCGGTCCAGATCAACGACATTCTGACCAAGACGGAATTCAACGGTAAGGCCCTGTTCCCCACGACCGCCGAAACGGTCACGATCCAGGCCGGTGCGAATGACACGGACACCGTCGACATCTCGCTGAGCGCGATCACCGTGTCGGGTGTAGCCGGTACGACGGCAGCGGTCGATACGGCGACGCTCGCCAACTTCGACACTGCTTTGCAGACGGTCGCCACTGCCCGCGCCACGCTCGGTGCCGTGCAGAACCGCCTGGAATCGTCGGTCAACAACCTGACCAACAACATCACCAACCTGACCGACGCCCGCAGCCGCATCGAAGACGCCGACTTCTCGGCCGAAACGACGGCGCTCGCCAAGCAGCAGATCCTGAGCCAGGCGTCGACCGCGATGCTGGCCCAGGCCAACCAGAGCCAGCAGGGCGTTCTGAAGCTGATCGGCTAAGGCGTAACCAGATTGGTCGGCTGAGGTCTTGGTCACCGCCAGCCGCCCAAGTGGCCCCCGGCACATCAACAGTCCCCACCGTGCCGGGGGCGACACCTTCGATCGAACGACCAGCCTCATTGAAGCCTCCGTCCCCCCGGGCGGAGGCTTCTTCGCATGGGCGCGGATACAGACTTGGCTTCGCCGGTTGTCCGCCCCATGATAAAAGCCATGACCCAGATTAATCGGCGCGCGATGATCGCCGCCTCCGGCGCCGCCCTGCTCCTTCCCGACATGCTGCTCGCCCAGACGGGCGGCGACGCCTTTTCCTGGGACCGGCTGGTCGGGCAGGCGCAGCGCGTCGCGCGCGCACCGTTCAGGGAAACCCCGCCCCATCCCGGCGCGGCGAAGGTCGATTATGACGCGCTGCACCAGGCGCAATTTCGCGACGCGCGGACTTTATGGGGCGACCTGCCCGGTGATACCGGGGTCCGTTTCTTTCCGCTGTCGGTGAACGCCGCCCAGCCGGTGTCGATCGCGATCGTGGAGAAGGGCCGCGCGACGCCGCTGCGCTATGACCCGACCATGTTCGAAACGCCCGCGGGGAATGCCGTCGCGGCGCTGGGGCCGGATGCGGGCTTTGCCGGTTTCCGCATCATGAATGCGGCGCGCGATGGCGATTGGCTGTCTTTCCTGGGGGCAAGCTATTTCCGCGCGCCCAGCCCGCAAAAGCAATTCGGCCTGTCGGCCCGCGCGATCGCGATCAACACCAGCCTGGCGGGCAAGGAGGAGTTTCCCCGCTTCACCCATTTCTGGCTGGAGCGGACAGGCAATAGCAGCGTCACTATCTATGCGCTGCTCGACGGTGCATCGATCGCCGGCGCCTTCCGATTCGTCAGTAGCCTGGGACCGCAGGGCTTGCAGCAGGACGTCACCGCCGCGCTCTTCCCGCGCCGCGCCATCCCCGAACTGGGGCTGATGCCGATGACCAGCATGTTCTGGTACGATCAGGCGAACCGGGTTCAGGGGACAGACTGGCGGCCGGAAATCCATGACAGCGACATGCTGTCCATCGCGAGCGCCGATGGTTCCGCCCATGCCCGGCCGATCGTCAACCCGTCCACCCCGCATTTCAGCGCCTTCAAGGAAGTCAGTCCCAAGGGCTTCGGGCTGCTTCAGCGCGACCGCGACTTCGACCATTATCAGGATGACGGCGTCTTCTACGATCGCCGCCCCTCGCTCTGGTCGACGCCCACCAAGCCGCTTGGTGCAGGTGCCGTGCGCCTTTACGCCTTCCCCACCGACAGCGAATATACCGACAATGTCGCCGCTTACTGGACGCCCGACGCCGCGCCGCGGGCGGGGGCGCGGATTGACCTGGCCTATCGGCTCGACTGGTCGGCGGCGCGCGCGCCGGCTTCGGACGGTATCGCCATCGTTGAAAATGTCTGGCGCGGCCGCGGTGACGGCGGGGCCGATCGGCTGGTGATCGACTTTGCCGGTGTCGCGGCGGGTGGCAAGCCCGACATCTGGGCGGATGTGGCCGGCGGCACGCTCATCAAGAAGGCGGGTTATCCAGTGCTGGGCCGCGACGGCCTGTTCCGCACGGTGCTCGACATACAGCGCGCGCAGGGCAAGTCGGCCGATATCCGGCTCCAATTGCGGGCGGGCGATCGGGCCTTAAGCGAATATGTGCATTATCCGCTGGGTGTCTGAAGGGAACCGTCTATGCATCGGGCGGTTGTGACATATTGGGTCAATCGCGATGGGTCTGATGAATGACGGGGAATGGAGGCGTGCAGGCGCCGACCACCGATGCCGGGGGCAAGCCGCTGGCGCGCGCCTTTGAACAGGTGCCGCCGGAAAGCGCGCTGGCCATGCCGGAACAGGATTTCGGTGCCCGACCGGACCTGATCGCTCGTCGCCCGCTCAACATCGATATCTGGGCGCGGCGCTTGCTGGTTGTGCTGCTTGCCCTGCTCCCCGCCGCCATCGCCGCGCATGAAATGCGGCGGTCGATCGGGCTGGACGGCATTTCCGCGTGGGAGGGCGTCTATCTCGCGCTCTTCATTCCGCTTTTTGCCTGGATCGCTTTCGGCTTCGCCACCGCGATGATCGGCTTCCTGCTGCTGACGGTCGGCAAGGGCCGCAGCGTCACGCCCCGGCCGCTCAATGCCGCCACCCCGCTGAAGGGCAAGACCGCGATCCTGCTGCCGGTGTGTAACGAGGATTTCCTGGGCGTGCTCGGCCGCCTGTCGATCATGGAACGATCGCTGGCGCAGGTGATGGGCGGCGAACGGTTTGAATTTTTCATCCTGTCGGATTCCAATCCCGAAAGTGGCGAAATCGAGCGCCGCGCCTTTCAGGAGATGCGCGCCTCCTTCTCGCGCCCCGTCCATTATCGTCGGCGCGCGCTCAATATCGGGCGCAAGCCGGGTAATATCGCCGAATGGGTGCAGCGCTTTGGCGGCGGATACGACTATATGGTCGTGCTGGACGCCGACAGCGTGGTCAGCGGGCAGACCATGGCGCGGCTGGCCGCCGATATGGAACGACATCCCCATGTCGGACTGATCCAGACCGTCCCCACCGTGATGGGCGCAGCCACCCTGTTCGCGCGCTGGCAGCAGTTCGCCAGCCGATTGTTCGGCCCGACATCGGCCGCCGGCATGATTTGGTGGGCGGGATCGGAAGGCATGTTCTGGGGCCATAACGCCATCGTGCGCGTGAGCGCCTTCGCCGAGAGCTGTGGCCTGCCTGAATTGCCGGGCCGCGCGCCGTTCGGCGGGCATATATTGAGCCACGACATGCTGGAGGCGGCGTTGCTGCGGCGGCGCGGATGGGACGTGCATATGGTCACCGCCGACGACAGTTTCGAGGAATTTCCCCCATCAATGCCCGACCTGTTCACCCGCGATCGCCGCTGGTGCCAAGGCAATATCCAGCATGTGCCGTTGCTTGTGAAGATCAAGGGCCTGCATCCGGTCAGCCGGTTCCAGCTGCTGGTCGGCGCATCGGCTTATTGCACGTCGCCGCTCTGGCTGGCGCTGATGCTGGTGGTGTTGGGTGGCGCACTGACCGGAGTGTGGCCGCCGAGCGCGATCCTGCCGTCGGGCGGATTGCTGGCGCTGACTGCGGTGCTGCTATTTGGCCCCAAGCTGTTGGCGATCATCTGGGCCATGGCCGATCCGGCGCGGCGCATCGGCTTTGGCGGGGCTGCGCGGATGACGCGCGGCGTGCTGGTCGATATCATCCTGTCGATCCTGATGGCGCCGGTGGCGATGCTGACCCAGACGATCAACCTCTTCAGCATCCTGATGGGCCGCAAGGCGAGCTGGAACGGACAGACCCGCGATCGCGACGGCATGGCCATGACCAGCGCGATCTGGCTGTTCAAATGGCATTTGCTGCTGGGCGCGGGGCTGACCACCATGGCGGTGAAGGCCGGGAGCCTGGGCTGGATGTCGCCGGTGGTCGCAGGCCTGTTCGCCGCGCCGGTGCTGGCGGCGCTGACCGCGCGCAAGGATCTGGGGCGCAGAGCAGAGGAGAACGGCCTGTTCCAGGTCGCCGATCCGTGGTGGCGCACGCAAAGCTATCGCCCGCTGCGCTTCCGCTGGCCCAGCACCGACGGTCGGCGGGTCGGGCCGCTGGCGGCGAATGATGAGTGAGTAGGACTAAAATGAAGCCGTTCGGGCTGGGCCTGTCGAAGCCTTCTACGTTTAAGAGGTAAGGCCCTTCGACAGGCTCAGGGCGAACGGCAATCTAGGTATATTTCAGTCGTTCCAGTCGCGCAGTTTCTCGCGCAGCTTGTCGAGCGCCGCTTTCTTGATCTGGCATACCCGCGCTGCGCCGATGTCCATGGTCTGGCCGATTTCCTCCAGATTGAGTTCCTCGACGAAATAGAGTTGCAGCACCAAGGCCTCGCGCTGGGGCAGTTCGCCGATACAGGCGGCCAGCGCCTTTTTCAGCGATTCCTTCTCCATGATGTCGTCGGCTCGGTCCTCGACATCGGCAAACCACATCGACTGGTCGGAATAGACCTCGTCCATGCTGGTGTGCTGGACCATTTCGACGCTGTCGGCGATCTCGCGATAGGCGGCCGGCTCCAGCCCCATGTCCGCGGACATTTCGGCCTCGGTCGGCAGTCGGCCTAGCTTCTGCTCCAGCCGATTACGCACCCCGGCAAGTTGTTTCCGCTTGGCCATGGCCGACCGGCAAATCGTTGCCTGCCGCCGCAGATGGTCGATCATCGCGCCGCGCACGCGCAACTGGGCATAGGCGGCAAAGCCCAGACCGCGATCCTCGAAGCTGTTGGCGGATTCGACCAGCGCGACCATGCCGATCTGGAGCAGATCCTCGATATCGATCGCGGTCGAAACGCGGCCGTGGACGTGCCAGGCGATCTTGCGCACCAGCGGCATATATTGGCGGGCCAGCCGTTCGGGACTGTTGTCGCCGGGCTTTGCATAGGTGTGGGCGCCGGCCGCGATCTTGTTCATATACATGACTCAGCCTCCTTTCAGGCGACCCGCTCGCGCGCTTGTTCGCGCTGGGGCGCGGGGTCGTGGCGGGGCGTGGGGCGTTGTTCGTTGCCGACGACGGCCACGACCTCGACACCCTTGCCATCGGGGATTTCGAGGAAGGACAATATCGGCGTTTCGGGCAGATGCGGCTTGAACAGGCGGGCCAGCGCGCGGCGCGCGACCGGCGATGTGACGATGGCGAAATTGCGCGCCTGCCCCAGCAGCGGCCGGGCGGCGTGGATGACCGCTTCGACGATGCGGTTGGCAAGCGCCGGTTCGATCGGATGCTTGGCATCGCCCGCAACGCGCATCGCCTGCGCCAGCAATCCTTCCAGATCGCCGTCCAGGGTGATGACCGGCAGCGGCATCTTGACGGGCACGAGGCCCTGAATGATGAGCGCGCCGATGCGCTGGCGCACCGCTTCGACCAGTTGTTCGTGGCTCATGTCGGGGCGCGCGGCGTCGACCATGGCTTCGCAGATGCGACGGAAATCCTTGAGCGCGATGCCTTCGGACAGGAGGGCGCGGCAGAGCGCGCTGATCTGCGTCAGGCTGAGCGTGCCCGGCGTCAGGCCGTCGACCAGTTGCGGCGCGGCGTCCTTCAGATTGTCGAGCAGCTTGCGCGCTTCGTCCAGGCCGAACATTTCAGCGGCGTTCATCGCAATTAGCTGGTTCAGATGGGTGGCGACGACCGTTGGCGGATCGACCACGGTATAGCCCGCGACCACCGCTTCGCTGCGCTTGGCCTGCGAAATCCAGACGGCATCCAGACCGAAGGTCGGGTCTTTGGCCGGGCGACCGGCGACGACGCCTTCCAGCGCGCCGCTGTCCAGCGCGAGCAGATCGTCGGGCCAGATTTCGTCTTCGCCCACGACCACGCCGGCGATGGTGATGCGATATTGATTAGGTTCCAGCGCCAGATTGTCCTTCACGCGGACCATCGGCACGACGAAGCCCAGTTCCTTGGACAGTTGGCGGCGGATGCCGGTGATGCGGGCCATCAAGGGCGCGCCCTTGCGTTCATCGACCAGGGCGATGAGGCCATAGCCGATCTCCAACCCCAGGATCGCGCCGTCCGATACGTCTTCCCATTCGATGACGGCGGGATTGGGCGCGGGGGCGACCGGGGCAGGCTCGGCCGCCTTCTTCTGGACCGCCTTGCGCAATTGCCAGGCGATGCCGCCCGCGATCCCCGCAGCCGACAGGATGATGAGGTGGGGCATGCCGGGCAGCACGCCCAGGAAGCCCAAAATCGCGGCGACCGGCACCCAGGCGCGGCCGGACCCGAACTGGCCGGCGATCTGGCCGCCCAGATCCTGCTCGCTCTTGACGCGGGTGACGATGGACGCGGCGGCGATCGAGAGCAGCAGCGCCGGGATCTGCGCCACCAGCGCGTCGCCGATCGCGAGGACGATGTAGGTTTGCGCCGCTTCGCCGATGGCCAGGCCATGGCTGACCACACCCAGGATGATGCCGCCGACGATGTTGATGACCAGAATCAGGATGCCCGCAACCGCGTCCCCCTTCACGAACTTGCTCGCGCCGTCCATCGAGCCGTAAAAGTCAGCCTCGGTCGCGACTTCGACGCGGCGCAGCTTGGCTTCTTCGGGCGTCATCAGGCCGGCGTTCAAATCGGCGTCGATCGCCATCTGCTTGCCGGGCAAGGCGTCCAGGGTGAAGCGCGCCGACACTTCGGAGACGCGGCCCGCGCCCTTGGTGATCACGACCAGGTTGATGATCATCAGGATGGCGAAGACGAAGATGCCCACGACATAATCGCCGCCGATCAGGAAGTGACCGAAGGCTTCGATGACCTGGCCTGCGGCGTCCGACCCCTCATGCCCCTGCACCAGCACGACGCGGGTCGAGGCGACGTTGAGCGCGAGGCGCAGCAGCGTCGCGAACAGCAGCACGGTGGGGAAGCTGGAGAAATCGAGCGGCTTGCCCGCGTTCAGCGCCACCATCAGCACCGCAAGGGAGATCATGATGTTGGTGATGAAGCCGATATCCAGCATGACCGCCGGAACCGGGACCATCATGAACACAACGACCATTAACGTCGCGAACGGCAGAACAGCGCCCTTGACGGCGCTCATCCAGATCTTCGCTTTGACTTGGGCGGGAGACATAAAGGGCCGTTACCTTCCGAGGGTGGCGAGCATGAGATAGGCGAGGCGCGCGGTCTGTGGCTGCGGGCGGATGCCGACATCCACCTGTTCGCTCAGACGCTGGGTTTCGATCCGCACATAGTCGGCGGGCTGGACCGTCTTCGCGCCCGCAGGCAGCGCAGCGGACGCATATTGGATGTCGGCGCCCAGGCCGTCAGAGCTTTTCTGGAGCTTGGAGGCGAAGCGGTCGCGGATGTCGGCGAAGCTGCGCGCGTTGCCGCTACGGTCGTAGAAGATCGAGCGGTTGGCGCGCGCCGCGGACGGGAACAGCGATGCCGCCGTAGCGTCCGGTGCGCGATCATGGACCGACAGGAATTTGGACGCGCCGCCGACGCCCAGGAAATGGGCGAGATAGAGATCGACCGGCTCGGCTTCGCGGCCCAGCTTCGATTCCAGATAGGCCTTGTTGTCGGCGGCATGTTCCGCCGCCATCACGGACGCCGTCTCAGGATGTTTGCGCAGGTCGAGGATCTGCTGGCGCAGTTCCGGATCGGCGACATAGTAGCGGCCGCCGCTCTGCTGGATCGCATTGGATGCCCAGCCCAGCCCATATTCGCTGCCATGCTTGTCGACGACGGCGAGCCAGCTCTGGTCGATGAACTGATAGAGGCCAGTGGCGGACGATGTCGCCGCGCGGGCGGTGGGGTTCAGGCTGGATTCGATCTTGGCCTGACCCAGCAGATAGGAAAAGTCGACACCAGTACGGCGGCTCGCCATCGCAATCGCGTTGGTGACGCGATTACCTGTCGAAGTCCCGGTTGCTGATATGTCTGCGAAAGCCGACACGACTAAAATCCTCATTTGCTAGCGAGGACATTAGAGCAAGGCTTGTGCCAAGATTTGGTTAACGCTGGTAAGGATTTCGGGCCGTACAACGAAAAACGGCGCCGAAGGGCGCCGCTTTAGTCGAAACTCGAAATTTTGTCCGCGGCCTTTACCGGCCGTAGGTCAGCGGCGCGGTCTGCGCGCCATGGGCGGCGAGGATGGCGAGTCGCTGCTGGGCATGGTCGGCGAGCAGTTTGACGCGGATACGGGCGCTGTCGAGCAGCGGCACCATGACGCTCAGACGTTCGATCACAGCCGGTTCAGACCGCCAGGCACCGATCGCGCGGACGGACGCAGCCGCGCGGCTGACGCGATTGCTGGCCAGTTCAATGGCGGCGGCGTCGGTGCCATCGAGCACGTCGCGAAGATCCTCGAAAGCGTCGAAGAGATCATCCAGCGCGGCAAGACCCAATGGCATGATATATGTCCCTTATCAGGCGGCCGACAGGTCGAGGGCGACCATGCGTTCCGCGATAGCGTTGGCGTCCACGGGGTAGTTGCCCGATGCGATCGCAGCTTTGATCGCGGCGATGCGATCCATATCGACCGGCGCACCCTGGGCGGCCATGCGCGCGGCGGGACTGGCCGACGCGGCGCTGGCGGAGGATGTGGCCGAACCGGTGGCAGCGGATGCGCGCGTCTTGGCCCCTTCCCGCAGGCGGGTCGCCTCGATGGCGGCGCTGATATTCTGGCCCACAGACTTGATCATTGGGTAAATCCTTCACTCGTCCCTATGGCGTATAACGGACAAGTTCAAAAATCATTAAATGCCGGAATGCGCACGACGCCCATTTGTACGACCTGGGCGAAAATCGGCGAACTTTTCTTGTCTTCGCGCACGCGGATCGTCTCGCCCATGGCGCCGTCCTCATCCGCGACCATCATTCGCGACACGCTGAACACGGCGTTGCCGGCCGTCAGTTGCACAGGATCACCCTTGCGCACGACCGCCTCTTTCGCGGCGACCGGCGCGGCGCGGGTGAAGCGATTGGCGGCAGCGCCATAGCGGGGCACCGGGCCAGATGCAGCGGCGGATGCGCCCGCGACCAGCGGCACGCGGATACGCCAGCCCAAGGCAGCACATTGCACCATCGCCGCGCCGAACACCGGCCCTTCGACGCTGGGCGTAGTGGGACAGGCGGCCAGGCGAAGGCGGCGATCGACCGGCGCAGCGGGGCCGCCCGGTTCGCCGAGATTAGCGCCGACGGTCATCGCCACCAGGCTGTCGATGCGGTCGAGATTTTCGAATTTCTGGCTGCCCTGTGCCTGGGCCAGCGCAGGCGACACGCTGGTCAGCGCGGCGGCGGCGAGAAGGATGGGCGAAAATCGAAACACGGCATGTCTCCTGACGGACGGTCTTTGCCAGGATTTCAGCAATATCCGTGCCAGTTATCGTTAATGGCCCGGCGCGATGTGGATCAGCTGCCCCTGCCCGGCCTTGTCGTCACCCTGATCGAGACCGCGGATCAGCAGGCGATCCTGCGCAATGCCATGCATGCGCAGCGCCCGCGCGACCGCGCCCAGCCGCGCCGCCGCCAGATCCCAGTCGTCGAAGCGCTGCCGGCCCTGGTCCGACCCGTCGCTGCGGATTTCCAGCCCGCCCGGCTCCCGCACGAAGCGCTGCGCCACGACGGCCAAACGCGCGCGACCGGCGTCGCTGAGCAAGGCGTCGCCCGGCACGAACAGGTCGGCGGCGCGCAATGCCACGCCCTGCCGCATCGCCCGTCCGCCAAATTGTTGGCTGACCTGCGATAGCATGGCGTCGCGCCGCGATCCGCTGGCTTGCAGCAGCACGAAGAAGGCGAGGAGCAGCAGCAGGAGATCGGCAAAACTGACCGCCCAGCGATTGCGCCGGGCGGCGGTAGAGGATGCCGAAGAAGGCGGCGCGCTCATGCGACTTCGCGGATCGCGGCGCGGCGCACGGGCGCATTTTCGCGGCGGGCGATGCCCAGCATCCGGTCGGCGACTTCCCGCTGCCAGGCCAGTTCGCGTTCGGACAGGTCGGACAGGCGCGCGGCGATCGGCGCGGCGAGAAGATTGGCGATGACGACGCCGTAAAAGGTGGTGAGCAGCGCCAGCGCCATGGCGGGGCCAAGCGCGGCGGGATCGTCCATGGCGGCGAACATGCCGACTAGGCCGATGATCGTGCCGGCCATGCCCAGCGCCGGCGCGGCGTCAGCGATCGACAGCCAGGCCTTGTGGACCGCGCCATGGCGCTGCGCCCGGTCGGCCAGCGCCTGCGCCGCCCAAAGTTCGAACATATCGGCGCGCTCGCTATTGGCGAGCTTGCGCGCGGCTTCGGTCAGGAAGGGGTTGGCGGTCTTCACCCGGTCGGTGCACGACAGGCCGCGCAGTTGCGCCACCTGGTCGATCTTCAGCATCGCCGCCCGCGCGGCGTCGCGATCGCGCGCCGGATCGGCCGTCATCAGCGGATGCAGCGCCACCATGGCCCGTCCCACCGCCCCGACGCCATTCTGGAACAGCGCCACCAAGGCGATCCCGCCCAGCATTGCCGCCAGGGTCAATGGATCGAACAAATGGCCGATAATCGCGATCATGAGCGCCCGTTCCCTTATCGTATCACTTGTCGTCTCGTCCGACGGCGGCAACGCCCTGCCGCCGACCGGCAAAAATTTGCCGCCCTTGCCGCCTCCCCCACGAAAAGCCTGGTTTTCCGCGATTGTCCGCGCTGCCGATGCGTCACCCACGCAAATTGGCACGGCTCTTGCTGATCTCCAGGCTGGATCACCCGCAGGAGACGCCATCAGGTGTCAGAACGGCGGGGGACGCAAAACTTTTAGAGCGAATTTGACAATGTCGGTGGAAGACAATCTCTTCGGGATACATGGGAAGGCGCTGGCGCTGCGTTCGCAACGCCTGTCCTTGCTCGCATCCAACATCGCCAACGCCTCCACGCCTGGCTACAAGGCGCGCGACATCGATTTCGAGGCCGCGCTGAAGGAAGCGACGACCCGCGTCGGCAGCAGCGCAACCGACGTGTTGCAGGCCGCCGACGATGCGATGGGCTATCGCGTGCCGTTGCAGCCCAGCTTGGACGGCAACACCGTCGAACTGAGCACCGAACAGACGCTGTTTGCCGAAAATGCGGTCAAATATCGCACGACCCTCTCCTTTCTGGAGGGTCGCATCAACACCATCAACCGTGCGCTGAAGGGTGAATGAGCATGAGTGGTTCCACGCCCATGAACATCTTCGACATCGCCGGCCGCGCCATGAGCGCGCAGCTGGTGCGCCTGAACGCCACCGCGTCCAACATGGCGAACGCCGGCAATGTGACTGGCAGCGCCGCGGAAGCGTATCGCGCGATCAAGCCGGTGTTCGAATCCGTGACCGACACGCCCGGCGTGTCGACCGTCAAGGTCAAGAATGTCGTCACCACCAGCGCCGAGCCGACCAAGCGCCACGATCCCAACCATCCGCTGGCGGATGCGAACGGGGATGTGTGGGAAGCGGCGGTGGATGGCAATGCCGAGCTGGTCGACATGATCGAGACGGCGCGCATGTACCAGAACAATGTGCAGGTGCTCAACACCGCCAAATCCCTGATGCTCGAAACCATAAGGATCGGCAAATGACGACGACCACCGCAACCGACAGCGCTGGCCTGTCGGTCTATAATCCCAAGGCGATCGTCGGCACCGGCAGCGCAGAGATGGGCCAGGCCAGTTTCCTGACGCTGCTGACGGCGCAGATGCAGTATCAAGACCCGTTCGAACCGGTCGATAACGCCCAGATGGTATCGCAGATGGCGACCATCACCAATTCGTCCGGCATCGCGGAAATGAACCAGACTCTCAAAAGCCTGGCCAGCGAGCTGACCGGCACGCGGCTGGGCGATGCGGCAAGCTGGATCGGCAAGTCGATGCTGGTGCAGAGCAATATCGCCGCGCCCGATGCGTCCGGCACCTATGCGGGCCAGATCACCCTGCCCGCCGCGACCGAAGGCGCGACCATCGATCTGGTCGATTCCGCCGGCAATGTGGTCAAGACCATCGACATGGGATCGCAGGCTGCCGGCGACGTCACTTTCTATTGGGACGGCAAGGATGACACGGGCGAAACCGTCGCCACCTCCGCCCTGCAGGTCAAGGTCAATGGCGCGACACCCACCAAGGTCGCGACCTGGGCCACCATCGCCGCCGTCCAGTCACCCGCCGACGGTTCATCTTCCAAACTCATCACCGCGCTCGGCAGCTACAGCCCGTCCGACGCGATCAGCCTGATGTAAACACTCACCTTTTTACCCCCGAAATCCTTTTCACCCAAGGAGTAACGCCATGTCCTTCTATATCTCCCTGTCGGGTCTGAAAGCATCGCAGACCGACCTGTCAACCATTTCGAACAACGTCGCCAACGTCAGCAGCACCGCGTTCAAGAAAAGCAAGGCGCAGTTCGGCGATATCTTCGCCGCCGCGCCGATGCAGACGACCAGCCAGGTCGCCGGCCAGGGCGTGCGCGTGCAGGGCGTCGCCCAGCAGTTCACGCAGGGCACGCTGGAAACCACCGACAAGACGCTCGACCTGGCCATCACCGGCGAAGGCTATTTCACGGTCAAGGGCGAAGACGGCAATATCAGCTACACCCGCAACGGCGCCTTTGCCGTCGATGACGACCGCTATGCCGTCGACACGACCGGCGCGCGCATCCAGGTGTTCGCCGTCGATCCCACCACGGGCGCGACGACCGTCGACCCCACTGGCGCGACCCCGGCCGACCTGACCGACCTGCAAATCCCCAACACTTTTGACGGCACGGCGGCCGGCGCGCAGCTGACCAGCGTGGGCGTGGACAAAAAGGGCATGGTATCGGCCGTTTACGCCGATGGTAGCACCGTCTATCTGGGCCAGGTCGCCATGGCGTCCTTCAACAGCCAGGAAGGTTTGCGGCAGGAGGGCGACGCCCACTGGACGTCGACCGTCGCCAGCGGCTCGCCGATCCTGGGCACCGCCAATCAGGGCATGTTCGGCGCGGTGAACAGCGGCATGCTGGAACGATCCAACGTCGATATCACCGACGAACTGGTGAACCTGATCGCGGCGCAGCGCAATTTCCAGGCGAACAGCAAGGCGATCGAGGCGGCGAACACGCTGACCACGACCATCGTCAACCTGCGCACCTAAAACCAAGCACAGGATAGAAGGCTTAGCCCATGGATCGGCTCGTCAACACGGCACTGACTGCGATGCGCGGCGCGATGGCGCGGCAGACGGCGGTCGCGAACAACCTCGCGAACGTCAATACTGTCGGCTTTCGCGCCGAAATCGCCAATGCCGAGACGCGCTGGATCAAGGGCGACACCTTCGACACCCGCGCGCAAGCATCGGAACAGGTGATCGCGGCCGACATGGCGCAAGGCGCGGTCACCGAGACCGGCAATCCGCTGGACGTGGCGATGAACGGCGATGCTCTGCTCGCCGTTCAGGCCACCGACGGCAGCGAAGCCTATACGCGCCGCGGCGACCTGAAGGTCACCGACAGCGGCCTGCTCACCACCGGCGACGGCTTGCCGGTGCTGGGCGAAGGCGGCCCGATCACCCTGCCGCAAATGGACAGTGTGTCGATCGCCAAGGACGGCAGCATCTGGGGCGTGCCCCAGGGCGGCGACCCCGCCAATCCGAAGCAGGTCGATAAGCTGAAGCTCGTCAATGCGGCCGGCTCCAGCATCGCCAAGGGCACCGACGACCTGTTCCGCGAAGTCAATGGCGGCGCATTGCCGTCCGATCCGCTGGCGACCCTCACATCGGGTTCGGTCGAAGGATCGAACGTCAATGCGACCCAGGCGCTGGTCCAGATGATCGAAGCCAGCCGCGCCTGGGAAACCCAGGTCAAGATGATCGATACCGCCAAGCAGATGGATGACGGCGGCGCATCGCTCATGAAGCTGGATGGTTAATACTGGCACGCATCTTGCTGTGACTGACGCATAAGCATGCCTTCGGGGATGCGCCACGGAGAAATGAACGATGAGCAACGCCGCCCTTCATGTCGCCCGCACTGGCCTCGACGCGCAGAACACGAAGATGCGCGTGATCGCCAACAATCTGGCGAACGTCAACACGACCGGTTTCAAGAAGGACCGCGCCGATTTCGAGACGCTGGCCTATCAGCAGATCATCCAGGCCGGTTCCAATTCGGACAGCGAGAACAAGTTCGCCACCGGCCTCAATCTCGGCTCCGGCGTCGCGTTGCAGGGCACGAGCAAGATCAACACCCAGGGCACGCTGAACCAGACCAACAATGTGCTGGATATCGCGATCGAGGGTTCGGGCTATTTTCAGGTGCAGCAGCCCGACGGCTCCATCGCCTATAGCCGCGCCGGCAATTTCAGCGTCACCGCCGAAGGCACCGTCGTCACCAGCGACGGCCTGCCGCTGATCCCGCAAATCACCGTGCCGCAGGGCGCGACGTCGGTGGCGATCGGCAATGACGGCACCGTGACCGCGACGTTGCAGGGCGAAAGCGCGCCGAGCAATCTGGGCCAGATCGAAATCGCCACGTTCATGAACCCGGCGGGCCTGACCTCCATCGGCGGCAACCTGCTGACCGAAAGCGCCGCGAGCGGCACGCCGCAGGTCGGCGTCGCGGGCCTGGAAGGTCGCGGCCTGATGCGGTCGGGTTATCTGGAAACGTCGAACGTCAACATCGTGGAAGAACTGGTCGACATGATCGAAACCCAGCGCGCCTATGAGGTCAACAGCAAGATGATCAAGGCGACCGACGAGATGCTCCAATACGTCAACCAGAATATCTAAGGCCAGATGATGCGCCTCTCCTACGCCACCATCGCCGCGATTTCGCTGATCGCGCTGGCCGCGTCGCCCGCCGACGCCGCCAAGCAGAAGAAGCGCGACATCGAGCGCGATTTCTACGCGCCGACCGTCATCCCCCTGCCCGTCGCCCCGCCGGCGAACGGGTCGATATTCCAGGCGTCGACCGGCTATACCCCGCTGACCAGCGGCGCGCGCGCGACCAGCGTGGGCGATATCATCACCATCGTCCTGGTGGAACGGACCCAGGCGAGCAAGACGACGAGCGCGGACACCGCCCGCAACGGAACGATCGGCATCGCGCCGCCGACCACCGGCATCCTGTCCAAGCTGTTTTCCGCGAGCGACGTGTCGGCCGGCGGCCAGAACAGCTTCACCGGCAAGGGCAATGCCAGCCAGTCGAACGCACTGAGCGGCGAGATCACCGTGACGATCGCAGCGACCTACCCCAATGGCACGATGCTGGTGAAGGGTGAAAAGGCGCTGACGCTCAACCGCGGCGACGAATTCATCCAGATTAGCGGCCTCGTCCGTCAGGCCGACATCGCGCCCGACAACCGCATCGCATCGACCCGCGTCGCCGACGCCAAGATCATTTACAAGGGCAAGGGCGAGATCGCCAATGCCAGCCGCCAAGGCTGGCTCCAGCGCTTCTTCTCCGCGATCAGCCCCTTCTGATGGAAGCCGCAAACGCCATGATCCGCCCCCTCCTGTTGCGGCTGCTTCGCCTGCTCCTGCCGATCTTCGCGCCCCTGTGCGCTCTGGTCGCCGCGCCCGCCGCCCATGCCGAGCGGGTCAAGGATTTGGGCACCTTCCAGGGGGTTCGTCCCAACCAGCTGACCGGATATGGCATCGTCGTGGGCCTGGCCGGCACCGGCGACGACAGCATAGAATATGCGACGCAGGGCATGAAGGGCGTCGTCTCGCGCTTCGGCCTCACCCTGCCGCAAGGCGTCAATCCGGCACTCAAGAACGCGGCCGCCGTGCTCGTCACCGCCGACCTGCCCGCCTTTGCCAAGCCGGGCCAGCGGCTGGACGTTACCGTCTCGGCGCTGGGCAAGGCCAAGTCGCTGCGTGGCGGCACGCTGATCCTCACGCCGCTGCGCGGCGCGGATAACGAAATCTACGGCATGGCGCAGGGCAACCTCGCCGTCGGCGGCCTGGGCGTGTCCGGCGCTGATGGCAGCCAGGTATCGGTCAACATCCCGTCGGCCGGCCGTATTCCGGGCGGCGCGACGGTGGAACGCGCGGTCGCGACCGGGTTCGATACCGCGCCGACGCTGACCTTCAACCTGGCCGAAGCCGACCTGACCACGGCGCTGCGCGTCGCGGACGGCGTAAACCACGCCTTTGGCGACCGCCGCGCCCGCGCGATGGACGCCGTATCGATCGCGATCGACGCTGCGCCCGGCGCCGAAGACCGCATCATGATGATGGGCATGATCGAGAATATCGAGATTTCGCCCGCCGATGCGCCGGCCAAGGTGATCGTCAACGCGCGCACCGGCACTGTCGTCATCAATGGCGCGGTGAAGATTCATCCGGCCGCGGTCGCGCACGGCAAATTGACCGTCAGCGTCAACGAAAGTCCGCGCATTTCCCAGCCCGCGCCCTTCAGCCAAGGGCAGACCGCGACCGAGCAGTCGACCAGCATCAGCATCGACGAGCAGAAAAAACCTATGGTTAACTTTAAAGGTGGGGCGTCGCTGGCCGATATAGTCAAGGCGGTCAATGCGATCGGGGCTTCCCCGGCGGATATGGTCGCGATCCTCGAAGCCTTGAAACAGGCGGGCGCGATGAAAGCCGAATTGGTGGTGCTGTGATGCAGGTAGCGACGACAACCTCCCCCGCCACGGCCAGCGCCAGCGTCGGGCAATCGAACAAGGCGTCGCTGCAAAAGGTGGCGCAGCAGTTCGAGGCCGTCTTCCTGCGCCAGATGATAGGCGCGATGCGATCGGCGAGCCTGGCGGAAGGCATCGACGATTCCGCTGCGACCCAGCAGTTTCGCGACATGGCCGATTCTCGCACCGCCGACGCCATGGCCAGCAAAGGGGCGATGGGCATCGCCGAATTGCTGCTGAAACAATTTGGCGACCGGGTGAGCGACGCTCCTGCAACGCCGGACGCTTCGACCGCGGCGACGGGCGCATGAGCGACCTCTTCATCATCGGCGCTTCGGGGACCAAGGCCTATCGGGCGGCCATGGCCGCGATCGGCGAAAATATCGCCAATGCCAGCACCGACGGCTATGCACGCCGATCGGTGCGGACAATCGAATCCGGGTCGTCCACCGCGACGATGGCGACCTATATCTCGCGCGCCAATTTCGGCGGCGTGCAGGTCGCCGGCATCAACCGCGCGGCCGATCCCTATCTCGACGCCACGGTCCGCAACACCGGCATGGCGATGGGCAGTTCGACCGCCCGCCTGCGCTGGCTGACCGACGCGGAAACCGCGCTGAACGACACCGGCACCGGCATCGGCCAGCTGATGACGGGCATGTTCCAGAATATGGAGAAGCTGGCGGCAAGCCCGACCGATACGTCGCTGCGCGTCACCACGCTCGACAGCATCAGCCGGGTTTCGCAAGCGTTCAGCCAGACATCCGCCGATCTTCAGAATGTGTCGAGCGGCGTCGCCACGGAGGCGCAATCGTCAGTCGATACGATCAACCGTTCGCTCGCCTCGCTGGCGGACATCAATAACAGCCTGCTACGCGCGCAGCCCGGCACCTCCGCTTATGCCCAGTTGCTCGACAGCCGCGATTCGGCGTTGCAGACGCTGTCGGAAAATCTGAACGTCACAGTCAGCTTCGGCGCGCATGACAGCGCGCAGATCAGTTTCGGGGGGCAGACGCTGGTTACCGGCGACAGCGCGACCAGCCTGTCGATGGCCGCCGGCACCGATGGCAGGCTCTCGCTGAGCCTGGCCGATGGCACGGCGTTGACTGCGCCTGCCAACGGCACGCTGGGCGGCCTGTTTTCCGCCGCCGGCACCGTGGCGGACCGTCGGGAAAATCTGGACACGCTGGCCGAACAGTTCGTCACCGACATCAACGCCTGGCACGCGCAGGGCGTGACCGACGGCGGCGCAGCGGGCAGCCCATTGCTGTCCTATGGCGGCAGCGCCGCGACCGTCGCCGCGCTCATCATTGATCCGGCCCAGTTGGCGACCCGCTCGTCGGACGGGACGCTCAACGGCAATCTGCTGACCGTCAATTCCGTTCTGCGCGGCAATGGCAGCGTGGAGCAGAATTGGACGACGCTGATCGCGTCCCACGCGACTTTGGTGGCGTCGACCCAGGCGGAATATGACACGGCGAGCAGCCGCAACGACCAGGCGGTCGCAGCGCGCGAAGCGGTGAGCGGCGTCGACCTGGACATGGAAGCGGCCGACCTGCTGCGCATCCAGCAAGCCTATTCGGCCTCCGCCAAAATCCTGCAGATCGCCAAAGAGACGATCGATTCTATCATGAACATCATCTGACCCGGAAAGGACTGAGCCATGGTAGGTATCACCAACAAGATCATGCTCGCCGAAATCCGGCGGCAGCAGAAATTATCGCAGGACATTGTCGATGGACAGACCGCGATCTCTACAGGGATCACGCTCAACAAGCCGTCCGACAATTCGCTCGCCTGGGTTCAGGTATCCGACATCGGCCGCGCCCAGGCGCAGCAGGCCGCTTGGCAATCCAACATCAGCTATGGCACCACCCGCGCCGGCAATGCCGAGGCCAATCTGTCGGAAATCGACAATCTGCTGACGCGCGCGCAGGAATTGGTGACGTCGGCCCGCAACGGGTCGCTCAACGACACCAGCCGCGCCGCGATCACCGAGGAAATGTCGACCATCCGCACGACGATCGACGAGCTGCTGAACCAGAAGGATTATCAGGGCGTGTCCGTCTTCGACGACGGCCAAAGCGTGCTGGTGCCGGTCAGCCGGGGCCTGAACCTGGCGGTGGTCGGCACGAAGCAGGACGTATCGGAAGGGATCGACGTCGATGGCACGCCGATGTCGATCGACGACATATTGGCGCAGAGCATCGCCGCGATCCAGAACGGCGACGACGCGGCCATCGCCGCCACGCTCGAAGGGGTAAAGGTCGCACAGGGCCATATCGCGGTCGAGCAGGCCAAGCAGGGCGTGCGCAGCGATCGGCTGGATGTGGTGGGGACGCGGTTGACCAATGTCGACCTGGACCTGACCGAACGGCGCGCATCCCTCGAATCGACGGACCTGAGCGAAGTGATCGCCAATGTGAAAGCCCAGTTGCTGCAACTCGACGCGGCGCAATCGGCCTTTGCCCGGATCAACCAGCAGACCCTGTTCGACCTGATCAGCTAATCGCAGGCTAAAAAGCGGTGCGGTCCTAAACCAGACGCTAACCAGTCCGTATTAACCACAAGGACACGGCGTCGCACGCGACGTGGGGAGTTACCGCCTCCGGGCGGGTCAATCGGGGATTTTCATGTTCGCAGCCATCGGCCTAGTCATTCTGATCGTCATGGTGTTCGGCGGCTTCGCCTTCACCGGCGGCGACCTTGGCCCCGTGTTGCACGCGCTGCCGCACGAAATGCTGATCATCGGCGGCGCGGCCGTCGGCGCGCTCGTCATCGGCAATAGCGGCGCGGACCTGAAAGCGCTGGGCGGCGGCCTGGCCAAGGTGTTCAAAGGCGCCAAGTATAAGAAGCAGGATTTTCTCGACTGCATCTTCCTCGTCAGCAAGCTGATGAAAACGCTGCGCGTCGAAGGGCCAGTCGCGCTGGAACCCCATATCGAAGACCCGTCCAGCTCCACTATCTTCACCGAATATCCCAAGCTGATGAAGGACAAGGCGCTGGTCCACCTGATCAGCGACACGCTGCGTCTGGTCGTCATCTCGTCCGGCACGCTCGACCCCCATGCGGTCGAGGACGTGATGGACAATGCGCTCAAGACCCATCACCACGAAGCGATCAAGCCGGCCGACAACCTGCAAGGGCTGGCCGACGCCCTGCCCGCACTCGGCATCGTCGCGGCGGTTCTGGGCGTGGTGAAGACCATGGGTTCGATCGACCAGCCACCCGCCATATTGGGCGCGATGATCGGTTCGGCGCTGGTCGGCACCTTCCTTGGCATTCTGCTCGCTTATGGCATGGTCAATCCCTTCGCCAACCGCTGCCGCAGCGTGATCGAAGCGGACGGTGCCATCTATCAGGTCGTCAAGCAGATCATCATCGCCTCGCTCCACGGCCATCCGCAGCCGCTGGTGATCGAAGCCGCCCGTTCGGGCCTGACCCACGCCAACCAGCCCGGCTTTGCCGAAGTGTTCGACGGCATGCGGGGCAAATAAGCCATGGCGGAAAAGAAGCGCGGCGCGAACGAGCCGGAACCCCGGCCGATCATCGTCAAAAAAATCATCGTCGAAGGGCATGCCGGCCATCATGGCGGCGCCTGGAAGGTCGCCTATGCCGACTTCGTGACGGCGATGATGGCGTTTTTCCTGCTGATGTGGCTGCTGGGTGCGACCACCGAAAAGCAGCGCAAGGGGCTGGCCGACTATTTTACGCCGACGCTGGTGCAGATGAAGGAAAATTCGGCCGGGTCCAATGGCATGTTCGGCGGTGACAGCATGATGGGGAAGGACAATTATCCGACCACCGGCGGTCAGGGCAATCTGGCCATCACCATCCCGCGCGACGCCAGTGGCACCAAGGATCAGGGCGGCAAGGCGACCCGCGCCGCCGACCGCCAGAAATTCGAATCGATCAAGAAAAGCCTGGAAGAGCGCATGATCGCCAAGGGGCTGGGCAAGCTGCGCAAGAATGTGCGCTTCACCGAAACGCGCGAAGGGTTGCGCATCGACCTGATCGACGAAGCCGACTTCGCGATGTTCGCTATGGGCACCGACCGGCTTGTCCCCCAGGCCCGCGCGCTGATTTCAGAAGTTGCGACCGTGCTCCAGACCATGCCCAACCCGCTGATCGTGCGCGGCCATACCGACGGCCTACCCTATGCGTCGGGCCGGACCATGACCAACTGGATGCTGTCGTCCAGCCGGGCCGAAACGACGCGCAAGACGCTGGCCGACAGCGGCATCGGCAATGCGCGCTTCGCCAGGATCGAAGGCGTGGCCGATCGCGAACCGTTCATCAAGGACGACGCCTATGATCCCCGGAACCGGCGCATGTCGATCATACTGGGCTGGACCCGCGGCGGCGGCGATGGCGGCGATGAAGGGCCGGACGCGGAAACCAAGGCCGCGATCAAGGAACGCGACAACCCCGTCCGGGCGGCGAAGGAACAGGCGCAGAAGCTGGACATGGGCGGCACCGGCCTGCCCAACGGCGCAGCCCTGATTAACCCGGCCGCACCGGGGACATCGAACAAGCCGGGCAAGCATTGAGTAAAGCGCGAGTGGCAAAAAGGGTGGAAGGCGGACGGGCAGCTTTGAACTATTTGGTAGGAGAAACCTGTCATTCGCTACCCAACGACACGGGGCTGAAGCATGGAAACCCATAGCCTAGAAAGATTTGGCGTTCGTTCTGCGGAGGACATCGCATTGCGCGAATCCGCCGCTGCACTGGAAAATGATATCCGTGCGGCTCCCGGCTTATCCGAATTGCTGCAAGACGATTCAACAGCTTCTCATGTCGGTCATCACATGTGGGGTGGCGTGATACGTAAACTGGACACACCCATGTTTCTTCAGATTTGCGATGGCGAGATTGGCCAGATGCTCTCAAATCTCAGAGGCAAAGGCGAACACTACATGTTCCTTCCGCGCCTTAGAGCGCGTGAAATCGGCCCGGACGAAATAACGCCGGAAGAGTTCCTCAAAGCCGTCGGTTGGCAAGTCCTGAACGACGACGACCATGTTATCTTTTGGGAGGCTTGGAAAAAAGCTGGCAGTCGCTGGGTTGAGTAGATGACCGCTTATAAGGCGAACGGTAGTCGGTAAAAATGGCAACAAATGGTCGGTTAGACGACCTTCAACCCGGCAGCACCAAACTCGCTTCCAACCCGCCTTCGGGCCGGTTCGCCAACCGTAATTCGCCCTGATGTTCGGCCATGATCGCACGGACCAGCGCTAGGCCCAGGCCCGAACCGCCGGTTTCGCGATTGCGTGAGCCTTCGAGGCGGGTGAAGGGTTCCAGCATCTCTTCCATCCGGTCCTCCGCAATGCCCGGCCCTTCGTCGGCGACGGCTATGCGGATGTTGCCATTTTCGTGCAGCACCGACACATGGGCGCGGTCGCCATAGACGATCGCGTTTTCGATGAGGTTGCGCAGCGCGCGGCGGATCTGCTGGGGGCGGACGAAGGCGACGGCGCGATCGCAGTCGGCCAGGTCGACGGGCGATCCCAGTTCGATGAAATCCTCCACCACGGCATCGGCGAGCGCGGCCAGATCGACCTTCTGCGCGGCCTGCGTGCTGCGGCCCGCGCGGGCGAGCGAGAGGATATCCTCCAGCATCCGGTTCATCTCGTCGATCGTTTCGGACATGCGTGCGCGCTCGGCATCGTCCTCGACCGATTCGGTGCGCACGCGCAGCGAGGCGAGCGGGGTGCGCAGGTCGTGGCCGATCGCGCCCAGCATCCGGTCCTTTTCGTCCAGCATGGCGATGATGCGCGCGCGCATGGCGTTGAACGCCATGGTGAGGTCGCGCACATCGCCCGGCCCGCGCTCATCCACTGCGTCGGCCGCGCCGGTGCGGGCGAACTGCTGCGCGGAGCCGGTAAGCTGTTTCAGCGGGCGCGCCAGTCGACGCCCCATCCAGAGCAGCGGCAGCAGGACGATGACATAGAGGATGAGCGTCTGGCCAACCAGCCAGCCGCCAAAGCGCTGCGGCCGGTCGCCGCCGGAACGCGCCTGCGCCACCACCCATTTACCCGGTTCATATTCCGCCGCCAGGGTCAGCAGGCCGACGCTATGATCGTGCGGCCCATCCCCATTGGCGCGCATACGGATACGTTCCCAGCGTCGGACGGGCATGACTTCGCTTGTCTGGACCGCGCGGACGCTCAGGATGCGCAGGCCGACATCTTCGAACATCACCGTCGCGCGCCGTTCGACATCCGGGCGCGCTTGCCCGGTCAGTTCGGGCGCGCCGGTGACGAAGCGCGCGCGCATACGGCCGCGTTGCCGGTCCCCTTCCCGTTCCCGTTCCACGCGGCGTTCCACGCGATTGTCGAGCGCATCGACGACGCGATAGACGGCGGGCGCAGTCTGGCCGGTCAGTTCGAGCCGCTGCCGTTCGCGCAGCAGCAGGCCGAAATTGATCGCCTGCGCCACGAACAGCGCGATCGCGACCAGCGCGATGATCTGGCCGACCAGGCTTTGCGGCCACAGGCGAAGCTTTTTCATGCGGGCCGCGTCACAGTTTGCGGACTTCGGCAGACAGGGTGTAGCCGCCGCCCCAGACGGTCTTGATGAGCGTCGGGTTCTTGGGGTCCGGCTCGATCTTCTTGCGCAGGCGACTGATCTGGTTGTCGATCGCCCGGTCGAAGGCATTGGCTTCGCGGCCCTGGGTGATGTCGAGCAACTGGTCACGGCTGAGCACCGAATTGGGGCGGGTGGCAAAGGCCAGCATCAGATTATATTCGGCCGTTGAGAGCGGCAACGACACGCCTTCGCTGTCGACCAGGGTTCGTTCCTGCGTCTTGAGCAACCAGCCGGCGAAGCTGTAATTGGCGCCATCGGGCGCGGTGACGCGCTGGCCGCCGGTGGCGACGCGGCGGAAGATCACCTTGATCCGGGCGACCAGTTCGCGCGGCGAAAAGGGTTTGAGCACATAATCGTCCGCGCCCATTTCCAGGCCAACGATACGATCCGTTTCTTCGGTGCGGGCGGTCAGCAGGATCACCGGAATCTCGCTCGTCTCGCGGATGTGGCGGCACAGCGACAGGCCATCCTCGCCCGGCATCATGATGTCGAGGATCACCATGTCGATCGCATTGGCGGCGAGGCGCAACCGCGCTTCGGACGCGCTTTCGACGGCGGTGACGCGAAAACCGTTGCGGCCCAGA
Organism: bacterium; assembly: GCA_030824575.1. GTDB lineage: Bacteria > Pseudomonadota > Alphaproteobacteria > Sphingomonadales > Sphingomonadaceae > Sphingobium. The sequence goes on along the minus strand of JAVBXL010000051.1, from coordinate 27,019 downwards.
TATTGGGCCAGCGGTTCGCGGATCGAACGCTCGTCATCGACGAGCAGGAGATGGGGTCGGTCGCTCATGCTGCCTGTCTGTCATGGCTGGAGAAAGGTTGGAAGGGCGAAGGCGATGCAAAGGGGGGCAAGCCTTCGCCCTTCCGGTGCGGGTGGCACCGGCGCGGAGCAAGGGGAAGCACCCCGCGTCCTGCGCCACCCGATGGGTCGATCAGTGTGCGATCAGTGTGTGATCAGTTCTGGGGCGGGGGCGGCGGACCCTTGCGGTCCTTCCATTCGGCCCGCATCGTCTGGCGCGCGGCCTTCATTTCCTCGGCGGTGACGAAACCGTCCTTGTTCGCGTCCGCCTTGTCGAACATGGCGATCGGGCGGGCCATGAATTCGGTCTTGGTCATGGTGCCATCCTTGTTGGCGTCACCAAAGCCGCCGCCCGGACCGCCATGGCCGGGGCCACGACGATGGCCGCCGCGACCGCCCCAGCCGCGCCCGTCGCGTTCGCCCGGCTTGCCGGCCTCGGCGCGGCGTTCCTGACGCTTGTCGGCACGGGCTTCATGACCGGCGGTGAATTCGGTCTTGCTGATCTGGCCGTTCTTGTCGGTGTCGAGCGCGGCGAAGCGGGCGTCCTGCCGCTGCTGGCGCATCGCATCGCGATCCTTCTGGGTGATCTGCCCGTCGCGATCGACGTCCATCTTGGCGAAGCGGGCTTCCAGACCGGCGGTCAGTTCCGCCTTGCTGATCTTGCCGTCCTTGTTGGTGTCGGCTTGTGCCATCATGCCGCCGCGCGGGCCGCCTTCGGCGCTGGGCTGGGCATAAGCGAGATGGGTTGCAGCCACGCCGCCAACGAACAGCGAACCGACCGCAACGGTGGTGAAGAATTTGCGAAGCATGTCTGTCTTCCTTTTTGCATCTGTTGGGCGGCATGTCCGCTGCCCTTGACGATGTTTATGAAAGGAAGTTGTCCCGCAGATATGTCACGCCGCCCGCTAGTTTGTCGCATAGTGTAACGGGCGGCGGCATTGTCATTCCCGGTCGCGACGGCCCAAAAGACGCAAACGGAGCGCATTGAGCTTGATGAAGCCCGCCGCGTCGCGCTGGTCGTAGGCGCCGGCATCGTCTTCGAAGGTCACGACCTTTTCGCTGTAGAGCGAGTAAGGCGATTTGCGGCCGACGACGGACACGCTGCCCTTGTAGAGCTTCAGGCGGACGGTGCCGGCCACCTTTTCCTGGCTATGGTCGATCGCAGCCTGGAGCATCTCGCGCTCCGGCGAGAACCAGAAGCCGTTATAGATCAGCTCGGCATATTTGGGCGCGAGTTCGTCCTTGAGGTGCGCGGCACCCCGATCGAGCGTCAACTGCTCGATGCCGCGATGGGCGAGGTGATAGATGGTGCCGCCCGGCGTTTCATACATGCCGCGCGACTTCATGCCGACGAAGCGGTTTTCGACCAGGTCGAGGCGGCCGATGCCATGTTTGCGGCCATATTCGTTCAAGGTTTCGAGCAGGGTCGCGGGCGACATGCCGACGCCGTTGATCGCGACGCCATCGCCCCGTTCGAAATCGACGGTGATATATTCGGGCGCGTCGGGCGCGTCTTCCGGGTTTACCGTGCGCGAATAGACATAGTCCGGGGTTTCATCCCACGGATCTTCCAGCACTTTGCCTTCGGAACTGGTGTGCAGCATGTTGGCGTCGGTCGAAAAGGGGCTTTCGCCGCGTTTGTCGCGCGGGATCGGAATCTGGTGCTTTTCGGCGAACTCGATCAGCCTGGTGCGGCTGGTCAAATCCCATTCGCGCCACGGCGCGATCACCTTGATGTCGGGGGCCAGGCCATAATAGCCCAGTTCGAAACGCACCTGGTCGTTGCCCTTGCCGGTTGCGCCGTGGCTGACGGCGTCGGCTCCCAGCATTCTGGCGATCTCGATCTGGCGCTTGGCGATCAGCGGACGTGCGATCGAGGTGCCGAGTAGGTAGAGGCCTTCATACAGCGCGTTGGAACGCATCATCGGGAAGACATAATCCTTCACGAATTCCTCCCGCAGGTCGTCGATGAAGATATGTTCTTCCTTGACGCCCATCAGGCGGGCCTTGGCGCGGGCCGGCTCCAGTTCCTCGCCCTGCCCCAGATCAGCGGTGAAGGTCACCACTTCGCACTGATAGGTCTGTTGCAGCCATTTCAGGATCACGCTGGTATCGAGACCACCGGAAAAGGCGAGGACGATGCGGTTGATCTTGTCTGGTGTCGGGGCTGGCATGGCTGGGGCGATTCTTCCGTAAAAGGGGCGCGGGTATGACCGGCGCGCCGGTAACAGGCGGGGGGCCAAAGCGCAACCAATGGGCTGAATGAAAAAGGGACGGAAAGCCGGTTTGGCCTTCCGTCCCATGGGCGTTCAGCTTTCGCAAATTGTTAGTTGGTGCGCGGCTTCAGGAAGCCCGACGGCGCGCGATCTTTGCCGAAGCGATAGACGGTCTGGCTGCGATCGATGGCCGCGGCGGGAACCGGCTCGGCATGGATAGTCTGCGGTGCGGGCGCAGCGACCGAGAAGGCCTCGCGCTGGGCTATCAGATGCTGGGCGCGGCGCAACCTCTTCGTCCGGGTAAGGAACGGATTGTCGGCACTCGGCGCAGCGGCGACCATCGCCTCCAGCGTCGCATTCTCCGTCTGTGCCGTAGCCAGCGCCGGACGCGGCGTGATCGCAGCCATCGCAGGAGCAGGCATCACGGGAACGGGCGCAGGCTCGAACGTCGTAACCGGTGCGACGCGGGCGTCAGCGACCGCTTCATCGGGACGACGACGGCGCATCAACGCAGCGCCGCCCAGACCCAGCAACAGCATCGCGCCACCACCCAGCGCCCAGAGCATCGCCTGGTCAGAGCGCGCGACCGATTGTGCTGCCGAGGCGGCCGGAGCGGCCTCCTGCGCCGGCGCAATGGCCGGGGTCGATTGAACGCGCGGTGCCGTCTCGACCGGCGCGGGGGCGACCGGGGTCACAGCGGCGGCGCGGGCAGCGACGGGTTCAGCCGTGCGTTCAACTGTCCGGGGGACGGAGCGAGCCGGCATCGGACGCGGCTTGGCGGCCTGAACCGCGGCCTGTTCCGCTTCCGCAGCGGCCGTCGCGGCGGCGATACGTTCCTCCAGCGGCGGGGTGGCCTGGACCACCGGCTGGCTAGGGGTAAATTCAGGCGTCGGCGTGGCAGCCGGCGCTGCGACAAGATCAGGTGCCGACATCACCGGCACCGGCGCAGCGGGGACAGCTTCCGGGGCGACCGGCGGCGCAGCGGCCTGCGCCAGCAGCGGGGTTGCAGTCAAAGCCAGAACAGCGGCAATCGCGGCCCTGGCGGGGCGGTTTGTGCGAATATTTCCAGTCATAGCAAAGGACCAACGGCCGACCGCGCGATTCAACGCAACCAGCCAATCCAAATCACGACGAATTGTGACGGTTCGGGGACAAGGTGAACAATATGAACAAGCGTTCATCTCAATATGAACGGATTATTTACAGAACAGGTGGATATCTTCCAATTACTCACTATAGATATAGTGCAAAATAGATATAGTGCAAAGTGCTAATCGTCTTCTGACCCGCGTCTTGCACCCTCCAGTAGAGCGGCACGGCGCTGCTCCTCTTGCGCATCCGCCAGCCGTTGCGCCTTGGTGCGCCCGAAACGCGCGCGATTTTCCTGTGCCGCCTGCGCCTTTTCCACGCGCGCCTTCGCCTTGCGCGCCTGCCGCAGATTGACGATGTTGGTCATGATCGGTCTTTCCATCGCTCCTGTGCCGCCACCCGATCATAAACTTGCCACGGGCGACTTGCCAATCGGCATCGGCTGTCGCCATGGTCGGCGCTGTCCGCTCCAGCCCCTCTGCTCCAACCCTGCGAAGAACCATGACCAGTATCCACGATGTCGCCGCACTCGCCCAGGTTTCGATCAAGACGGTGTCGCGCGTCGTCAACAAGGCGCCCAATGTCAGCCCGGAGTTGCAGGCGCGGGTGGACGCCGCGATCAAGCAACTGGACTATCGCCCCAACCAGTCGGCGCGGCGGCTGGCGGGGGGCAAGTCCTTCATGATCGCCTTCCTCTATAACAATCCCGCGCCCGGCTATGTCAGCCGCATCCAGATCGGCGCGGCCTGGCGATGCCGCGAACTGGGCTATCATCTGGTGGTGGAGCCGATTTCGCCCGGTGGCGAGGAACGGTTCGAAGTGCTCGACCGGCTGGTGGCGGCGCTGCGCCCCGACGGCGTGCTGCTGGTGCCGCCGCTGTCGGACGATGAAGGGCTACTGGCCCGGCTGGCGGAGATGAAGCTGCCCTATGCCCGCATCGCCGGGTCGGTGGTCGCAGCGAGTTTCACCATTCATACGCCAGAGCGCGCCGCAGGGCGCATGGTCGCCGACCATCTGATCGCGCTTGGCCATCGCCGCATCGGCGTTATCACCCCGCCCCCGACCCACCGCGCGGCGCTGCGCCGGGTCGAGGGGTTTCGCGACGGGCTGGCGGCCGCGGACATCGCTGTCGACGAGGCGCTGTTCGTCCAGGGCCGGTTCGATTTCGCGTCCGGCATAGAGGCCGGCGAGGCGTTGCTGGCGTTGCCGCAGCCGCCAAGCGCGGTCTTTGCTACCAATGACGACATGGCGCTGGGCGTGCTGACGCTGGCGCATCGTATCGGGCTGCGCGTGCCGGAGGATCTGTCGGTGACCGGGTTCGACGACACATCGGCAAGCCTGACATCCTGGCCGCCGCTGACCACCGTGCGCCAGCCGCTGGAGGATATGGGCCGCTCCGTCATCGACGCGCTGGCCAACGGGCCGGTCGATGCACCGGAATTCCTGTTCACGCTGGTCGAAAGGGGCAGCTCGGGCCCGCCGTCGCCGGGCCGTTGAAACTGCGTGGAGCGGGTAGCGGGGATCGAACCCGCATCACAAGCTTGGAAGGCATCGGTTTTTCCAGATTTTGTGCGGCTTTCAGAGCAAAACGGAGCGTTTTCGCCCCTTTTCGTTTCAATAGGTTAGCCGAGCACGGCAAAACAATCCAGCACATCGGGAGCGCCAATGTATGACGCCCCCAGATATGGAAAACGCCGCTCCGGGGACCAGCCGGAGCGGCGCTAAAAGTGCTGTAGCGAGGAAAGCTAAGCGGGTATCATATTACCATTCTGGCAATGGTGGTGCAAGCGCACTTGATCGGCCGTTGGAGATGACCCGCTTCCGCGACCCGCACGCCCGGTCAAAGCGCACCGTCCGGAAATCCCTTCGAGATTTTGCGGTCATCATTCCCCAGCGCGTGGCGGCCAGCAAAGAAGCCCTATCGCTCATCAAGCTAGGCGCGTTCGGCGATCAGACGACGCGGAAGGGATCGCTGCGCCATAACGCCAATCTGCGCACCATAGAGGGCGTGGAGGCGGACTATGACGGCGAAGTCATGTCCATAGCACAGGCAGCGGCCAAGCTGGACGATGCGGGCATTGCGGCCGTCCTCTATACCAGCCCGTCGCACCGGCCGGACGCGCCCCGCTGGCGCGTGCTATGCCCCACATCGGAGCCATTGGACCCTGCCGAGCGCGGACGGCTCACGGCCCGCGTCAATGGAGCGCTTGGCGGCGTGCTGGCCAGCGAGTCCTTCACCCTATCGCAGTCCTATTATTATGGCCGCGTGGACGGCAGGCCCGCGCCGCGCGTGGAGCTTGTAGATGGCGTGGCGATCGACCTGGCCGATCACCTGGACGCGGGGGCGCTGGATAAGCGGGGCAAGCCATATCACGCCAACGACGATTACCGGGACGATGTGAACGACGATGACTTGCGGCCGGAGCCGGACGTAGATCGCATCCGGAAGGCGTTGGAATCGATCCCCGCCGATGCTTTGGAGCCTTATGCGGCATGGCTGGAGATCGGGCAGGCGCTTCACCACGAGTTCGGTGGCGACCAGGAAGGCCTGGAGCTATGGGATGCACCATCGCAATGGTGCGACTCCTATGATCGTGATGAGATCGAAGCCAAGTGGGATTCGTTCGGCCGACATAGCGGCAGGCCCGTCACCATCGGCACGCTCTATAAGCTGGCGAAGAAATACGCGCCCAAGTCCAAGCGGCAGAATGGTGGCCTCCGTATCCTCACTACCGAAGACTGCGAAGCCGCTGCCCCTCGCGCATGTCTGATCGAGAACCTGTTATCGCCGGGCGATATAGCGTCGATCTTCGGTGCCCCTGGCGCTGGCAAATCATTGCTAGGCCCATATTTGGGCTATCAGGTGGCGCTAGGCGAAACTGCGTTCGGCATGAATACGAAGCCGGGCGTGGTGCTCTACGTCGCTGCTGAAGACCCCCATGGCATGGCGGGGCGCGTGCGGGCGCTTTCCATCCGTCAGGGGCACGCCCCGAACTTCCTCCTAGCCGAGAACGTCGGCAATCTATTGGACGATGAAGGGCCGGACCTGGAATCCCTTATGGACGTGGTGCGCGAGCGCAAACCGTCGCTGATCTTTATCGATACCCTAGTGATGGCCTTTTCAGGCCTGGAGGAAAACGACGCCAAAAGCATGGGCCGCGTGGTCGCGATCACTAAGGAGCTTGCCGGGAACGGCGCGGCGGTTGTCCTCGTCCATCATGACACGAAGGCGGAAGGCTCCACGCCGCGCGGCCATAGCATCCTCAATGGTGCCCTGGACATGGCCATGCACGTCAAGCGGGGCGAGGACGGCATTGTCAGGGCGAAGCTGACGAAGAACCGCAATGGCGGCACGGAGCGCGATATCGCCTTCAGGATTGGGGTGGAGCCGCTTGGCGAGAATGAGTTTGGAAATCCGATCACAGCGGCGGTTGTGGAGGAAATACCGCGCGGCGCGACACAGTATCGCGCGCGGCTGACCGCAGGCGAGAGCGCTGCCTTAGCGAAGCTCATCACCATGGAGGATGAGGGCCGAGTCACCGAAGACGGCTGGCGTGCCGCTTGCATCGCGGAGCGTGAAGTTTCCGGGGCTGAAGACATGGAAAGCCGCAAGCGCGCCATGCGCCGTGTCGTGCAGGGCCTGGCAAAAAAGAAGCTCATCCTGACGCGGGGCGGCTTCGTCGCCAGCGCGGAAGCAACTTCCGGAGATGATGAATGCGACGATATATGATCGATCTGCCAGCGGCTCCAGCCGTGGGCGCACAGCTTGTAGTGCATAATCATCGCGGCCGAGCGCGTCGCTTGACGCTGACTCGTGTGGATGATCCATGGCGGGCGGCGGACGTAGTGCTCCATTGGACTGATGAAGCTGGCAATCGCTACACGTCCGGTTTGCGGTCCAAAACGCTCTATGTGGTGACGCCATGAAGGGTGGACAGACCCGGACAGAGGGCGGACAGTCCGGCATTGTCCGGCACGGATTTCCGCCATTTCTGCCCGGACGGACCGGACACAACCCTTTAGGGTGTGTCCGTCTGTCCGGCCAAGGCGCATCCCGGACAGAGTTCAAAGAGCTTGCTACGCATAGCGCGTATCCTGGCAGCGCCGATAAGCCAGCTAACCACGAAGCGTATCTAGGCGGGTCCTTCCTAGGCGGGGCGTGTTGCGGGGACGCTGAGCCGCAAAGATCGAATCTTTTGAGCAAAAATGGAACGCGGTCATGATCGTGGACGATAAACCCGTATCCCTGGATGAACTGGCCAGCGTGCTAGGCGTCCATAAGCGGAGCCTTCAAACTGCAATAGATCGCGGCGTCCTCTTGCGAGTTACGCGGGGCAAGTATCCCCTTGGAAAATCCATCCGGGCCTATTGCGAGCATCTTCGCGAAGTTGCTGGCAACCGCGATCATTTCCGCGTCGGCACCGGCCTGGCCGCCGAACGCGAACGCATCGCCCGCCACCAAGCGGATAACCTAGAAATGAAAAACGCTGCCATGCGTGGCGAGCTTATCCCGGCCAAGGATGTGGAAGCTCAATGGTCCGATATTCTTCGGATGCTGCGTTCCGGCATGTTGGCGCTGCCGTCCCGAGTCCAACAACGCCTTGGCCATCTGTCCGCACATGACCTTTCCATTCTCGACCGCGAGATTCGCGATACCCTGGAGGATTTGAGCGATGACCCAATCTGATCCCTTGTGGCGGGTGCGGGCGAATGCCCTTCGCACCCTGAAACCGCCACCGCGCCTACCCCTGTCCAAATGGATCGAACGGCACCTTCGGTTGCCTGAAGACGTGTCGGCACTGCCTGGACAGGTGCGCCTTTGGAAGTTTCAAAAGGGCATTGCCGACGCTATATCGGACCCGACCATAGAGCGCGTCACGCTGGTAAAATCCGTCCGCGTCGGATTGTCGACTCTGCTGACATCGGCCGTAGGCTCTTTTGTCGCGAACGAACCCAGCCCCATATTGCTGCTGCTGCCTACGGAGGCCGATGCTCGCGATTACATGGTGAGCGACCTGGAACCCATTTTTGCCGCTACGCCGGCCCTGGCAGGCCTCCTATCGGGCGATAACAGCGAAGGCGGCCGCAACACCCTGCTAAGCCGTAGATTCCCCGGTGGCAGTCTCAAAGTGGTCGCGGCAAAGGCTCCACGTAATTTGCGGCGGCACAATGTCCGTGTGCTGTTAATCGATGAAGCCGACGCCATGGAGCCGACCGCCGAGGGATCGCCCGTGTTGTTGGCAGAGCGTCGCACCATGTCCTTTTCTAACAGGAAGATCGTCATGGGCAGCACGCCAACCGACGAAGCAACTTCCAACGTGCTTCGCGCCTATGCCCAATCCGATCAGCGGATTTTTGAAGTGCCGTGTCCCGAATGTGGGGAGCGGACGGAGATTCTATGGAGCATGATCGAATGGGAGCCGGACAAACCACTTACGGCCGCTTTCAGATGCCCGAATTGCGAGGAACTGATTCCGGAAAAGCATAAGGCGGCAATGATCGCCAAGGGGAAATGGCGTGCCACCCGTCCGGACGTGATCGGCCATGCCGGTTTCCGCATCAATGCCCTGGTATCGCCGCATAGTAATGCGTCGTGGGGGAAGCTGGCGACAGAGTTCCTGGCTGCCAAGGGATCGCCCGACACCTTACAGACATTCGTCAACACGATTTTGGCTGAAGGTTGGCGGGAGTCCGCCGACGAGATTGACGAAAACGATTTGGCAGCCCGCGCGGAGCCGTGGAGCCTGGAGGACATCCCGTCCGCAGTGCTGATCGTGACTTGCGGAGTCGATGTGCAAGATGATCGAATCGAAGTCAGCTTCATCGGCCATTCGCGAGATGAAACCTTCATCCTGGCCCATAGTGTTGTCTGGGGATCACCCGGCGATGACTCAACCTGGGCTGAAGTTGACGATCTGCTTAAATCGACGTGGGCGCATCCAAACGGCGGCACGCTCCGCGTAGATGCTGCTGTCATTGATAGTGGTGATGGCGGATTCACGGAGAAGGTCTATTCTTTCTGCCGCCCTCGCTTCTCCCGGAAGATAGTCAGCGGAAAAGGCGTAGCAGGCAATCGACCGCCAATCGCCCGCTCCAGTGCTAGAAGCACGATCCTGTTTTTAATCGGCGTTGACGGTCTGAAGGGGCAAATTCTCACTCGCCTGGCGAGGGGAAGGACGATCAGATTTAGCCAATCCCTGGAGCCGGTCTATTTTGAACAAGTGGCATCCGAACGGCGCGTCGTGCGATATGTGCGCGGCCAGCCGCATAGGCGCTTTGAGCGTATCCCCGGCAAGCGGGCGGAGGCTCTCGACTGCCTGGTTTACGGTCTCGCGGCGCGCCAGTTGGTTGCGGTGAACCTAGATAGGCGAGAAGCCGAGCTTGCCAGCGTGGCGGCACTGCCGTTCGGCGTTCCTGCTTTGGTCAGATCGAAATGGATGCAATCATAGTATCAATGCTTGCCATTGAGACGCAGCGCGAAAATAATGATGCATGGGCATAGATATTCAGAATCTCATATCGCCGGTTCAAGATGCGCTTGCGCCTATCGGGGGCACTTTAAGCGATGCGTGGCAAGCGGTGATTGGTGATCGGGTTACGGCGTGGCGACTGAAAAACGCAGCCAAACTGCAATTGAAGATAAATGAAGAATTGCGAAAACTAAACTTAAAACTTAATTCTAATAAAATTCCGGAGCGCTATGCATTTTCTTGGTTTGAAGAGGCTACCAAGCAAGATGAACCGGAGATACAAGAGCTTTTTGCTCGATTGCTTGCTCGTGCAGCGAACGATGATGAAGATGCCTTGGATAGACGGCATATCAATATGCTTTCACAATTCACGCCGTTCGACGCTAAGATATTTTTGGCGCTGTTTGGTCCATTAATTACCTTGCAGCGTCGAGCTAGGGGGCTGGTTCCCAGTGCAATGCACTGGGGTAAAGGCTTCGTTGTTCATCGACTGGAAGGAGAGTTTGGCAATAAGGCAGGAATGGCCCTTGAGCACTTAGAGAATATTGGTGTCCTAAAAACGGAATACAAAATTAAAGCCGATGGAATGTCAGCTTTGATGCGGATTATGGGGAATGAGCGGTCCCCATCCTCACTTGATTTCGATAGGGCTGTGAAAATTGAAAACGAAATCTATGTCACTGGCATCGGATTTTCACTATACCAGGCTATCAAGCCAAACGATGCGGAATACGATTGAGTAAAACGGAGAAATAGGGGCGGGGCGTGTCTTATCTAATCCGGCCGGAAATTGTTGCGAAATATCACTTGGAGGCAGAGCAGGCTTGGGCAACACGTCATGCGATGATTGCCACGAGGGACGACCAGTATCGGGCGTTAAATGCTGAATTTGGCTGTTTAGAAGCAAATGGAAGTGCGTCCTCCAGCTACATGGGTAAGGCTGGACCAGAATATCACGCTCGCTACCGAGCTATAGATGATATCTTCAAACCAAAATACGATATGGTCTCCATCCGACAGGAAGAATGGCGCAAAACACTGGCCCTGACGCTTTCGGAATTTCTGTTCTTAGATAATTTTTCCGGATCATTGCTCAGGCAACTTTGTGCAGAACCTCGCTTCGCCGATTCATTCCGGTCTGATTTGCTGCGGCGCAAGGCTGCAATTTATATTGAAGATTGGAAGATTAAAGAGAGCGTCGGTGGAATTTACGCGCGAATTGAAATGGAAAATGCGAATTTTCCATACGCAGCAAAAAGATGCCGAATTTTCTTCGAAATTGGTTCGCTCAACTTTTCCGCAGCAAACACGATTAAGCACTTTCGAGACGAGTGGAAGAATGCGCTGTTTGAGGCAATAAATCGGCAACGTATCGATTGATACGCGATGGAAGTTACTTCCGTTAACCATGATGGCGGCTGGTGCCAAAGGACCGGCCGAACGACAGCAACCCACGAAAGTTGAAAAAATCGTCCGACCGGCCCCGCCTGGCAGAGGCTTGCTGGTCGCCGCACGAAGAGGATGTGCGGCACCTGGCAGCATCGTGATACCAAGATATAACATCGTTTGCAACATAATCTTGTAACGTCGTCACAAACATCGTATCAAGGGCAGGAAGGAGATGCCCATGGATACGCCAACCCCCACGTTTACGCTCGCGGAAGCCGCCAATTTCACGGCCGAATCGGTTGGAAAGCGACCGTCCGAATACATGACGCATCACGGCATGATTCGGAACTGGTGGAACAAACGGCTTTTACCGCCCGCCGACATCGAAGGTGATTCAGGCCGCGCTCGCATTGATCTTGAGACGCTTTGTGCCATCCCGTTTTTGACCGTACTGGCTGACATGGGGCAGGACGTTAGGGCGCTCGAACAGTCGTTTCGGGCTTTGCGCACCTTTGCCGAGATCGGTGATGGCAGGAGCGAGTCGGGCGTGAAGGTCGCAGCGGATAGCGCGATCAATCATGACTCGAAGCAGTGGTTCTTCCACCTTTGGTCCACTGGCCGGGGCTTTGCTGGACAGTGGACGCACAACGAAGATGATCCACGCGGGCCGGTCGGAAAGCGGATCATAGACGACCACGCAACCGTTACCGGGAGCACTGTCAGCCGAACGGTGATCGCAGCGACGCCGCTATTAAAAGCGCTGTTCCGGATCATGGACAGTGAGCAAGTCACCTTGCCGCCCAAGGCCGAATAACATGACGCCGCAGCGTGGCTTTCTCCAGCGCATAGGGGCCTTTCTGGTCGGCCGCAGCTATGAGGCCGCCGAAGTCTCGCGCCCGCCGTTCCGCGATCCGGATCGCCGTTGGCGGGAATGGCAATCGGCGGGCGGCACCAATGCCGTGTCGCCAACGCTCGCGATCCGGTCGGAAGATAACTACAGGAATAACGGGTATTGGCGGAACGGGTGTGATGCCTGGACGGATTCGCTGGCCGGTTCCGGTTTTGGGATCATCCCGAAAAATGTCTCGATTATGACGGCATGGACAGCGTTTGCCACTAACGCAGTGTGGGGCGGCGGGACCATGGATGGCTTCACTGTTGCCATGGTGCGCGCCATGATTGTGAGTGGCGAAGCCTTAGCCGTCGAGCAGCCGGATGGTCGGTGGCATCAACTGCACCGCTCTGTCATCGCCAGCGACTATTCCGCAGAGATGGCCGAAGGCCGCATTGTCCGCGAAGGGATCGAATATACAGACGGGCAGGAAACCGGCTGCTATATCCGTCGCGATCAGGATACCGCGCTGGAGCGCCTGGAGCGCTCGCGCTACGTTCGCTTGTGGCGACGGGATTTCCCCGATCAGGTTAGGGGCGTGCCGTGGGGCACGTCCGCGCTGATCGCGGCCGATACATTGGCCGATACCGAACATGCGATCTTGAAAGGCATCCAGACGAGCGCGCTACTTGGCGTGCTGCTGTTCAATGACACGGACTTGTCAGGTGGCGTTCCCTTCGATGGCGACCAGCGAGGCAGCGTCATGGAGTCAGGTTTGGAGCCTGGCGCACTGAAGATCATCCCTGGCGGTTTCCGGCCGCACGTTGTCGCGCCGCAGCACTCGCAACAGTCGGGTGATTTTTTGAAACATGAACTTCGCCGGATCGCGGCAGGCTTTGGCCTGCCGGTTCACAAAGTCAGTGGCGATCTGTCTGACGCAAATTATTCCAGCCTTCGCGCTGGGCAGATTTCGCTAAATACGCGCGCGGAAGCCGCTCAATACGGCCTGATTGTCCCGATGCTTTTGCGGCCAATCTGGCAGCGTTTCATCATGCGCCTGTATTTGGCGGGCGAAGTCACTTCCATGGATGAAGAGGCCGAATTTATCGCGCCAAGACCCGGCGCAGTGGACCCGCAAAAGGATGTGGCTGCGACGGGCGAGATGCTGAAGTTGGGGCTGATAAGCCGCCGCCGAGCCGTTGCGGAGCTTGGATGGAACGTGGAGGCGATCGATCAAGAAATCGGCGGGGACCAACGCCGGGAATCAGAACTTGGACTGAATTTCTCGGAGAATGGTAATGCGTGAGTTTCACGGCGGTCGCGCCGAATATATCATTGACATCCAGTGCATCAGGACAGGACAGCGGATTTTCGTCGGCTGTCATGATGGCCCTCTAGCGCCCCTATTGGCGGGTGACATCCTAGAGCGCGCCAAGGTTACAGACGCGGGTGGCAAGCTGTCGCGTAGCCAAAAGGGGGCGGCCTATGGCGACTATCGCCACCGCTAATATCGTGATGCGCGATGCGCCGACCGGCAATTTCACGCGCCGCTATCGGTTTCAGCCCTTCACCTTCAATGAGGAAGAGCAATCGGTTGAAGTGGTGCTGTCCAGCTTCGCTGTAGTAGCGCGTGCGGGCTACATGGAGCATTTGCCATCCGATCCCGCCGACTGGACTATCCCGGAGGCGGTGCCGCTTCTCGACACCCATAGCAGGCGCAGCATCCGCGACATCATCGGGCAAGTGCGGGACATCAAGTTCCGTGGCGGCTTGCTGATTGGCACAGCCTATATCTCCGATCAGGCGACGGCCGAATCCGTCCAGCGTGGCGATGTTCGCGGCGTGTCGGTTGGCGTCCGCTTCAAATCCCATTCCGATCGCCGCGACACGTCCGGCAAGGTCAACCGCTTCCTGGCAGGGGCAACTCTCGTGGAGGTCTCGTTGACTTCCGATCCCGCCGATCCCGGCGCTACTGTCAGGAGCCATCCTATGGAAGATGATGAAATCGAAGTGCCGGAAGTTACTTCCGGCGACGTGGAGACGCGCTCCAGTGTCAATGTGCATATTCGTAGCTTTGAAGATCGCGGCGTATCGCGTTCGTTCATCGATACGCTGATCGACACAGCCCCCACGCTGGAGGAAGCCAATGCCGCTATTCGTGCGGAGTTGGGCAATCGGCGTCCTGTCGTCACCATCGGCCGGTCCAGTGAAGACCCGGCGACCGTTCGCGGCTTCCAAGCGGAAGCGCTGGCGGCTGGCTTCACCGGCGCGGAGCCGAGCGACGGCGCGCGCCAGTATATGGGCCTGGGCTTGCTCGACAACGCGCGCCTGTGCCTTACCCGGAGCGGGGATCGCCATGTTGCCACCATGGGCGCGGACGCACTTGTCACGCGCGCTATGGGCACCACGAGCGACTTTCCGCTTGTCCTGGACGATGCTGGCTCGCGTGTCGTGCTGGCATCCTATCGGGCAGCGGAATCGCCCCTGAAACGGATTGCCGTCCAACGCAATCTTCCTGATTTCAGGGACTCCGTTGCTATCCGGACGGGTGGCCTGCCGACGCTGAAGAAGGTGACGGAAGCAGGCGAGATCAAGCACGAGACCATTTCGGAGAATGGCGAGCGATTCCGGCTGGAAACCTACGCCAGCATCTTCGGCCTGTCGCGTAAAGTCATCATCAATGACAGGTTCGGCGTGCTGGGCGACTTCGCACGTAACGCAGGCGTCGCGGCGGCCAATACAGAACGCGAGCTTTTGCTGTCCCTCTTGCTGGAAAGCAATGGCGCGGGTCCGGTGATGTCGGACGGCAAGCGGGTTTTCCATTTGGACCATGGCAACCTGGCCGCCGATGGCGCTGCCCCTGATGTGGATGAGCTTTCGGCCGCCCGGCTTTCCATGCGGCTCCAGACTGGGTTGGACGGCGAAAGCCGTATCAGCGTTGTGCCGAAATTCTTCATGGTCGCGGCGGACCTGGAGACGAAAGCGGAGCAGCTTTTGGCAACCCTGGCCGCCACAACAGTCAACGCCCAAAACCCGTTCGCCGGGAAGCTGGAACTGCTTGTGGACCCCGATCTGCCTGAAGGGTCATGGTATCTCGCGGCAGACCCGGCTTCCGTGCCGACGCTGGCCTATGGCTATCTCTCTTCCGCCCCCGGCCCGCAACTGGCCAGCCGGGACGGGTGGGATGTCCTAGGCAGGGAATGGCGCGTCTATCTCGATTTCGGCGCGGGCTTCATCGATTGGCGGGGCATTTACCGCAACCCTGGCGAGGAAATCTAACCATGGACGTGGCCACCCTCCAGCAATGGCGAGACAAGCTCTTCGCTGCCCGAATGAAGGGCATCCGGAGCATGAAAGATCAGAATGGGGAGGAAGTCGCCTTTTCCTCTGATCGCGAGATGGAGTCCGCAATAGCGGCCGCTGATCGCGAGATCGCCGCGCTGTCGGGTGGCCGAAATCCCCATACCATCTATTTCGGAAGGAACTGCAAATGAGGAATTTCGTGCAGCGTGGAGACACGCTTGATGTCACCGCAGCGGCGGCCGTCACGTCAGGCGGCGTTGTCGTCGTCGGGTCCATCATTGGCGTCAGCAATGTGGATGCCGAGATTGGCGAGACATTCGCCCTGGACGTGGTGGGAGTGTTTAATCTCCCCAAGGTCAATGCCCTGGCAATCGCCGTGGGGGATACCCTCTATTACGATTCCGCCACGAAACTGGTGAATAAGACGGCGGGCGGCAATACGAAGATCGGGGTGGCTGTAACGGCCGCTGCCAATCCAAGCCCGTCCGTAAACGTGCGCTTGAACGGCGCATTCTGAGTCCAGATGATGCCCCGCGCCCGCTCTACATTCAAGTTGGCCGATGTCACCCGTGCGATCCGCGCGGTTGAAGCGGCTGGCAAGGATGTAGTGCGGACGCAAATTCTACCAGATGGCACGATTGTGCTAATTCATGGGCCGGAAGTAACTTCCATCGGTCCAGTCAGTGATTTCGACCGCTTAGAGGCAGAGCTATAGTGGCAATTCAGTTCATCAAGAGCGCACGCGCTGGCAGGCCGATTTCATGGCGGGTCTATGCCTACAAGGGCGGCCCTCGCATCATGACGGCGATCCAGCCGACAAAGCCGAAACTGTCGGCCGACGCTTACGCGCTGCTGGCTGAAGCCCTTGCCGAAGCAAACTGTCCCGACCCGAAACTCTTACGATCCCTCATTCATGATTGGCGCGCCAGTCCGGAATGGAAGAAGCTTGCGCACAGCACGCGGCAGGTTTGGGGCGGCAATCTGGACCTGATCGAAAAGCGTTGGGGCGACAAACCAATTTCCGTTTGGGATGATTCCCGCATGGTCGCCAAGGTAATGAAGTGGCGCGACGAACGCGCCTCCACGCCGCGATCTGCCGATATGGGAATCACGGTCCTACGCGAGCTTTTGAAGTTTGGCCGCTTGCGTGGCCGTGTGCGGATCAATGTCGCGGAAGGCGTCCCTCATCTTTATCGCGGCGGCGACCGTGCAGAGATCATATGGACATCGGAGGACATGGAGGCTTTCCGCCTGGCCGCGATTGAGGCGAAGCGCCCGCTCCTTTATGACGGTCTCCGCTTGGCCGCCCTCACAGGCTTGCGCCGCGCCGATCTTGTGTCCCTCACATATGACCATCTTGGCGAAGTCGCGATCATCAAAACAGCCCTGAAGAAGAGCCGGGGGAAGCGCCGAAAGGTTGTGGTGCCGATGACGGAGGCACTAGAAAATCTTCTAGAGGAATTGCGGACGCGCAAGCGCAAGGAAGGCGTCAACACCATCCTCGTGAATGAGCATGGCCGGTCATGGACGGCAGCGGGCTTCGGCGGCAGCATGAGCTTTGGGATGGTCCGCGACAAAGCGAAGATAGTTCATGTCGAAGAAGGCGATGACGGAGAGCGCGTAGAGCGGCCCAAACATCTCCATGACGTGCGCGGCACCTTCTGCACTTACCTACTGACAGAGTGCGAACTGACGGACGAAGATGCGGCCTGGATTATGGGCTGGTCGCCCGCCCGTGTGGGCAAGATTCGAAGCACTTATGTAGATAGCGCGGCAGTCGTGATTTCGCTCGCTGGACGGATGCGAGCAAAACACGGAGCAAAACAATCTGGCAGTGGAGGATAGAAAATGGCGGAAATGCGTGGAGCGGGTAGCGGGGATCGAACCCGCATCACAAGCTTGGAAGGCTAGTGCTCTACCATTGAGCTATACCCGCCCGGCAGGCGGTCGCCCTGCCATCATCGGGTGGCGCTCGTCAACAGTCCATTGCACGGGATCGCGAAGATCGCCCTTAACCCCCTGCGATATTTCCTCTATCACCGGCCCATGGACAGCCCCTCCCTGCGCCAGTTGGACATATTCGCGCAGATGGTGGCGGCGGGCGGCGTCGTGCGCTGCGCCGATGCGCTGGGCGTCAGCGTCGATCAGGTGCTGCGTGACGTAGCGTCGCTGGAGATGCGGCTGGGGTATCGCCTGTTCGACGATCTGGACGGCGCGGCGCGGCTGACGCCGGCGGGGCGCAAGACGGCGCAGGCGATGACCCTGCTGAGCGAGGACCGGCCCGCGCCTGTGGAAGAGGCAGCACCGGACCCCGCACCCACCCAGCCATCGCTGCCCCAACCGGCCACCCTCTTCCCCGCGCCACCGACGGTGGTGGGGGGCCCACCCCGCCAAATCATCACCCTGGCCGCGCCGCCGCCCGTCTTCGGGCATTTCCAGGATGCGCTGGCCGCGTTCGAGGCGGCGAACGAGGATATTGCGATCACCCTGGACCTGCACGTCCACACGGCGCAGGAGGCGGCAGTGGCGCTGGCCAATGGGCGGGCGGACATCGCCTATTTCTATGCGCTGGAGGAGCCGGAAGACCTCAAGTCCCGCTATGGCTGGTCGGAACCGCTCAACCTCTATGCCGATAGCGGCCATCCCCTGGCGCAGGCCGACAGCGTCAGCCGCGACGACCTGTCCATGACGCCGATGCTGTCGCTGGAAACGCGTAGCGGCATGCGCGACATCATCGATGCGGCGCTGACCAAGGGCCGGGTGCGCAATGTGATGCCGCTGCTGGAAAGCGACAATATGTTCGAGATCATCGCCGCGCTGCGCGATGGCGCGGGCTGTTTCGCGGCGTTCGGAACATTGGCCCGCGACATTGGCCGGTTGAGCGGGATCAAGCGGCTGGCGCTCGACATTCCCCTGCCTGCGGTCGAGATTCGCCAGGCGGTGGCGCCGCGCGCCATGGAAAAACCGGCGGTCGAGGCGCTCGCGGAATTTCTCTTCCTCTGATCGGGCGCAATATGTCGCGTCGCAGCAAAAATGCGGCGAACCGATATTGATATGATGTATCATCCTAGATACAAGATTACATCAGACCAGAACCAAAGGGTTGATCCTCATGTCCCGCTTTCCGATGCTGCGCGCAGGCTGCGCCGTTACCGCGCTGTGCCTTGGCCTTCCCGCTCTCGCCCAGACCTCACCGACCCCGGATGCCGGCGATCAGGCCTATCATGATGCGCAAGCCAATATCGTCGTGACGGCGATCATCCCGCGGAAACAGGGCGACATTTTATCGGGCACAACGGTCATCACGGGTGAGAAGCTGACGCGCGAACTGCGCTCCACCATCGGCGAAACGCTGGCGCGGCAGCCGGGCGTATCAGCCACGTCCTTCGGCCCCAATGCGTCGCGCCCCGTACTGCGCGGCTTCCAGGGCGAGCGCGTGCGCATCCTGACCGACGGCATCGGCAGTTTCGACGTGTCGAACACCTCGGTCGATCATGCCGTGGCGATCAACCCGCTGACCGCCGACCGGATCGAAGTGCTGCGCGGTCCGGCGGCATTGCTGTACGGATCGTCCGCAATCGGCGGGGTGGTCAATGTGATCGACAGCCGCATCCCGCGCCGCGTGCCCGACGAACCGGTGCATATCGATGCGATCGGCACCTATGGCAGCGCCTCCAATGAGCGCACTGGATCGGGCGAGGTCGAAATCCCGCTGAGCGACAAGTTCGTCGTCCATTTCGACGGCAGCTATACCAAGACCGGCAATCTCGACACCGGCAGCTATATCCTGACCCCGGCATTGCGCGCGCAGGCGGCGGCGAGCGGCGACGCGGACATCGAGGGTCTGTCCACCCTGCGCGGCAAATTGCCCAACAGTGCGGCTGAGACATGGGAGGTCGCGGGCGGCGCGGCGCTCATCACCGATGGCGGCAATCTGGGCTTTTCGGTCGCGCATACCGACAATTTCTATGGCGTGCCGGTGCGTTACGCGACGGAAGCGGGCGGCGAGGCCGAACAGGTGCGGCTGCACATGAAGCAGGACCGCGTCGATATGCGCGCGGAATTGCCGGTCAATGGCAGCCTGCTGGAATCGATCCGCTTCCGCGCCGGTTTCGCCGATTACCAGCATCAGGAAATCGAGGACACGGGCGAGGTCGGCACGACATTCTACAACCAGTCGATGGAATCGCGGCTGGAACTGGTCCAGGCCAAGCGCGGCGGATGGGACGGCGCGATCGGCGCGCAGTTTTTCACCCGCAAATTCTATGTCGTGGGCGAAGAGAAATTTCTGCCGCGCAACCAGACCGACCAGTTGGGCATCTTCACGCTTCAGTCGATCGACCTGGGATCGACGCGGGTAGAGGTCGGCGGGCGTTTCGAACATACCGACGTCAGCGCGGACGCGGACGAAACGCTGTTCAACCCCTCCTACGACCGCAGCTTCGACACCGTGTCCGGCTCGATCGGCGCGAGCCATGAACTGGCGCCGGGCTGGCGGCTGGGCCTGAACCTGTCGCGCACCGAACGCGCACCGTCGGCGGAGGAGCTATACGCCCGCGGCAATCATGCCGGCACGCAGGCTTTCGAGGTCGGCAATCCCAATTTCGGCAAGGAAAAAAGCTGGGGTGTCGAAGGCACGCTGCGGGGCCAGGGCGAAGGCTACACCATAGCCCTGTCCGCCTATCACAACTGGTTCAGCGGCTATATCTACGACGCGCTGGTGGACGACAGCGCCTGCATGGCGGTGAATGGCGGCGCGGAACTGGAATTCCCTTGCTATCAATATAATCAGGCGGACGCCCGCTATCTGGGCTTCGAGGCGGAAACCACGGTCAAGCTGGCGCAGATCGGCGGCTATGCCATCAATCTGGACGGGGTAGCCGATTATGTCCGCGCGACGATCAAAGGCAATGGCCCCGCGCCGCGCATTCCCCCGCTGCGCCTGCTGGGCGGGCTGGAAGCGCAGAGCGACCGGCTGAGCCTGCGCGGCGAGGTGGAGCATAGCTTCGCCCAGAACCGGACTGCCGCGCGGGAAACGGACACGGACGGCTTCACGCTGGTCAATGCGTCGCTGTCGTGGAAGCCGCTGAAGGGCAATGACCGCACAACGCTGACGCTGTCGGCGAACAATATCTTCGACGTCGAAGCGCGGCGGGCTGCGAGTTTCCTCAAGGATTATGCGCCGCTGCCCGGCCGCGACATCCGCCTGACCGCGCGCCTGTCGATCTGATTTGCGCAATCGACCCCCGCGCATATCGCGCAGGGGCCGATTGCGAAATATGACAATATCGTTACAAGGCGCGCATGGAACGCGCGGTGGGCAAGAGGATAGAACAGGGCACGGCCCCAGGGCGGGTCGGCTGATGCGCCAGATTGCCGCTTTGCCCTACAGCACCGCCGCCGACGGATCGATGCAGATCCTGCTGATTACGTCGCGCGAGACGCGGCGCTGGGTGATCCCCAAGGGCAATCGCATCAAGGGCCTGGCCGGGCACCGCGCCGCCGAGCTGGAAGCCTATGAAGAAGCGGGCATCCATGGCATCGCCTGTCCCGCGCCGCTGGGCCGCTACAGCTATGACAAGCGCAAGCGCAAGGGCGGATCGCGCGAGGCGACGGTGGAGGTTTTTCCGCTTGCGGTCACCGGCCACCTGACGCAATGGCCCGAACAGGGCCAAAGGGAGCTGCGCTGGTTCCCCGTCGCCGAAGCCGCAAAAGCGGTCGACGAACCCGATCTGCAATCGATCATCGCGGCGTTCCGCGAACCGCCCGCCGATCCGGGCTGGTTCCTGCGACTGCTTCTGGCGATCCGCGACCGACAGAAAGAAAGGACTGGAATGCTCCGCTGGTTTCACGCGCTGATGCCCAAGCAGGGGCGGTTCTTCGAACAATTCGAAGATCATGCCGCGACCCTGGTGTTCGGCGCGGATGCGCTGGCCAAGCTGCTGAAGGGCGGCCCCGACATGGCGGCGCATATCAAGGAGATTTCGGACCGCGAACATGAAGCGGACGACATCATCCGCGACGTTTTGCAGGACGTGCGCCGCATCTTCGTCACCCCGTTCGACCGTAGCGCCATCACCGGCCTCATTGGCGTGATGGACGACGCGATCGACCAGATGAACCAGACGGCCAAGGCGATCGCACTCTACGAGGTCACGGACTTCGCGCCGCAGATGCAGGATATGAGCGCGCTGATCGTCGAATGCGCGCGCATCACGGCGGAGGCGATGCCGCTGCTCCGTTCGCTTAATCTGAACGCCACGCGGCTGCACGATTTGACCGAACGGCTGGTGAAGCTGGAGGGCCATGCCGATATCCTGCACGAGGCAGGGTTGAAGGCCCTGTTCCAGAAGGCGCAGGCCGGCAACACGATGGACTTCATCGTCGGCAGCGAGATTTACAGCCATCTGGAAAAGGTGACCGACCGGTTCGAGGATGTCGCCAACGAGATTTCCGGCCTGGTCATCGACCACGCCTGATTTCAACCTCTCCATCCGTTCGGGCTGAGCGAAGTCGAAGCCCAGTGCTGAGCGGCAGGCGAAGCAACTTCGCCTGCGGCTCAGCCAAGCCCTTCGACTTCGCTCAGGGCGAACGGAATAATAGGGAACGAGAGTCAGTTTCATGGACCCCATCGCCCTCCCCCTACTGATCGCGCTGGTCGGTGTCGCCTTGCTGTTCGATTTCCTGAACGGCCTGCACGACGCCGCCAATTCGATCGCGACCATCGTGTCGACCCGCGTATTGAAGCCGCAATATGCGGTCGCCTGGGCCGCCTTCTTCAACTTCATCGCCTTCCTCTTCTTCGGCCTGCATGTCGCCGAGACGGTGGGCAAGGGCATTGTCGACGCCGGCATCATCGACCCACAGGTGATCTTCGGCGCGCTGATGGGGGCGATCGCCTGGAACCTCATCACCTGGGGGCTGGGCATTCCGTCTTCGTCCAGCCATGCGCTGATCGGCGGATTGCTGGGCGCGGGCACCGCCAAGGCCGGGCTGGGCGCGGTGGTTTGGAGCGGCGTGTTCAAGACCAGCGCCGCGATCGTCATTTCGCCCGCGGTCGGCCTGTTCCTGGCGCTGATGCTGGTGCTGGTCATCAGTTGGGTCTTCCGCCGCTTCACGCCGCAGGGCGCGGACAGCGTGTTCCGAAAGCTGCAACTCGTCTCCGCCTCGCTCTATTCGCTGGGCCATGGCGGTAATGACGCACAAAAGACGATGGGGATCATCGCGGTGCTGCTCTATTCGCAGGGGATGCTGACCGGCGGCTTCCATGTGCCTTTATGGGTGGTGCTGAGCTGTCAGGCGGCGATGGGCCTGGGCACTTTGCTGGGTGGGTGGAAGATCGTCCATACCATGGGGTCGAAGATCACCCGGCTGACCCCGGCGCAGGGTTTCTGCGCGGAAACGGGTGGTGCAATCACCCTGTTCATGGCGACGCATCTGGGTATCCCGGTATCGACCACGCACACCATCACCGGCGCGATCGTCGGCGTGGGTGCGTCGCGGCGGCTGTCGGCGGTGCGGTGGAACGTGGCGTCGAGCATCATCGTCGCCTGGGTCGTCACCCTGCCCGCCAGCGCGGCGATCGGCGCGCTGTTCTACTGGCTGACGAAGTTCTTCTGAAAATAACGCGTGTTCCCGCGCAGGCGGGAGCCCAGATCTGGCGGCAGGAACACTGTTGGTGTTGGGCAATGAAAAGGGCACGGGAATAATCCCGCGCCCTTCTTTTTCATTCAGTGCGTCCGGTTACGCGACCCGGCCCAGCCGGTGGTAGAGATTGGCATATTTGACCGATTCCGGCTGGTCCTGAACCTCGCGCAGATAATGGGCGATGGCGGTGCGGATCAGGCCGAAATCCTCCTGAGAGAAAACGGCGCGCGAACGGGTCGGCTCGCGGGTCTGTTCGATCGTGTCGGTGGTCATGTTGATGTCCTTCGCGGCTGTGCCCGTCGGGGCTGATGGACACCGAGTTAGACAATTGAATCGCATATCGTAAGGCCGATGAGTGGCCGCCTGTCATGATTGCATTTTGTCATATTGTCATTCTATGACATTATGACCTTATGGCAGAGCTGACCGACCGCAAACTCTATCTTGGCCCCAAGCTGCGCGTGTTGCGCCGCGAACTGGGGCTGAACCAGACGCAGATGGCGGAGGAACTGGGCGTGTCGCCCAGCTATCTCAACCATCTGGAGCGCAACCAGCGGCCGTTGACCGCGCAGATGCTGCTGCGGTTGGCCAACACCTATGACATCGACATTCGCGATTTCACCGCGCAGGCGCAGGAGGGCGGCCCCGGCGAACTGAGCGAAATATTGTCCGACGCGCTGGTCCGCGACATCGGCATCGCCCGCGACGAAGTGCTGGAGGTCGCGGAAAATTATCCCGGCGTCAGCGAGGCCATCGCCCGCTTCTATCGCGCGCTGAGCGACCTGCGCCGCCTGCCGGGCGAGGCTCTGGCGCGCGGCGATGGGGCGCCCGTGCCGCTGGTCGCGCCGGTCGACTGGCTGCGCGAGATGATCGCGCGGGCGGGCAATCATTTCGCGGAGATCGACGCGGGGGCGGAGGCGATCGCCGCCACCCTGCCCGACGACCCCATGTTGTTGCAGGCGGAATTGCGCGCGCGGCTGAAGGACCGGCACGGCATGGCGTGCCTGGTGGTGCGCGGCGACGTGCTGGACGGGACATTGCGCCATTATGACATGCACCGGCGGCGGGTGATGCTGAGTGAACGACTGCCCATGTCAGGCCGCCTGTTCGCGATCGCCTATCATCTGTGCGCGCAGGAATTGGCCGACGCGATCGCCGCGCAGATCGCCCGCGCCGCGCCACCGGACGAGGATAGCCGCCGGCTCGCCAGCATGGCATTAACCAACTATGCCGCTGCCGCGCTGATCATGCCCTATGACCGTTTCCGCCAGGCGGCCGAACAGAGCCGGCACGACCTGCCCCTGATGCGCGACCGGTTCGGCGTGTCGACCGAGCAACTGGCGCATCGCCTGACCAGCCTCAACCGCACCGGCGCGCGCGGCATCCCCTTCTTCATGGCCAAGGTCGATCGGGCCGGGATCATCTCCAAGCGGTTCGATGGCGAGGCCTGGCCCTTCGCCCGCTATGGCGGCACCTGCCCGCGCTGGGACGCGCATGGCGCGCAGGAGGCGGACCGGGTCGCGCCGCAACTGATCGAGACGCTGGACGGCAAGCGCTTCCTGACGCTGGCGATCGGCCTGCCGCCGGGCGCGGCGCGCGGCCGATCGGTGATCGCCCTGGGGTGCGAGGCGAAACATGCGGGCAGGATCGTCCATGCCGACGGGATCGACGTCGAGCGAGACGCAGCAACCGGGATCGGGCCGACATGCCATTTGTGCGAGCGCCGCGCCTGCCCCGACCGCGCGCTGCCGCCGGTCACGCGGGCGCTCGACCTGCACAGCTATGAACGCACGGTCGCGCCCTTCCCGTTCAGACGGGTTTAACGCCCCTCCAACCGCGCATCACCATAATATGCCGGCCTTGTCGGGGGCCAGCGGCGGCGGCGCGGGATCGCCGATCGCCTGCAGCAGGTCGATCTCGATCGTGCGACACATGGCGCTGAGCGGCAGGTCGTGCGGGCTGTTGTCGAACGGATCGACCAGATCGTCGCCGATCGCCAGCACCGCTAGGAACATGAGACCCGCGACCGTCGATCCCAGCGGCGTCGCCAGCCCCATCGTTTCGACCAATCCGATGGGCAGCAACAGGCACATCAAATGGGTGAACAATGTCGGGAAGAACCGATATTGCACCGGCAAGGGCGTGTTCTTCAGCCGCTCCATACCGCCCTGCGCATTGGCGATATCGACCAGCACCGCCTCCATCGCCGCCTGCTGGATGGTGTCGATCCAGCCCTGCCGCCGCGTATCGTCGA
Organism: bacterium; assembly: GCA_030824575.1. Classification (GTDB taxonomy): domain Bacteria; phylum Pseudomonadota; class Alphaproteobacteria; order Sphingomonadales; family Sphingomonadaceae; genus Sphingobium. Next base: position 1,742 of record JAVBXL010000051.1, on the reverse strand, counting down.
TGCGCCGCCCGGTGCCGTCGAGCAGGCCGTTGGCGATATTGGTCCGGGCCAGCGCCGGATCGCCCTTCGACAGGAAGCGGGTGACGTCGGCGTCGGGCTTTTGCCGCCGCAACTGACAGCGCAGGGCGTGGACATAGGCGATCTGGTGCAGGACGATGGCGCGCTTGGCCTCCCGCGCTTCCTCAGGCAGGAGGTTACGCGCCTGCCGCGCCAGGTTGCGGCTGGCGTTGATCATCAATCCCCACAGGCCGCGCCCCTCCCACCAGCGCTGATAGGCTGAATTGCTGCGGAACCCCAGGAATAGCACCAAAGCCGAGCCGAACAGGGTGAGCGGCAAAGATGGGGCGGTGAAGGGGATGATGAAATAGGTTGCGGTGACGACCACGTCCCACACGAACAGCAGCGCCAGCGGCTTCCATACCTCCCGAACGATCTGCTTGATGCCTGGTGTTGCGGTGACGATCATGACGGCGCAATCCCCGATGACGGGTGGGCCGGATGCAAAAGCCGTTGCATGGGATCAATCGACGCCTGGCGTCCTATTGCCGGCGACCTTGTCACCAGCGATCCTGTCGCCAGGCACCTCGCCTCGCGTCAGGCCGAATGAGCGATCGCCGTCCTTGGCCTTCCCTGCATCCCGCCTGTCGACATATTTGTCCGATGCATTGGCCATCGCCAGCGCCGCGCCGGACGCAGGCCGCACCGCGAACCAGTCGGCCCGATCGATCGCGATCAAATAGGCCAGGCTGCCAAGGCCGAAACACAGCAGCATGAAGGAAGCCGCCGCTTTCTCGATCATCATACGGCGATTCTTGGGATCGGTTTGGTTCATTGAAGACCTCCATCTGATGTTACGCCCCCCAAACTAGGAAGCCTGCAAGATGGATGCATGGCGCGGCTGTAAGATAATATTGCTGTGCCGCAGCATGGGGCGCAGCGTACAAAATCGACGGCAAAGCAATATTTTGTTACAGGTTTTCAGTTGTTCCGATAAATATACTCGCATTCGCAGCATGACAGATCGGCAGCAAACGCGGCCGATGATCCCATCATCCCGCGCCCGGACGCAAAAAAAGGGCCGCCCTTTCGGGCGACCCTCTTTTCATCCTCTCCCCTGTAACAGAGATCGTCCGTCGATGCCTTATTCGGCCTTCGACTGGAGGTTCACCGCAGCATATTTGCCACGACGATCGACTTCCAGTTCGAAGTCGAGGCGGTCGCCCTCGTTCAGGGCGGCCATGCCAGCGCGTTCGACGGCGCTGATGTGGACGAAGGCGTCAGGCTGGCCATCATCGCGCTGAATGAAGCCGAAACCCTTCATCGCGTTGAAGAACTTCACCGTGCCGCTGGAGCGCTCGCCAGTCAGCTGACGCTGCGGGCCACCACGATCGCCGCCCGCAGGGGCGCCGAAACCACCGGCGCGCGGTTCGCGTGCTTCGCGCGGCGGACCGCGATCGGTGACGGGAAGCGGTTCGCCTTCGATCTTCAGATCGGTCGCCGACACCTTGCCGCCACGATCGACCAGGGTGAAGCCGAGCGGCTGACCTTCGGCCAGGCCGGTCAGGCCGGCCTGCTCGACAGCGCTGATGTGCACGAACACGTCTTCGCCGCCATCGTCACGGACGACGAAACCGAAGCCCTTCTGCCCGTTGAAGAATTTGACGACGCCCGTGCCTTCGCCAACGACCTGGGCAGGCATGCCGCGACCACCGCCGCCGCCGCCGCCGAAGCCGCCACCACCG
>JAVBXL010000100.1 GCA_030824575.1 bacterium | reverse complement strand
GGGGTGGGCGTGCTCGAATCATCATCGTCGTCGCCACAGGCGGCCAGCGTGCCCAGCATGGGCAGGATCGACAGGCCGAGCAGGCCGTTCTTCAGCACGGAACGGCGGCCCGGATTGGCGGCGATGATCGCCTCCAGGCTCTGGTCGCCCATATCGATGGTGGGCTGCGCGGCGCGATACGGCGCGCGCGCCTCGTCGGTCAGATGAGACATGGATTCTACCCCTGTAGTGTTCGCAGGGCTGTCGGCGGAACACCGCGCCCTTAGGGCAGCGAGGTGACAGAGCGGGATGACGGCAAGGTTTCGAAACGAAGTCGTGAGCATGAAAAGGATATGACAGTGCCGTGACGAGGCCGTCGGACGCGTTACAGCAGGGCGTTCACCTGCTCGACGAAGCGCAACACGGAGATCGGCTTTGACACATAGGCCTGGGCGCCCGCGGCGCGAATCCGGTCTTCGTCGCCATGCCCGGCATAGGCGGTGACCGCCATGATCGGAACGGCGGACAGGCGATCGTCGGCCTTCAGCGAGACGATCAGGTCGAGGCCGCTGACATGGGGCAGATGGATGTCGGTGATGACGAGGTCGGGTAGGAAGGCCTGCGCCTGCGCCAGCACGTCGCGTCCGTCACGCAACGGCAGCACCTCATGCCCGTGCGCGCGCAGCAGGTCGCAAAAAAGTTTGAGATTAAGTTCGTTGTCCTCGACAACGAGCACGCGCTTTGCCACCAGTCACCCGCGGTCCGAAAATGAATTTGGAGCGCGCCTTATGGCGGCCCCCACCCCGAGAACCAACCATGCGACCCGACACCGACAATGGCAAGCAGGATAGCAGCACGGATGCAGCAACTTTGGCGCTGATGGCGCTGGGATGGACGCTGAGCGACGTGGGGCGGGCCGAGCGGCTGCTGTCGCTGACCGGGCTGGATGCCGATGCGCTGCGCGCGGGGATCGACAATCCCGCGATATTGGGCGCGGTGCTGGCCTTCCTGGCCGATCATGAGCCGGACCTGATCGCCTGCGCCGAGGCGATCGACACCACGCCTGCCGCGCTGATCGCGGCGCAGGAGAGATTGAGCCGATGACCCGCCCGCTGATCATCACCGATTGCGACGAGGTGCTGCTGCACATGATCGTGCCATTCCGCCACTGGTTGGACGAGACGCATGACGTGCATTTCGATATGCAAGAGCGCGGCTTTGGCGAGGCGCTGCGCCACAAGGACAGCGGCGCGGTGGTCGAACGGGCATTGGTGTGGGAATTGCTGCTAGGCTTTTTCGAGACGGAAATGCACCGGCAGACGCCGATCGCCGGCGCGATCGAGACGATCCAGCGACTGTCGAACATCGCCGACATCGTCGTGCTGACCAACATCACGCAGCGGCACCAGCAGCCGCGGGCCGAACAGTTGGCGTCCCACGGCCTGACCCTGCCCGTCCACTGGAACCAGGGCGGCAAGGGGCCGCCGCTGGCCGCCATCGTAGCGGCACGCCAGCCCAGCGTCGCTCTGTTCATCGACGATCTGGCCGAACATCATAAGTCGGTGGCGGATCATGCGCCAGGCGTATGGCGGCTGCACATGGTAGGCGAGCCGGAAATCGCCGGACATGTGGCCGACGCCACCCATGCCCATGCGCGGATTGACGATTGGGCGGCGGCCGAACAATGGATCAGGGAGAAGCTGGCGGAAGGGCCAGCGCCGACCGACACAGACACCATCCAAGGAGCACCCCTATGAGCATCGAAGCCCGCCTGACCGAACTGGGCATCACCCTGCCCCAGGCCGCCGCCCCCGTCGCCGCCTATGTCGCCGCGGTCGAGGCCAACGGCCTGCTGCATATTTCCGGCCAGATCGCCCTTGCGCCCGACGGCCTGATGACCGGCCGGCTGGGCGAAGACCGTGACCTGGATTACGGCGTCGCCGCCGCGCGGGTGTGCGGCCTCAACCTCATCGCCCAGATGAAGGCGGCGCTGGGATCGCTAGACCGGGTCGAGCGGATTGTGAAGCTGGGCGCGTTCATCGCCAGCGCGCCAACCTTCACCGACCAGCCCAAGGTCGCCAATGGCGCGTCCGAACTGATGGTCGAAGTCTTCGGCGAAGCGGGCAAACATGCGCGCAGCGCCGTCGGCGTACCGGTGCTGCCGCTGGGCGCGGTGGTCGAGATCGATGCGATTGTGCTTGTCAAAGCGCAGGCCTGATTTTCCGATCGATCGACCCTTCGCCCATCGTGGATTGCACGGTGGCGGCGTGAGCGAGAATGGGATGGCGGCGTTCGATGCCGCCATCGCCCAGGGCTACGGCATCGAATGCGATGTCCGGGCGAGCCGCGACGGCGTCGCCTTCGTCTTTCACGATGCGACATTGGCGCGGATGGCGGGGCGGCAAGAGGCGGTCGCGGCGCTGGACGCCGTAGCGCTTGACCGCCTCGCTCTGCCTGATGGCGGAGCGATCCCGCGCCTGTCGGCGCTGCTGGCGCGGTGCGACGGGCAGGTGCCGCTGCTGGTCGAGATCAAGGCGGAGGGGCGGCATGTCCAGCCCGTCTGCGCAGCGGTGGCGCGCGACCTGGCTGACTGGCCCGATGCGCCGGTGGCGGTCATGTCCTTCAACCCATGGGCGGTGCGTTGGTTCGTGCGACAGCGAGTTGGACATCTGTACGGCCTTGTCGTGACGCAGCAGGGCAAGGGGCGGATTCGCGGCGCGATCGAACGCGCTCTTGCGCTTTGGCTGTCGAAACCCGATTTCCTGGCCTGTGATATACGCGACCTGCCTTCCCGCCTGTCCAGCCGCGCCCGCGCCAGCGGGCTGCCCGTGCTGACATGGACCGTTCGCAGCGCCGCCGATCGGGCGCGGGCGTCGAGCCATGCCGATCAGATCATTTTCGAGCGCACGCATGACTGAGCCAAGGACCAACATCGTAGCGCGGATCGCATCGGGGGTGGCGGATTTCGATCGGGAGCAATGGGATGCGTGCGCCGGCGATACTAACCCTTTCATAAGTTGGGATTTTCTGGTCGCGTTGGAGCGATCGGGCAGCGTCGGCGAGGGGACTGGCTGGCAGCCTTTGCCGATCGTGGTGGATGGGCCGGACGGCCGCATTGCGGCAGCCGCACCCGCTTATGGCAAAAGCCACAGCCAAGGCGAATATGTGTTCGACCATAGCTGGGCCGATGCCTGGGAGCGGGCGGGCGGGCGTTACTATCCCAAGATTCAGATCGCCGCGCCTTTCTCACCCGTGCCCGGTCCCCGACTGCTGCTGCGCGACGAGAGCATGGCCTCTGCGCTGATCGCAGGGATCGAGACGCTGGTGGAGCGCAACGGCCTGTCGTCGGCCCATGCGACGTTCATCGCGCCGCAGCAGGTGCCATTGTTCGAGGCGGCGGACTGGCTGATTCGCGAGGATAGCCAGTTCCACTGGACCAATCGCGGCTATGGCGGGTTCGGCGATTTCCTGGCCGACCTGTCGAGCGAGAAGCGCAAGAATATCCGCAAGGAACGGGCGCGCGCGGTCGAGGGGCTGGAGATCGTCCATCTGAGCGGCGGCGGCCTGACCGAGGCGCATTGGGATATTTTCTGGGAATTTTATCAGGATACCGGCGCGCGCAAATGGGGACAGCCCTATTTGACCCGCACCTTCTTTTCGATCCTGGGCGAGACGATGGGCGACCGGACGCTGCTGATCCTGGCGTTGCGCGACGGGCGGCCGATCGCGGGCGCGCTCAACCTGATCGGCGCGGATACGCTGTACGGGCGCTATTGGGGCTGCGTCGAGGACGTCCCCAACCTGCATTTCGAACTATGCTATTATCAGGCGATAGACGCGGCGATCGCGCGCGGGCTCCATAAAGTGGAGGCGGGCGCGCAGGGCGGGCACAAGCTGGCGCGGGGCTATGCGCCCGAACCGACCTTTTCCGCCCATTATATCCCCAATCCGGGTTTCCGCCGGGCTATTGCCGACTTCCTGATCGCCGAACGCGCGGGCGTGCAGCAGGACCGGATGTGGCTGGCTGAACGAACCCCGTTCCGCAAGGAAAGCGGATCAGGCGGCGCGTAGCTGACTTGCGGCGATAACGGCGCGAGCCTGGCGCTGCGCTTCGGCGATTTCGCGCGCGGTCATTTCCTCGGCGATCTCGGCGCGCATCGACTGGCCCTGCTCGCTGCCGCGCAGCGCCGCCAGGTTGAACCATTTATGGGCTTCGACCAGATCGATCGACAGGCCGCCGGTGCCGCAGCTATAGGCCACGCCCAGGTCGAAACAATCTTCCGCCGACCCATATGCCGCCCGCGACAGGCGGGCTTCCATTAGAAATTCTGCGCTTTTGATGCTGTTGCCCATGTGATTTCCCCTGTTCCCAATCTAACGCAATGGATCTGGACCCCCTTTTCCACGAAGAGCAGGTTTGACCGGGAAGCGATAAGAAATGGTTAACGTGATTTTCGCCATATCGGCGCGGTCGTAAGGTAATCGGGGCACAACCAGGGTTAACGCTTCGCCGAACTTCTTGACATCAGTAGCGGATTGGGACTGGCATCGTCGGACCATTGCCCGCATAGCCCCCGGCATGAGTCCCGTCCCCCCTGCTTCGCCCGCCCCAGCGCGCAAGGACATTCAGTTCCGCGAATTCGTGCTGCTATGCGCCTGCTTGATGGCAATGAACGCGCTGTCGATCGACCCGATGTTGCCGGCGTTGCCGGAAATCGGGCGTGATCTGGCCATCCCGCATCCCAATGACCGGCAGTTGATCATCAGCGTCTATTTTCTGGGGCTGGGCTTCGGGTCTTTGCTGTTCGGTGTCTTGTCGGACCGCTATGGGCGCAAGCGGGTGCTGGGTTGGGCAATGGCGCTGTTCATCGTCTCGTCGGTCGCCTGCGCCAGTGCGCAAAGCTTCACCATGATGCTGGTAGGCCGGGCCTGCGCCGGATTCTTTGCCGGGGCGAGCCGGGTGATCACGGTGGGCATCGTGCGCGACCGGTTCAAGGGCGATGCGATGGCGCGGGTGATGTCGCTGATCTTCGCGGTGTTCATGCTGATCCCGGTGATGGCGCCCAGTTTCGGCCAGGCGATATTATGGATCGCGCCGTGGCGCTGGATCTTCTGGGCGCTAGTAATCCTGGCCAGCATGGTCCTGATCTGGATGACGGTGCGCCTGCCCGAAACGCTGCACCCGGACAACCGGATGCAGATTACGGTGCGATCGCTGATGCAGACGGTGGGCGTGGTGATGCGCACGCGCAGTTCGATCGGCTATATGCTGGCGAGCGGCGTGGTGATGGGCGGCCTGATCGGCTTCATCCTGTCGGTCCAGCAGATTTTCTTCGACGTGTTCCATGCCGAGCATATCTTTCCTATCGCCTTTGCCGCGATCGCCGGGTGCATGGGGATCGGCAGCCTGATCAACAGCCGGTTGGTGCAGCGATTCGGCGCGCGGCGGATGAGCCAGAGCGCGCTGATCGCGTTCATCCTGATCGCCGCGATCCATATGGCGGTGATCCTGGCGGGCCTGGAGACGCTGACCACTTTCATGGTGCTGCAGGCGATGACGATGATGACCGTCGCCTTCACCGCGTCCAATTTCAGCGCGATTTCGATGGAGCCGTTCCACCGCGGCGCCGGCGTCGCCTCCTCCTTCCAGGCGTTCCTGACGACGGCGCTGTCGAGCGCCTTGGGCAGCATCGTGGGTCGCGCGTTCGACGGCACCACCCTGCCCTTCACCACCGGATTGCTGGTGTTCGGCATCGGGTCTTTCCTGATCGTGATCTGGGCCGAACGCGGCAAACTGTTCACCCGGCCCCATCATGGCGCGATGCGTGAAGCGGAGATTGACTTCCACTGAAGCAAGCTGAGGTGGATAAGAAAAAGGGGCGGAAGACCGCCCCTTTTTTGTGTCGATCAGGCGTCCTGCCCGCCCGGCGTATGCACGCCGGGTAACGGCGGCACCGGCTGGGGCGGGATGCCGGCATCATCCTCCGGCACGTCCACCACGCCGCGGCCGACATGGCTGCGGCTGCGGCTGTAGCCGAAATAGACGAGCAGGCCGATCGCCGCCCAGCCGACGAACATCAGCTTGGTTTCAATGCCCAGGCTCCAGAACAGATAGAGGCAGCCCAGGATCGCGATCGGCGCGGTCACCATGATCGCGGGGGTGCGGAACGGCCTCTTGCGGCTGGGGTCGGTCTTGCGCAGTTGCAGCACGGCTATCGACACGGCGGCGAAGGCGAACAATGTGCCGGAGTTGGAGATGTCCGCGAGGATGCCGACGGGGAAGAAGGCGGCGAAGAGCGCGACGAAGATACCGGTCAGGATGGTGATGACATAGGGCGTCCGGTACGTCGGATGCACCTTCGAGAAGACAGCCGGCAGCAGGCCGTCGCGGCTCATGACGAAGAAGATGCGGGTCTGACCGAACATCATCATCAGGATGACCGAAGGGAGCGCCAAACCAGCGGCAAGGCCAAGCAGATTGCCGATCTGGGGCCAGCCGATTTCACGCAGGGTCCAGGCCAGCGCTTCCTTCGAGCAGGTTACGGCTTCGGTCCCGGCCGCGGCGAGCGCGGCGCATTGCTGCGACAGGGCGGTCGAACCGGGGGCCAGAATTTCGCCGGCCGGACCCGCAACGGGCTGCGCGCCGACGGTGCCGATGACGCCGGCGGCGACCAGCATGTAGAAGATGGTGCAAATGCCGAGCGAGCCGATCAGGCCGATCGGCATGTTGCGCTGCGGATTCTTGGTTTCTTCTGCGGCGGTCGAGACGGCGTCGAAGCCCACATAAGCAAAGAAGATGGAGGCGGCGGCCGCCGAAATGCCGGAAAAGCCGAGCGGGGCGAAGGGGGTGAAATTGTCCATGTTGATGACCGGCAGGGCGAGGACGATGAACATCGTTAGCGCCGCGACCTTGATCAGCACCAGCACCGCGTTGACGGACGCGCTTTCCTTCGTACCGATGACCAGCAGCCATGTGACAAGGCCGGCGATCAGCATGGCGGGCAGATTGACCACGCCGCCATCGAACGGCCCGCGCGTCAGGAGATCGGGAATATCGAGATGGAATGTATGTTCGATCAGGCCCACAACATAGCCGGACCAGCCAACCGATACCGCCCCGGCCGCGACCGCATATTCCAGAATCAGCGCCCAGCCGACCATCCAGGCGATGAGTTCGCCCATGACGGCATAACTGTAGGTGTAGGCCGAACCAGACACCGGGACCATGGCGGCCATTTCAGCGTAGCAGAGCGCGGCCACCGCGCAGACGAAGCCGGCGATGACGAAGGAGAGCATCATGCCCGGCCCCGCCTTTTGCGCGGCCTCCGCCGTCAGGACGAAGATGCCGGTGCCGATGACGGCGCCGATACCCAACATGGTCAGCTGGAACGCGCCCAGCGACCGGTGCAGCGATTTCTTCTCGGCCGTCGCCAATATGGCGTCGAGAGACTTAACGCGCCCGAAAATCATGGATGATGCCCTTTACACTCATTTGTTCTGCTCGGACGACGCGACGCCGCCCCGGTTGAGCTATGGACGGGAGACTATCGCCTATTCCGCCATGCGCAAGTATGTTGCGTGCGTGCGACATGTGCGTCCAAGGGTAGGACGCAATACAAGGAGCCTTTGCGGATGATCGAATTGCTGCGCGCGCCGGGACTGGACGCCGTGCCCCATGGCTTTGCCGGGCGGCGCGGCGGGGTGTCGAGCGGGGTCCATGCGGGATTGAATGTCGGCCTGGGATCGGCGGACGAGCGCGTGGCGGTGTTGCGCAATCGCGATCTGGCGCTGGGCGCGCTCCTGCCCGGCGGGGCGCTGGTGACGGTGCATCAGGTCCATTCGCCCGACGTGGTGACGGTGACCGGGCCGATCGCGGACGACGCGCGCCCGCCGGCCGACGCCATGGTCACGGACCGGCCGGGGCTCGTGCTGGGCATATTGACCGCCGACTGCGTGCCGGTGCTGTTCGCCGATTTCAAGGCGGGCGTGGTG
>JAVBXL010000034.1 GCA_030824575.1 bacterium | reverse complement strand
GCCCCAGCGGGGGATCGGGAAGCCGGAAAAGCCGCTATTGTAGAAGAGCGTGGTCGGGCGCGGGCAGAAGGCGAAATTCTGGAACTGGCAACCGCTGGGCAAGGTCGCGAAATCATCCCCCGTATGATAGAGGCCGAATTTCAACGCGGTCTTGCCGCCGTTCAATTTCTGTTCGTAGCTGAGTTCGGCCGGGCGCAGATCCTGGCCGCCACCGAACAATTCCTGCACTTCGAACAGGTTGCCGAGGCGGGTTGCGGTCAGATCCTCCCCCTTGCGATGGATGATGGTGGCGATCAGCTTGCCGCCGTCGAGGCCGAATGCCTTGCCCGTGTCGATCGAGGCGGAGGCGAGCAATTGCTGGGTATAGGCTGCGCCGCCATCCCGCCCGCCAGTGAGGCTGGCCGCGCTTTCGGAGACATAGGAGAAGGTGAGATCGACACCCTTGTCCTTCAGCCGTGAGCGCCAGCCGGGCTTGTCGGCCGGGGCGGCTGGCGGCGGCGTCTGGGGACCGGCGGATGGCCCCTGCAACTGCGCGGCCTTGGCCAGCACCACCGGGGCGGGCACGACGATGGCAGGGGGCGTGTCGGCGATCATGCGGCGGCTCCAGCGCTGGCGCGGTCGAAATCGCGGAGCATCCGCGCGGAATCGGGTTCGGTTCCCGTAAAGAGGGCGAAAGCGTGGGCGGCCTGCATCACCGCCATGCCGCCACCGGTCAGCGTCGCGCAGCCCTTTGCCTGCGCGGCGGCAAGCAAGGCGGTCTGGAGCGGGAAATAGATGATGTCCGACACCCATTGATCGGCCGTCAGCCAATCGGGATCGAAGGGCAGGCCCGGATGGCTGAGCATGCCGATGGGCGAGGTTTGGACCACGCCATCGGCGCCGCTGATGGCAGCCTGCGCCGTGGCGGCGGCCGTCACCTGCGCGGCGGGGAAGAGCGCGGCGAGACGATCGGCCAGTGCCTGCGCACGGTCCTGTGCGAGATCGAACAGGGTCAGGCGGGTGGCACCAAGGTCGAGATGGGCATAGCCCACCGCCGCCGCCGCGCCGCCTGCGCCGATCATCGCGACATCGGCGCGCTTATGCTGGCCAAGGCCGGCCAGGAAATGGGCACGGTAGCCAGACCAGTCGGTATTGTCGCCATAGGCCTGGCCATTTTCGAACAGGATGGTGTTGACCGCGCCCAGCGCCTTCGCCGCAGGGGACAGGCTGTCGAGCAACGGCATGACGTCCTGCTTGAAAGGATGGGTGACGTTGATGCCGTCAAAGCCCATCGCCGCCAGCATGGGGATGAGGCGCGGCAAGCCAGAGGCGTCATAGTCCATCACTGCGCCATCGAGGATGCGATAGACCATGGGCAGGCCAAGCGCGCGGGCTTCGCCTTCGTGCATTTGCGGGCTGCGCGATCCGGCGATGCCGCTGCCGATCAGGCCGCAGAGGATGGACGCGACCGGTCGGCCCGTATCCGATACGGGGGTCTGGAACATGGGATTTGTCCTTGGTCGAGAGGGTTCAGGCGGCCTTGGGCAGGCGGATGAGCGAGGCGCAGAGGCCGGCCAGCACCACCGGCACCGCGAAGATGCCGAAGATTACCGGCAGCGACACCTTCGCCGCGAGCAGGAAGCCGCCCAGCATCGGGCCAATCACTGCGCCGATCCGGCCGACGCCCATGGCCCAGCCGATGCCGGTGCCGCGCGCTTCGGGCGGATAGAGACTGGCGGCGAGCGGGTAGCAGCCGTTGAAGCCGCCCTGTACGAAGACGCCGATAAGGAAGGCGGTGCCCAGTGTCGCAGCGAGCGGCATGGCCACCGATCCGAAGATGGTGAGCGCGGCGGCGGCTAGCGCCATATAGACCAGGATCAGGCGGCGCAGGTCGAAGCGCATCGCGACCAGGCCGATCGAGGAGGTGCCGATGAAGACCCCGATATTGTAGATGGCGCCAGCATAGATGGCGTCCTTTGCCGGCAGGCCGGCCTCGACCGCCAGCTTGGGAATCCAGCTGATGACGAAATAAAGGGTCATGAAGCTGAAGGTGATGGCTAGCCAGAGCAGGATGGTGCTGGGCGCGCGGCCTTCGCTCAGCAGGCCGCGCACCCCGGCATTGCGGGCTTCGCGCTGTGCGAGCGGCGGCAGCGTGTCGAGTTGCGGCTGACCGATCGAGGCGAGCAGCTTGTTCGCCTTTTGCAGCGCGCCTTTCGGCTGGCGGCTGAGCAGGAAGGCGATGGATTCGGGCAACAGCAACCAGACCAGCGGGATGGCGGCGGCGCACAGGAAGGCGGCGCCCAGCAGCATCGCCTGCCAGCCATGGGTGGTGACATGGCTGGCGACGACGAAGCCGGTGATGGTCGCGCCGACCGGATAGCCCGCCTGCAGAAAGCCGACCGCGAAGGTGCGATGCTTTTCGGGCGCATATTCGGCGGTGAGCGCAGCCATGCTGGCCAACACGGTGCCGATGCCGATGCCGACCACGAAGCGGCTGGCGATCAGTTCGGGGATGGAGGTGGCGATGCCCGACGCGAACATGGCGACGGCCATCATGATGAGCGAGGCCAGGATCAGTTTGCGCCGGCCGAAGCGGTCGGCCAGCGGCGCGATCAGCAGGCCGCCGGCGGCCATGCCGGCCAGCCCCGCGCTGAACACGACGCCCAGGCTTTCGGGGCTGACCTGCCAGTCGGACGACAGCGCGGGCGCGATGTAGGAGAGGATCAGCACGTCCATGCCGTCGAGCATGTTGAGGATGAAGCAGGTTGCAACGACCAGAATCTGGCGCGCGGTCCAATTGCTGTCGGACGGCCGGGCCGAGACATTGTCTACGGTCACATAGGGCCGCACGGACACGGTGCCGCTGGCGGAATAACTGGCCATCTTGGAAACGCCTTTCATCCTCTCGGGAGCCACCGGCCCCTTCACATCAACCAACCCGGTGTCCTATCTGGTTCTATTCTGCGGGTCGGACTGCTATGTTGCGAACGATCCTTGCTTTCCATCATGTCAAACGCGCTTTGCCATGCCTTTATGTTATGGCTTCGGCCGTGGGAGGGCGAGGAGTATCGAGCGTGATATCTCCTCGAACGTCTCGCCGATGATGGCGCGCGGCGATTCCAGATTGCGGTTCATATAGACCGGCAGCACGCCGGGTTCTTCGAATTCCAGGAAGCGCACGGTTTCGGCATGGGCCTGCATCGCGGTGAAACTATCGACCAGCGCCACCCCCATGCCATTGGCGACGAAGGCGACGGCAGTTTCGGCAAAACGGATATAGGTCGCGACCTCCAGTTCCTGCCCTGCCCGCGCGAACATGTCGGCGATGATCCGGCCGTGCGGCGTATCGGGACGGAAGGATTGCAGTTGCTCGCCCGCAATATCCGCCACACTGATGCGGTCCCGGTCCGCGAGCGGGTGGCTGGAGGGGACGGCGCAGACCATGCGTCCAGCGCCGATGCGGCTGGACAGGATGTTGGGATGGTCGAGCGGAAAGGCGGTCAGCGCATAGTCGCCACGCTGGAGCGCCAGATAATCGGCCGCCTGCTCGACCGAAAGAATGTCGAACTGGATTGTGAGGCCGGGATAGTTGGCGGTGAGGCGGGCGAGCATCTGCGGCACGACCGAATGGCCGAGCGAGGGAGAGGCCCCGACGCGGAAGGTCCGGTCTTCCCCCTTTGCCAGACGCTTGATGACATGGTTGAGGTCTTCGAACCCCTTATAGACATGCTCGATCTCATCGAACAGGACACGTGCTTCATGGGTGGGGACCAGCCGGCCGCGCGTGCGGTCGAACAGGCGGAAGCGTAGCTTGTCCTCCATATGGCCGAGCATGCGGCTGAGGCCGGGCTGCGACGTGCCGAGCATCTGCGCGGCGGCGCTGACCGTCTTGGCGATCATGATGGCGCGGAAAATCTCGATCTGGCGCAGGGTGAGCATGGCGCCCCTTAGAGCATTCTGAAGTCGGCTGGAACAGCCGCGGCTCGCAGAATGCGGTCAACACACATAATCAGAGCATTATTTACGCGCCTGTTGATATGGGATCGCGAGGCCCCTGCCCCCGATCCCATATCGATTTAGAACCGATAGTCCCAGGACAAGGTGAAGTTGCGCCCCCGCCCGGCGAAATAATGGGCGTTGTCGTTGGGGCGCACGGTCTGGCTGTAATAGTCGATATAGAAGGTATCGAAGATGTTCTGCGCCGCCAGCGTGAGTGCGCCAAAGCCGGTCTGGTAGCGCAGCGACAGGTCGGTCACGTCATAGCCGTCGAACCGGTAGAGCGGGTTGTAATTGCCCGGCGTGCGTTCGAACTGGCGGGCGAGGAAGAATTGGGTCTGGATGCGCGCCGAGATCGGACCATGTGCATAGCTGGCGGCGACATTCAGACGATCGGGCGAGATGTTGGCGCCATCCAGGTCGCGATCGACCACATCGACGCCATTGTCCGACCCGTCGGTGCGGCCGATCAGATGGGCGTAGCCGGTGGAGAGGGTCAGGCCCGGCAGCGGCATCTTGACGCTCAGATTGAGTTCGAGACCCTGAATTTCCACGCGCTGGCGCTGGATTTCGAACGGCGCGCCGATCGCGGTCTGGACCAGCAGCGAACCATTTTTGCTGGTCGACCAGAAATAGGCGGCGCTGGCGTCAATCGGGCCGCGCTTCACTTCCATGCCGATTTCGCGATTGTTGGACACGATCGGCTCGATATTCACATAATCGTCGATATCCACGCCCGGCGTGCCGACCGCGCGGGCGATGCGACCGACGTCCGGCACGGTATAGCCTTCGGCATAGCTGGCATAGGCCCGGATGCCGGTCCAGGGTTCCAGGATCACGCCACCATTGACCAGCGTGTCGCTGAAGCGCGGGGTGCCGCCCGATACGGCAAAGCCGCCATAGCTGGCGAGCGTGGTGTAATCGTCGATGCCGATCTTCACATCTTCATGACGGACGCCAGCGGCGATGCGCAGCTTCTTGTCGAACAGGGCCAGGTTCGCCTGCGCGAAGGGGGCGATGCTGCGATAGTCGGTCGGTGGCACCCAGGTGCGACCGGTGGCGATCAGCCGCTGTTCGGTGAGGTCGTAAAGCGCATCGACGCCGACGATGGCGGTCAGCGCCTCGAAGCCGGGGATGGTGCGTTCATAGCTGAGCTTGCCGCCATATTTGCGGCTGCGATTTTGCGACTGATCGAACAATGTGCCGCCGGGCACGATCTGAAAGGTCGCGATCGGGGCGATTTCGCCGCCATAGGTGTCGCGCGAACGGTTGAAGAAGAGCTGCGCGATCAGATTGCCGCCGGCAAGATCGGTATCGGTCAGGGTCAGCGCCGCGCTTTCGGTCCGGCTGGTGGCCGGTACGCCGGGCGGGGTGCCGCGCACGGATGTCGTCGGCAGATCGATGCGATAATTGCCGGTGGAAGCGATATAGTCGCCCTCCCCCTTCAACTGGAAGCGGCTCATGGTCAGGTCGATGCGCGCGGTGTCGCTGAGCGCATAGCCGAAGCGGCCGAACAGCGACCAGCTGCGGCTGTCCTGTGTTTCGCCCTGGGTCAGGTCGGTGCCGACGCGATCGCCATGGCCGTCATAGAAGGTGCCACGCTTTTCATAGGCCGCGCCGATCATCGCATCCCAGCGGCCGCCGCGCCAGGCGAGCAGACCGGCGACTTTGCCGCCGATGCCGTCGCCATGGAAGCCGGTGTCGGCATTGCCCTGCACCAGCATGCGGCCGGACAGGCCATCGCTCTTGGCAGGGGCGGCCGTCACCTGATTGACGATGCCGCCGGTGCCGCCAATGCCCTGCAAGGCATTAGAACCGTAGATCAGTTCGACCCGGTCGACGAAGAAGGGATCGATGGTGAAGCCGTCGCGCGCGCCGTCGCGCAACGGCGCGGTCTGCGGGATGCCGTTGATGGCGTAAAGCGGCGATCGACCGCGCAGCGTTTCGCCGGCGCCGGACAGCTTCTGGCGCGTGGGGGAGAAGGAAGGGGTCAGCGTGGAGACGGCGTCGACGATCGATCCGCCGATCGCCACCTGCTGATTGAGCGTTTCCTGATCGATGACGTCGATGGTCAGCGGCAACGCATTGGCCGGCAGGACCGAACGGGCGGCGGTGACGACGATATCGTCCGCTTCGGCGGCCTGGGCGAGCGGCACTCCGGGAGCGAGACCGGCGACGGACAGCATCGTCGTGTTGAACAGCATGGCGGCGCGACTCTTCATATTTCCCCCTAACGGATGCGCCGGTCCGCTAGAGAAATATCAAGGCTGTTGCAAGTCATTAGCACTGGCCGCAGCAATAGAAGCGGCAGACTGTGGCCGAAAAGGATCAGGCGACCAGTGCCTCCACCGTGGGAAGGCGCACCTGGAAGATGCTCCCCTCGCCCGGCACGCTCCGCTTGAGCGAGAGCGCGCCGCCATGTAGCGCGACCAGTTGCCGCACCAGTGCGAGGCCGATGCCAAGGCCGTCCTGCTGATCGCCATTGGGTTTCTTCACCTGGGCGAACAGGTCGAAGATGCGGGCCTGCATATCGGCAGGGATGCCGATGCCGGTATCCGCCACCTCTATCTCCGCCCAGCCATCGACCACCCGCGCGGTCAGGCGTACTTCACCGCCCGCCGGCGTATATTTGGCCGCATTGTTGAGCAGGTTCGAGGCGATCTGGACGATGCGGGCATAATCGGCGTCCAGCCAGACGGGCTGGTCGGTGATATCGAGGACGAGCCGATGCTGCGCGGCCTCGATCGCCGGCTGGCAGGCCTCCACCGCGAAGCCGAGCGCGTCCTGGAGCGAAATGCGCTGCGTCTTCAGCGAAATCTTGCCCTGATCGATGCGGGCGATGTCCAGAATATCCTCGATCAGGCGGGCGAGATGCTGGACATGGCGGTCCATGCGGCCGCGTATCTCCCTAGCGGCGTCGGTGCCTTCGCGCCGTTCCAGCAGGTGCAGGCCGGCGGCGAGCGCGGCGATGGGATTGCGCAGTTCGTGGCCAAGGATGGCGAGAAATTCATTCTTGCGTCGGTCGGCTGACTGCAAAGCGGCGGCGAGCTTCGCCATTTCGTCGCGCTGCGCCACGATCTGGCGCCGCTGATCATGCAGGTCGAAGAAGACGGCGGCTTTCGACCGCAATATGTCCGCTTCGATCGGCTTTTGGATGAAGTCCACGGCGCCCGCTTCATAGCCGCGGAAACGGCGTTGCAGGTCGGTGGTGCCGGCGGTCACGAAGATGATCGGAACATGGCGGGCGCGTTCGTTGCCGCGCATATATTCGGCCAGTTCGAAACCATCCATGCCGGGCATCTGGACGTCGAGCAGGGCCAGCGCGACGTCATGGACCAACAGCAGTTCCAGCGCCTCTTCGCCCGACCGCGCCTTGAGGCAGACAAGACCGTCGCGCTGAAGCAGCGCCTCCAGCGCGAGCAGATTTTCCGCCAGATCGTCGACCAGCAGGCAGTAGATGGGGTGCGTCTCGCTCGTCATGTCGCCGCCAGTGTCAGAAGATAGGGGATAAGATCGTCCAGGGTCATCACACGCGCGGACGGACAGGCCGTCAGCGCCGCTTCGGGCATGGTGGCGACCTGCGCATCGGCGAAATCCTGCACGATGGCGGTGCCGCCGGCGGCGCATACGGCCTTCAGCCCCGCCGCGCCGTCATGATTGGCGCCGGTCAGGACGATGGCGGCCAGCGCCGGACCATAGGCATCGGCCGCGCTTTCCAGCAGCACGTCGATGGCGGGGCGGCTGTGATTGACCGGTTCGTCCATCGATAATGACAGCGACCGGTCCGCCTCCACCAGCAGATGATAGTCGGATGGCGCGAAATAGACGGTGCTGGGCAGGATCGGCTCCTTGTCCTCCGCTTCCCGCACGGCAATTTGGCATTTCGCAGCGAACAGGGACACCAGCGCATTGCTGCGATCGGGCGGCACATGGACGACGATGAACAGGGGGATCGGATAGTCGGCCGGCAGCGCGGGCAGAATGCGCAGCAGCGCCTGCACGGCGCCCGCCGACGCGCCGATCGAAAT
>JAVBXL010000058.1 GCA_030824575.1 bacterium | reverse complement strand
CCAAACATCCGTTCGCCCTGAGCCTGTCGAAGGGCATCTCTTCTATAAAATTCAGGAATTTGAAGAGAGAATAGGGCTTCGACGGGCTCAGCCCGAACGGATGTTGGATGTCCGAAAATGGTCAAAACCTGCCGTGGGCCCTAAAAGAAAAAGGCCGGACCTTTAGGGGAGGTCCGGCCTGGGAAAGACAGAAAAGGGCGTGCCCGGTTTAGACGTGGCAGGCCTGGGCGCCCTTGCCGGGCACGGTGATGGTGACGTCGTCGCCCGAACCGCTGACTTCGAAGCCTTCGGCGGTGAAAGGCTTGCCGACTTCGGCGGCCTTGAGCGAGGTGGCGGTGCCACCCTTTTCGGTGCGCAGCAGCGCGGTCTTGTCGTCGCTCATAAAGTCGACGAAGATCAGGCTGTTGTCCTTGCAGCGGAACTGCTTGTTCGCCTTGACCGACGGCGGCAGCTCGACCGGCGCGGCGTTGGCCAATTCGGCGGCCATCGGGTCGGCCGGGCCGCCCACGACCTCAGGCTCTTTATTGTTGTTGCAGGCCGACAGCAACGAAACACTGGCGGCGGCGATCAGGGGGATATAATATTTCATAGCGATCCTTTTATGTGCATGTGCAACATGGTGCGTCAACGCAAAACTGCGATGTTCCCGCCATGTCCCCTGAAATGACGTCATGACGCGGTGATGACGGGGCCGGGCGATGACAGGATCTGGATGAAGCCTGTCCCCCTTGATTGGCTGACGCGGGCTTGACCGGGACCGTGGCGGCCGCCAATGCAAGGGCATGGCTGAGGAAATTTCCACCCCCGATACCGCAACCCTGTCTTTCGAGGATGCGCTGCGCGCGCTCGAAACGATCGTCCGTCGGCTGGAAAGCGGCGACGTGCCGCTGGACGAGTCGATCTCGCTCTATGCCCAGGGGGAGGAATTGCGCAAGCGGTGCGCTGAGCGATTGCAGGCGGCCGAGGCGCGGATCGCCAAGCTGACGGTCGACGCCAATGGCGCGGTGACCGGCGCGCAACCCTTCGGCGCGGATTGATCAGGATGAGCGGGGATGGGGACGCCGCCGCGGCATCGCTGGTCACCAGCCGCGCCGCCAGCGTGGCGCAGGATATCGATGCCGCCTTCGACCGGCTGCTGGCGGTGCCGGACGACGCCCGCGCCCGTCTGTACGAAGCGATGCGCCATGCCGCGATCGGCGGTGGCAAGCGGTTGCGCCCGCTGCTGGTGCAGGCGGCGTGCGACCTGTTCAACATCTCCCGCGATTCGGCGCTGCGCGTCGGCCTGGCGATCGAGTGCATCCATGTCTATTCGCTGATCCACGACGACCTGCCGGCGATGGATGACGACGATATGCGCCGCGGCAAGCCGACAGTGCATAAAGCCTATGACGAGGCCGCGGCGATCCTGGCAGGCGATTGCCTGCACGACCTGGCGTTCGAGATATTGGCCGACGAGGAGACGCATCCCGATCCTTTCGTGCGGATCGACCTGGTGCGGGCCTTGGCCGTATCGAGCGGCCCGGCCGGCATGGCGGGCGGGCAGATGATGGATTTGGAGGCGGAAAAAACCCGCTTCGACCTGGCCACCGTCACGCGGCTCCAGAATCTGAAGACCGGGGCGCTGATCGCCTTCTGCGTGGAGGCCGCGGCGATCATGGCGCGCTTGCCGCATGAGGCGCGCACCGGGCTGCACGGCTATGCCCGGGACATCGGCCTGGCGTTCCAGATCGCCGACGACCTGCTGGACGTAGAGGGCGACGCGGCGCTGGCGGGCAAGGCGCTGGGCAAGGATGCGGCGGCAGGCAAGGAAACGTTCGTGTCGCTGCTGGGCGTGGCGCGCGCGCGAGAACAGGCGCAGATACTGGTCGATCAGGCCAAGGCGCACCTGCACGGACATGGCGCGGAGGCAGACCTGCTGCGCGCCATTGCCGACTATATCGTGGAGAGGGATCGCTAACGTCATGAGCAAGCAGCGTATCGGCGTCTATCCGGGCACGTTCGACCCGATCACGCTTGGCCATATGGACATCATCCGCCGCGGCGCGAAACTGGTCGACAAGCTGGTGATCGGCGTGACCACCAATATCGCCAAGTCGCCGATGTTCTCCGACGAAGAGCGACTGGAGATGGTGCGGCGCGAATGTGCGGGGATCGATACCGACATTGTCGTGACCGGCTTCAATTCGCTGCTGATGGATTTCGCCGAATCGCAACATGCCAGCATGATCATCCGTGGCCTGCGCGCGGTCGCGGACTTCGAATATGAATATCAGATGGCGGGCATGAACCAGCAGATCAACGGCCGGATCGAAACCGTCTTTCTGATGGCGGACGTGTCGTTGCAGCCGATTGCGTCGCGCCTGGTCAAGGAAATCGCGCTCTATGGCGGGCCGATTCATAAATTCGTCAGCCCCACGGTGCGCGACGAGGTGGCCGCGCGGGTCGAGAAGATCGGGCGCAAGGGCGGGATTTAAGCGTTACTCAGCCTGCGTTCAGTTGCCAATCGCGATCAGCGCGCTATCAGGGCGGCTTGCCCGTCGGCCTAAGAGATCAAGGAAGTCCTACCCCATGCGTTTCACTTGCGCGCTCAAGACCGTTGCGATCGGCGTCGCCCTTACCGCGTCCGGCCTGGCCTATGCCCAGGGCGGCGGCGGTGGTGGCGGCGAGGATGTGAAGAAGGCGGAAGCCGCCGCGCGCGCGCAGGAAAACGCCAAGTCGCTGGGCACCGACCTAACGCCGAAACTGCCGCCCGCCACGGTGCCGGCCGATCCGCAGAATATCTGGGATCTGGACCTGTCCAGCGGTGGCCGCGTGCGCATCCAGCTGCGGCCCGACATCGCGCCTGCTCATGTCGAGCGGATCAAGGAATTGACGCGCCAGGGCTTTTATAACGGCTTGAAATTCCATCGCGTCATCCCCGGCTTCATGGCCCAGGGCGGCGATCCCAAGGGTGACGGCACCGGCGGTTCGACGATGCCGGACCTGAAGGCGGAGTTCAATCCGATGCCGCATCTGCGCGGCACCGTGTCGATGGCTCGCGCCCAGGGCGAGGATAGCGCCAACAGCCAGTTCTTCATCGTGCTGCTGCCGCGGATGCAACTGGACAAGAAATATACGGTGTTCGGCCGCGTGATAGAAGGCATCCAATATGTCGATGCGATCGCGCAGGGCGAGCCGCCGGCCAACCCGACCGTGATTCTGCAGGCGTCGATCGACAGCGACGGCAAGCCGCCGGTCACGGCCGCGCCGCCGCCGCCCGCGCCGCCGGTGTCGATCATCGACACGCCGGCAGCCAAGCCGGTCGCGGCGAAAAAGCCCGCGCCCAAAAAGAAATAAGCCGGTTCGTCCGGCGACTTTGCCATGCGCGTAGACCTGTTCGATTTCGACCTGCCGCCTGAGAATATCGCGCTGCGGCCGGCCTCGCCGCGCGACAGCGCGCGCATGTTGCTGGTGCCCGGCGATGGCCCGATGCAGGACCGGATCGTGCGCGACCTGCCCGGCCTGCTGCGCGCGGGCGACGTGCTGGTGTTCAACGACACCAGGGTCATCCCAGCCCAGTTGGAAGGGATGCGTGGCGAGGCGCGGATCGGGGCGACGCTGCACAAAAGACAGGGGCTGCGGCAATGGCAGGCCTTCCTGCGCAACGCCAAGCGGGTACGGGCGGGCGACCGGATCGATTTCGGCGCGGGCGTGACGGCGATCGCCGGCGCGCGCGACGAGGATGGCGGCGTGACGCTGGATTTCGAGGGCGACGAGCCGGTGGAGCTGCTGCTGGAACGGGCGGGGCGGATGCCGCTGCCGCCCTATATCGCCAGCAAGCGCCCGACCGACGAACGCGATCGCAGCGATTACCAGACCATGTTCGCGCGGGAGGATGGCGCGGTCGCCGCGCCCACCGCCGCGCTGCATTTTACGCCGGATCTGATGGCGGCGCTGCGCGAGGCGGGTGTCGCGACCGAAACACTGACGCTGCATGTGGGGGCCGGCACCTTCCTGCCGGTGAAGGCGGACGATACCGACGACCATCGGATGCATGCCGAATGGGGGCGGATCGACGCGGCGACGGCGGATCGACTGAACGCGGCGCGGGCCGCTGGCGGGCGGCTGATCGCGGTCGGCACGACGTCGCTGCGCCTGCTGGAAAGCGCCGTCGGCGAGGATGGGATGATCCGACCCTTCGCCGACGAAACGCGCATCTTCATCACGCCGGGCTATCGCTTCAAGGCGGTCGACGGGCTGATGACCAATTTTCACCTGCCCAAATCGACGCTGTTCATGCTGGTGTCGGCGCTGATGGGGACGGAGCGGATGCGGGCTGTCTATGATCATGCGATCGAGACGGGATACCGCTTCTATTCCTATGGGGATAGCTCGCTGCTGTTGCCGCAGCGCAGCGTTTAGGCGCGCCGGCGGCGAACGAGATTGACCACGCCATAGCCGATCGCGGCCAGCACGCCGAGCTTGCCCACCGTCTTGGCCGCGCCCGATGCCATATAACCCAGAACAGCGCCCTTGACGCCGCTGTCGCCGTCCTTGCGATCGATCGCCGCGCCAATGACCGTGCCAATTACGTTCTTCATGGGAACTCCTTCTTCATGGTCGTCCCTCAGCGCGCAGGCGCGACCGAAGTTCCCTGACGCCGCGTCAACTGCGCCCGACGAACAGGAATCCCACCGCGCCCATGATGCAGGCGAAGGCGGCTAGGTGGCGCCAGTGCAGCGGCTCGCCCAGCACCGTCACCATGAAGCCGCCGAAAATGACAAGGGCGATCGCTTCCTGCGCGACCTTGAGCTGGCCCGCGCTCCACCCATGGGCGAAGCCGATACGGTTGGCGGGGACGGCCAGGCAATATTCGAAAAAGGCGATGCCCCAGCTGATCATGATCACCAGCAGGATCGGTTTATCCATCCCGCCTTTGAGATGCCAGTACCAGGCGACGGTCATGAACAGGTTGGAAACGATCAGCAGCAGGATAGTGGGCATGGCGGCCTCGATCAGGATGGAGCCGCAGCCTTGGCATTGTCCATAGGGTCGGCGCAAGCGGGCATCGTTGCGGGCGTTACGCAGGGGTAATGTCTCGCCTGCCAGGCGCTCCGTCGCGCCTGAATGCCGCGCTTTCCCAGCGGCTTGATCCAGATAAGCCGCGCTTGCGACTTTTTGTGCAAAAGACGGTTGCATGGTCCAAATCGCTCGCTTATAGGCAGCGCTCCTTCGGGGGCCTTAGCTCAGCTGGGAGAGCGCGTCGTTCGCAATGACGAGGTCAGCGGTTCGATCCCGCTAGGCTCCACCAACCCCTTCCCAGGGTTGAACCGAAGACTTTACCGCTGGCGCATGACATGCGTAGAGCGGTTTCCATGACAATCGAAACAGATGCCCGTGAAACGGATAGGGGCCGCCCGGCCGCCACGGTGGTCATCGTGCGCGATCGGCATGATGGTCCGCCTGATTTGCTGATGGTGGAGCGCGCGTCGACCATGGCCTTTGCCGCAGGCGCGCTGGTGTTTCCCGGCGGGGCGGTGGATGAGGGTGATCATGCGCTGGCGCACGCAATCGACCATGGGCTGGAGCCGGACGAGGCGGCCGGGCGCATCGCCGCCATCCGAGAAACGATCGAGGAAAGCGGGCTGGGGATCGGCTTTACCGGCGCGGTGGACGCGGCTGCGGTGCTGCGGCTGCGCGACGGGTTGCATGACGGGCGGACGATGGGCGCGATGCTGGAGCGGCTGGGGCTGGGCATCGCGCTGGATGCGCTGACGCCCTTTGCGCGCTGGCACCCCGCGTCGTTCGAGCGGGCGCGGCGGGTATTCGACACGCGATTCTATCTGGCGCGCGCGCCGCAAGGACAGGTGGCGAGCGTCGACACGACCGAGAATGTGCACCTGTTTTGGAGCAGCGCGGCGGATATATTGGCGAAGGCGGATGCGGGCGAAGCACAGGTGATCTTCCCTACCCGCCGTAATCTGGAGCGATTGGCGCTGCACGCAAATCATGATGCCTTGGTCGCCCATGCCCTGGCTTATCCGGTGGAAAAGGTGCGGCCATGGCAGGAGGAGCGCGACGGGGAAACCCATCTCTGCATCCCGACCCATCTGGGTTATCCCGTCACGTCGGAACCGATGCGGCAGGTCCGGCGTGTTTAAGGGATGCGACGACTTCATCTGACCCTGCGCCGTCTCGTCCTGCTGGGCGGTTTTTTAACTCTGTTGTTCCTTGGCTATGCCTGGTTGCGGCAGCGGCCGCAGGATTTGCCCTGGACCGATCTGGACCTGGCGCAGCCGGTCGGGTTGTTTACCGGGCGCAAGCTGGCGGCGCTGACCGGCGACGGTGCGCAGTGCCGGGCGCTGCTCGACCAGGCGGGCGTGGACTATGTCGCGATGGAGCCGGGCGGGGCTGACCAGTGTCGCTATGCCGATGCGGTGCGGTTGCGGGCCGACGGCGATGCGATCGCCTTGACGCCCGCGGCGGTGGCGCCGTCCTGCCCGGTGGTCGCCGCGCTCAAGCTGTGGGAATGGCAGGTGGTGCAGCCGACCGCGCAGCGTATCTATGGCGCGCCGGTGCGCAGCATCCGCCATTTCGGCAGCTATAGTTGTCGGCGCATCTATGGCCGCAGCCAGGGCGATTATAGCGAACATGCCACCGCTGATGCGATCGACGTCGCCGCCTTCGTATTGAAGGACGGGCGGCAGGTCAGCGTGCTGACCGACTGGAAGGGGGCGGGGAAGGACGCCGAGTTCTTGCGCGCGGTGCGCGACGGGGCATGCGGGCTGTTTTCGACCGTGCTGTCGCCTGACTATAACGCCGCGCATCGCGACCATTTCCATCTGGACCAGGCGGAGCGGGGGGCTATGGGCGGGCGGGCGTGTCGGTGAGCCTTTATTGTCCGAAGCCGGCTTCGCGCGCCAGCGTCACCGCTTCGCGCGCGGCGGCCAGCAATGCGCCGCTCTTGGCTTCGCATTCGCGCTGTTCATATTCGGCGGTCGAATCGGCGACGATGCCCGCGCCCGCCTGGACATGCATGACGCCGTCCTTGAGAACCGCGGTGCGCAGCACGATGCAACTGTCCATATTGCCGTCCGGGCCGAAATAGCCGACGCCGCCGGCATAGGCGCCGCGGGTTTCCGGCTCCAGTTCGGCGATGATCTGACAGGCGCGGACCTTGGGCGCGCCGGAGACGGTGCCGGCCGGGAAGCCCGCAAACAGCGCATCGATGGCGTCTTTTTCCGGGGACAGGCGACCGACGACGTTGGATACGATGTGCATCACATGGCTGTAAAATTCGACGGTGTAGCTGTCGGTCACGGTGACGCTACCGGCGGTCGCCACGCGGCCGACATCGTTGCGGCCCAGGTCCAGCAGCATCAGATGTTCGGCCCGCTCCTTGGGATCGGCGAGCAGGCTTGTCCGGTTGTCGGCGTCCTCGACCGCGTTCTTGCCACGGGGGCGGGTGCCGGCGATCGGGCGGATCGTGACTTCGCCGTCGCGGGCGCGCACCAGGATTTCGGGTGACGATCCGATCAGCGCGAAACCGGGCAGGTCCAGATAATAGAGGAAAGGCGATGGGTTGATCCGCCGCAGCGCACGATAGAGGGCGATCGGCGGCAGGGTGAAGGGGCTGGTGAAACGCTGGGCGATCACGACCTGGAAGATGTCGCCCGCGACAATATAGTCCTTCGCTTTGTCGACCATCTGCGCATAGCGGCCGGGTTCCAGCACCGGCGTCACCGCGACGTCGGCTATTTCCGCCGGAGCGGGGACGGCGGGCAGGGGCGCGGCGAGGCGAGCGGCGGTGGCGTCGATCCGCTCCAGCGCCGCTTCGATCGCCGCATCGGCATCGGTAAAGCTGCCCTTCCACACCGGGGCGACGAGATAGAGCGCGTCGGCAAGGCGATCGAAAACGAGGATCACGGTCGGCCGCACGAACAGCATGTCGGGCACGCCGATGGGGTTGGCGGGCGGGCGGGGCAGTTTTTCGACCAGCCCGACCGTCTCATAACCGAAATAGCCGACG
>JAVBXL010000088.1 GCA_030824575.1 bacterium | reverse complement strand
CGACTGCAAAGAATATGTCCTGGACTATCTGGCGCACTCGTTCCCAACCCAGCTCTTCGAACCCTATACCGATGGCGAGGGTAACCTGTGCTCGCGGCCGGTGATGCGGGATGGCCAGCCCGTACAATGCCGCGATGCGCTCGAACGTCGCGATCGTCTCATCGAGCATCTCGGCGCACTGGCCCCGGTGCAAGGCGCCCTCGATCAGATCGTCCAGCGGTTCGGCACCGAGCAGGTCGCCGAAGTCACCGGACGGTCCCGCCGCGTCGTCGCCCGCATCGGCGCGGACGGCGAACGGCGTCTGTGTGTGGAACATCGCGCGGGCAGCGCCAACCTGGCGGAGACCGCTGCTTTTCAGGACGATGACAAGCGCGTCCTCGTGTTCTCCGACGCGGGTGGCACGGGCCGGAGCTATCATGCCGACCTTGGCGCCAAGAACAGGCGGCTGCGCATTCACTATTTGCTCGAGGCAGGCTGGAAGGCGGACACGGCCATTCAGGGGCTCGGGCGCACCAATCGCACCCACCAGGTTCAGCCGCCCATCTTCAGGCCGATCTCGACCGACGTGAAAGCGGAAAAGCGGTTTCTATCGACCATTGCGCGGCGGCTCGACACGTTGGGCGCGATTACCAAAGGACAGCGGCAGACCGGCGGACAGGGTCTCTTCCGTGCCGAAGACAACCTCGAAAGCGCCTATGCCAAAGCGGCACTGCGCCAGCTCTACACACTGCTCCTGCTCGGCAAGGTGCCGGGCTGTACGCTGCAACGGTTCGAGGACGCCACGGCCCTCAAACTGACCGATCGCGACGGCACCCTGCGCGAGGAACTGCCGCCAATCACGCAATTCCTCAACCGGATGCTGGCGCTGACCATCGACCTGCAAGGCACGATCTTTGAGGTATTCGAAGGTTTGCTTCGCGCCAAGATCGAAGGCGCGGTCGCCGCCGGCGTCTATGATCGCGGCGTAGAGACCATCACGGCGCACTCGCTACGCGTCACCGAGCGCCGCACGCTCTATACCCACCCTGCGACGGGCGCCGAGACCCAGGTCTTTACGGTCGTCGAGCGAAACCCGACCCGGCCGATTTCACTTGCCGAAGCGGTTGAGCGCGGTGCCGACCGCGACTGCCGCTTATTGATCAATCACCGTTCGAAGCGGGCAGCGGTACAAATTCCGGCCCCCAGTCTGACGCTCGATGACGGCGAGGTGGAGCGCCGCGTAAGGCTCCTCCGCCCAGTCGAGCGCATGGCCATGGCGCAAAACGCTCTTGAAGAATCGGCTTGGGAAACGGTCGACGCGGAGCGCTTTGCCCACGCGTGGAG
Source organism: bacterium (assembly GCA_030824575.1). GTDB lineage: Bacteria > Pseudomonadota > Alphaproteobacteria > Sphingomonadales > Sphingomonadaceae > Sphingobium. Next base: position 59,478 of record JAVBXL010000088.1, on the reverse strand, counting down.
TGCGGAAATCGCCGAATTGCCCGCCTTTACCGAAGTCACCTCGCACATCGTCACCGGGCTGCTGTTGCCCATCTGGCGACGCCTTCCCGGAGAAGGATGTCGGGTTTACCGGCTCCAGACTGACGATGGCGAGCGCGTGATCGGCCGGCAGGTCGCTGCAGCATGGGTGGCTCAGGCCTTCGGAGAAGCGCCCGTAAGCATGGCTGCAGGTGATGCGTTTGCCGCCGTGCTGACCAAGGGGGATACGCTTCACCTTACCGATGCGATGTCCCTGCGGCGTTCGCTCGTCATGGGCGTTCAACGGATCGAATTGGTGGGTTTCACCAGCGCGATGGTCGCGCGGCTGAAAGCCATCGGCTTAACCTCCGAAATTATCGCCTGGAAGCTGCGCCTGTTCATCCCGACGGGCAGCAACGGTCCTTCGATTACAGCGCGTTTGCTCAGTCGGCACCCTATCGAACGGATCGCCCCTCGGGTGGCAACCCGCCATGCCGCAGCCTGATCGGAGACCGGCAATGCACGGCCCTGCTGCTGAGCTGGCCGACCGTCTCGCGCGGAACGCCGAGGCGGTCTGCCGACACTATTTGTCCAATGGACGCCGCGAAGGCCGATACTGGCTTGTCGGCGACATCAACAACAACCCAGGCCGCAGTCTCTATGTCCGGCTGCGCGGCATCGAAACCGGCAGCGGCGCGGCCGGCAAATGGACCGACGCCGCGACGGGCGATCATGGCGATTTGCTCGACCTGATCGCCGCCTGCCGAAATCTGCAAAGCCTGCGCGACACCTTGGACGAGGCTCGCCTGTTCCTCAGCCTGCCACGAACCGAGTCTCATGCCGACAGGCGACCGGCCACGCCGGTCCCAACAGGGTCGCCCGAAGCGGCGCGTCGCCTATTTGCGATGTCGAAGCCGATCACGGGCACAGTCGCACAATCGTATTTGCGCCGACGCGGCATTACGGATGTGCGGCATGGCGGCCCCCTGCGCTTTCATCCTCGCTGCTGGTATCGCGGTGATGACGAAGACCCGCGTGATCGCCCGCGCGACGCCTGGCCAGCCATTATTGCAGCGGTCACCGATCTCGACGGCACGATCACCGGAGCCCATCGGACCTGGCTCGATCCTTCAGGCTCGCACAAGGCCGACATCTCCACCCCCAGGCGGGCCATGGGGCAGCTGTTGGGCAATGCAGTGCGGTTCGGTCATGCTGTGGATGTGCTCGTTGCCGGTGAGGGCATCGAAACAATGCTTTCGGTTCGTCAGATCCTGCCAACCCTACCGATGGCCGCCGCCCTGTCGGCCAACCACCTCGCGGCGTTGATCCTGCCCCCCACGCTCCGTCGGCTCTATATCGCTCACGATGCCGATCCGGCCGGTGATCGGGCGCAGGAAACGCTGGCCGAACGCGCGATCGCCCTGGGGATCCAAGTCATTCCCCTGAAACCCAACCTCGGCGACTTCAACGACGATCTGCAGCGGCTTGGACGCGATGCGGTCACGCGCGAGCTCCGCGATCAGCTCCTGCCCGACGATATTGTCCGATTTCCTTGATCGATGGTGATCGCCAGGAAGACGCTTGTTGTCCGTAAAGCAGGAGGAACGCTCGGTCTGACCTTGTCTTTGAGGCGCGGCGCCCACGGCCTTCTGAGAGGGCGATCGGACCGGACGCGGTTCGGGTCGGCAACGGCTGCGGCGGGCTATTTTCCGCCGGTCCTGCGGACCTTTGCATCGCGAGCCAAAATAGCCCGCCTTCGCCGTCCTACGCTGCGCTGCGGCCGCTCGGTCCTTCGGACCGGCGGTGCAGGCCCGCTCCGCCCCCGCTCTTCGTCGCCTGCGAAGGCCGCGATGGGCGCGGCCGGCAAACGGACAGGCAGGACACCATGAGCACCGATCCCGATTTCGAACCGCTGCACGAGCAATCCCCCACCTCCAGCCTCCTCGATGAGCTGCAACTCTTTGGACACAGGCCCTTCGAGGATGAACCCGATCCCAGGCCGTTGCCCGAAGAACGCCACGTCCGTGGCGCGATCGCCGACATCTTCGACGCCCTCGCTTCCACATTCCAAGACACACGTCTTGAACCCGACCTCGACGACCTGCTGTGGGCGACCGTGAACCTCTTCCACCGCGCCGCCGAACGGATCGAACGCGAACTCGACGATAACGAGCAAGCCCAAAAGCGCGGACAGCGCGAGCAGGACGGCTCGGAGGTCAAATCCGTCGAGCTGGAGCGTAAGATCGCAGAAGGCATGACGCTCATTGAACGCCGCAATGCCTTTGAATTTATGCGTGACCAGGCAGCCGACCAGTTCGAGACCCACCTCCGGTCAACCTGGCGCCCGCGCTCAGGCTCAATGGTCAATCGCAAGGCGCTGACCTCGGCGATGATCGACAGCCGCGACTTCATTGCCGCCCGCAAGCGCGCCGAGAACGAGGTAATGCTCCCCGCCGGCGCCAAGGTCGCCTTTACGGGTGGCTCCGACTTCAACGATCATCAGGCGGTCTGGGCAGCACTTGATCGGGTCCGCGCCAAACACGCAGACATGGTGCTGTTGCACGGCGGCTCCCCCAAGGGGGCGGAGCGCATCGCGGCCTGCTGGGCCGACAATCGCCACGTCGCACAGGTCGCTTTCAAACCAGACTGGACCCGCCACGCCAAAGCCGCGCCATTCAAGCGCAATGACCAACTCCTCGACATCCTGCCGATCGGGGTCATCGTGTTTCCAGGATCGGGCATTTCCGACAATCTTGCGGACAAAGCTCGCAAACTCGGCATCCCGCTGTTCGATTTTCGGAAAGGAGGCTGACCGATCAACGACCAACCGCGTCGCGCTGACAGCGAACGAGGCGAGCGCGCAGCACCTTTTCCTCCGATGCGGCGGACCGTGTGCGGTAGGCATCTGGCAAGGCGAAATACTCGGCTAGAGCCGTCGCCGCCTCGGCGAACTGCCGCGCACGCACCATCGCGCCGGTCAGCTTGTCCATATAATAGCCAAGTTGCCATTCGCCGGCTGCGTTCAGCGGCACGTCTTGGTCGATCGCCTGTCGGATAAGAGGTCCAAGCTTGGCGATTTTCTTGACGGCCGGCTCTGCTTCCACCGCTTTAAACATGCGGTTCGACAACTTCTGCATATGGTCATAATAATAGCTGACCCCGTCCTGCCGAGCATCCGCATCAGGGTCAGACCATGCTTTTCCCGCACTGAATATCTTGAGCTCACCGATCGGACGCATCGCCGCGCGATAATATTCGGGAGCCGGAATGACGCGGCTCAACGGCGAACCATCACTACTGCGACCGCGCGCCCGACTGCTATCGTGAACCGGATCGACGCCATCAGGCAAGGCGTCGCGGAAGTCCTCCCGCGCAAAACGGCCGAGCAGCCGCAACCTAGCACCGCGATCGATCTCCGTTTCGCCGATCAACGCGGTCAGGAAGCTATGGAGGTCTGCCGCGTGGTCGCCCGCTTGCCCCTCGCGTCCAGCGCGCGCCGCCTTTTCCAGCAGCGCAACTTCGCGCGCTGCAGCACCGATCCGGTCGGCGACCCAACGATCGGGATTGGCTACGAGCGAGCTGAGCACGATCCACAGGCGTTGGCGGACGAACTTGAGTTTTCCGTCGACCGTATCGGATCGATAATAGGCCTCGCCATAAGCACGGCAGGCTTGCTTGGAGTCGAGCTTCCAATTTCCAAAGGCAGATCCGGCTATGCTCTCGGGTACAAAACGCACAGAGACCGCCTTGTCGGCTTCAGCGGGATCATGCTCTAGCGGCATAAAGCCAGAGCTTGCCGCGAGATCTACAATGCCCGCAGCGGCAACCGCCAGCGCGTCGCGTTTTCCCTCCAGCCTCTCCACCGCCGTCTTGTAGCGGGTAGCGGTGATCAATTGCCGCCTGAAAGCATTCTCCGCTTGGAGGGTATGGTTGAGCTGGAACCTGTCATCGGCCCGGCTTCCGGGCTGGTCGAGCTTATTTGACAGGGCGCGCAGCCGCGTTTCTCGCCATTCATCTATGAAAGGGTAGCGGCCCTCCGCAATCGCTTTTTCTTCAAGTGCCTGCACCTTCTTGGCCGATGCACTCTCTCGCGCCGCAAGTCTCCCATGCTCAATCCAAGCTTTTATCGCCGCCTCAATCCAGACATGCCCCAACGCCGCCAACCCTTGCAGCCCATTGGGAAGCGCCGCGTCCTTCGTCGCCTCGACCGCGATACGAATGATATCGGCAAGACGCTCGCAGGCGTTCGCTTTGTCGAAAGCTTCCCAGCTCGCGTCCGCATCGACCGCCCAGGCGGGATTGAACGTCAGCCCCAGTGCAAGGCCCGCGTGTCGATCCTCATCGAAAATGTCGGCCGCAGCGAGAAGAGCCTCAGTTCGTAGAAGGATTTCAAATTCGTGCGCAGAACGTGGATATTGAAGAACTGACCCGAGCCAGAATCCTGGGCTCACCGGACCGCAGGCGAAGCTCGATCCCCCGCGAGTTCCGTCCTGGCTTGATCGGTCGATGTTCCCGTCGGGCTGGAGCGTTGCTTCTGTCTCGCTAAGCATCAGAATATCGAGGACGTCCGCAAATGCCGCATTCAGGGCGACCATGTCAGCGGCATTGCCGCCGGTATCTGGGTGCAGAAGCATGGCAGCCCTGCGGTAAGCGGCTTTTGCCGCAGCCAGATCCGCAATCGCCTTTGCATCAAAAAAATCGGAAAACCGGGGCCAATCGCTTTGTTGGAGCGCGAGCGGCGATGAACCGTGGGCAGGTTTCGGACGCGGCCGGACATAGAGTTCGTAGAGAGCGTCGAGCGCCCCTGCGGACTCGACTAAAAACCGCTCGATCGTGCTGACGAACGATGGCGCGAAGTCCCGCCGCCGCGATGGGTTGTTGAACTGTCGATAGTAGAAAAACTGCTCTTTGGCGTCGAAAAAGGCCTGCAACACCTCACTCGAAACCGCATTGAGCACTGCGCTCGCATCCGGACTTTTTCTCGTAATCGCCGTCATCAATCCCTGCCTTCCCCACCCGGTCTAAGTTGGTGGATGAAAACTGTCATCGCCTGATGTGAGCTGGCGCACGACAAAGGGAGCATCCGTCCAAAACCCTCTGGATCAGCCTGACGCCTCTCGGCCCCAACTGCGGGGAGCACCCCGCTCTCATAGCCGCATCCTTGGTCCAGGCCTCGGCCTTCCACGATCAACCCGTAAAGGGTCCGCTAAGCGGAGCTTGCGGCCGCTGGGCTAACGCCTGGCGCGGTGACCGCGGCCGTTTCCCGGACACTTCGGGCGCCTGTCGAGCGGGGATGGTCCCCGCCTCCAGACAGGAGCCGGAACGATGTCGCTTTCTCTCGCCCAACATAGCGCCTGGAACCTCGCAAAGACCCTCATGGTCTGCGTCACCCTTTTCAAGGCAGGATCCGAGTTCGGCGTCATGCCCTCGGCCGAGTTTGACGGCGACCCCGACAGCGTCGTTCATGAATATGACCCCTGGTCGTGAGCCATACCAGTTGGGCGGAAGCGCAAAAACGCGCTCCCGCCCAGCCGACTTTTGGGCTATACTCTACGCTGCGCCGTGGTGGTGGTGGAGGCGCGACCGTTCCTGTTTGCAACGGAGTACACCGCCATGATCATTCTGGGCATCATCATGCTGATCATCGTACTGGGTGCGATGTGTTGGTTGCTGTTCAACCTCGCCGTTTTCGCTCTTCCGCTGTTCGCCGCTGTGTCCGTGGGGCTCGCGACGACCGATACCGGTGCCGGTCCAATCGGCGCAATTTTTCTCGGTCTCCTAGCTGGCATCGCCACGCTTACCGCAGGCCAAATGGTCTTTACGCTCGTCCCGTCTACGTTGGTCCGCGTCGCTGTCGCAGGTCTCTTTGCGATCCCCGCCGCGATTGCGGGCTATCATGCCACGCACGGGCTCGCCGCGCTGGCGATCCCGGCTGAGGGATGGCGCCAAGCCTTTGCCGTCTTCGGCGCTGGAGCGATCAGCCTCACTGCCCTGGCTCGACTTGCTTTGCCCCGCGGGGCAGGCTTTCGAGCCACCCCTTCAGACGCGCGTCTATCAGGGCAATAACGTCTCGCCAGAATGATTCCCCGCCCCTACCTACCCGAGCAGGTGCAGCAGCTCAGGTCATCACCATGACGCACCGGGCGCGAACGGGGCTGGAGAGTATGGCCCGCTTCTTGTCTGAGATTGACGATTAAGTGCGGTTGCCGGTTAAACGAGCCTGCCCATTGCCGCTTTCGTTCAGGGAGCCTCCCACGGCGACTCGGCGAAGATCGACAACCCCCATGAGCATTTCACTTCTATACTGCCGCCCCGACAATCGGGCCGTGCGCGCCGTTTTGTACGCTGGACTATCCGACAATGCGCCGTCTGCGTTTTTGCCTTGCTTGGAGCCAAGGACATTCGCCAGGTCTGCGGTTGGATCGGCTATCAATGCACACACCCAAGCGGTCTCTTGATGGACTGATCTGGCCGAAGGCCGGCTTCGCCTCGATCGCCTCAGCCGCAACGCCTGTCGTCCGACTTTCTTCCCCGGCCCGGCGGGCCTCCTCGCGGGACAAGAAAGTCTCCCGACCGACATCCTCCGCTGCGCTGCGGCCCTGAAGGGTGCGGCGTCGATCACCTCCGGCCCCTTGATCACCATCGAGGCCGCGATGGGCGCGGTGCTCGAAATAGCATCCAAGGAGACTTAACATGGCGACCATCGGCACCTTCAAGAAGAGCGGCAACGAGTTCAGCGGCGAGATCGTGACGCTCAGCGTCCAGGCCAAGGGCGTCCGCATCGTCCCCGAGGCGAACCGCAGCGGCGACAACGCGCCGAGCCATCGGGTTTACGTCGGCCGTGCCGAGATCGGCGCCGCGTGGAGCAAGACCTCGAACGAGGGCCGCGAATATCTGGGCCTCAAGCTCGATGATCCCAGCTTCACCGCTCCGATCTACGCCAATCTCTTCGACGACGAAGAGGGCGACACCTTCAGCCTGATCTGGTCGCGCGCCGCCAAGCGCAACGGCGACTGAGCCTCTCACCCCGCCCGGGCCAGCCCGGGCGGGGACTCGCCCCACCGCGTATTTTTATCGGTCCTGGTTAAGTCTCAGAAGTCGGCGCGGGTTCCGCCTCGGGGTCGGGCCGACGCAACAGATCGGCCGCTTCGACACCTAAAACATGCGCCAACCGATCCAACACATCGATGCTGGCGGCATAAACGCACCGTTCCAATGAACTGATATACGTCCGGTCGATCTCGGCACGGTGCGCGAGCTCTTCCTGGGAAAGCTCTTGAGCCTGCCGGTAATTCCGCAGGTTAAGCGCGAGTACCTCTCGTATCTCCATGAACGAGACAGCACTGGCTTGTAGAGTATTTCACCACGGAGTATTCTCTACAGACCATTGGCTTGAAGGCTGTGAGCGTGCGACCGCGTCCCATTTTCAGCAGTGCCGCAGTGCAAAAAACTGCTTGTGCGGCAACGCTTGGCAGTTTCATTAACCTCGTGATTCAGCCCCCTCTCAGCCGCGCTCGTCCGTGATGGCCAACTCGCCGATTTCAGATCTCGCCCCAGACGTTCCCGATCTCACCGCCTATGATCGTGACCAGATGCCCACCTATTTGCGTCTGATTGATGCCGCCGACGACGGCGCTGATTGGCGCGAGGCGGTGGAAATCATATTTGGCGTCGATCCGAACGCCGACCTTGAGCGGGCGCGTGCCATCTACGACAGCCACTTGGCACGGGCGCGGTGGATCAGCGCGCAGGGGTATCAATCGCTTGTTTGGCCCAAAGCCTGACGTCCGTGCTGCCCGCCATCACGCGATAGAATATCCATTTTGGCGTGATCGGTTTTCACGAACACCATGCCTAGCTCACCGGGGTTCAATCCCAAGAATGCCATCCCGAATCCTATAGCGGCGCGCAACCGTGGCGCGTCCTGTGCAAGGAGTTCGCGATGTCGAGTAAGCGTAACTGGCGAGATTCTGGGCCTTATCTTCGGGCAAAGGAGCTTCCGGCGGCCGATCTGGCCTGGGAATTTCTGCGCCGCAATCCAGCGTATCAAAGGGCCTATGCGTCGGTGATGCGCTCCTCGGCAGATGCCGCTGACCTGATGGCACAGCGCTGGGGCCTGCGATTTCGCGGTGGACCCTCGCCGGGCGGCGGAAGAGACCGAAGTCTATTGGCTTGCCAATTATGATCCCCGCCTGATCCAGCTCGTCGCCGATACTACCGGGCTAGGCGACGTGACGGCTGGGCAGCTCCCGCTGCGCCACGATATTGCCAGCGATGATGGCGCTTACGCAAAGATCGGTGCCTCCAAGGCCTCGGGCACGGCAAAGCTCGCGCCCGGCCTGCCGCTTGACGCGCCGCTGATGGCGATCGTTCCGCTCGATGCCAACATCCCAACGCGGATCGAAGCGATGGCTCGCTTATGGCGTGCGCTGACGGGCCAACAGCCTCTTCCCTATGCAAGCGAGCTCCCAGCGTCACGCCGAGAGCGTCTGGCGATGAGCCTGCGCGCCGTTGACGCCCGCCATGCCGGCGCCACACGCCGTGACATCGCAGTGACCATATTTGGTCCGGAGCAGGTGCCAGAGGGCGTCGCATTCGACGACCATCATCTGCGCAGCCGAACCGCCCGCCTGATCCGGGACGGCCTGGCCCTCATAGCCGGCGGATACCGCAAGCTCCTGAAATCCTGACACGGCGCCCGGCTGGGCCGCGAAAATGTCCGGCTGACGGGTCGGAAACAGGGGGCGTCGTTTGCGACCCGCCTCGGCCTTTTCCTACTTCGCCACATTCGCCTTCGACCGTCGGCAGCTCGCCAGAGCCGCCGCAAGCTTTCGGAGGTTCGATCATGTCCTCATCCGCGACCGCGACATTACCACCCCGCTGCCTTCGTACACCCGAGGCCGCGCGCTTTCTCGGCCTTTCAGGGCGCACGCTCGAAAAGCACCGGACCTACGGAACTGGCCCGCGATACTCCAAGATCGGCGGCCGCGTGGTTTATCGCGTCGAGGACCTCCAGATCTGGGTTGATCGCGGCGCGAAGTCTTCCACGACAGACGAGACCGGAAGCGTCGTCCTTCCCGCCAAACGGCACACGGAAGAAACATCCTTCGAGCACCGTCGATGAGCGCGCGACCGAGCGCGCAGCCGGGGCGTCGCCACCCGACGCCCGAGCGCGACCAGCTTGAGCTTTTCCGCGCCATCCCTGGCGATCTGGCGCCGCGTGATGCCCAGGACTTGATGGCCTACCCATTCTTCAGCCTGGCGAAATCCAAGCGGCTCAAGCCGATCGACTTTCAGGCAGGCTCCGTCGCGATCCGCGTCGAGGCCGTGCCCGAGCATGGTATGGCTACGATCTGGGACGCCGATGTACTGATCTGGGCAGCCAGTCAGTTGGTCGAAGCGCGCGACCACGGCTTTCGGACATCGAGGCTGGTTGCGGCGACGCCCTATGAGATCTTGACCTTCGTGGGCCGTGGCACGTCAGCGCGAGACTATGATCGCCTGAAGGCCGGCCTCGACCGTCTTCAGGCAACGACGGTCGCCACAACCATCCGCCAGCCCAGTGAACGGCGTCGGCACCGCTTCTCCTGGATCAACGAGTGGAAGGAAACGTCCGACAGCAAAGGCCGCCCCTACGGGGTCGAACTTATCCTGCCCGACTGGTTCTACTCGGCCGTCCTCGACGATGCTCTGATCCTGACGATCGACCGGGCCTATTTCGATCTGACCGGCGGGCTGGAGCGCTGGCTCTATCGGATCGTCCGCAAGCATGGCGGGCGCCAGCCCGGCGGCTGGAGTTTCGACCTCACCCATCTGCACGCAAAATCCGGCTCGCTGAGCCCGCTCAAGCACTTCGCTTATGACCTGCGCGACATCGTCCGCCGCCAGCCCCTGCCGGGTTATAAGCTGACGCTTGAACGTCCCTATGGCTTTGATCGCCTGGTCTTCGTCCCCACCACCGACCCGCTGGATTTTGCGATCCCACGTCGGCTGCGCGGCGCTTTCGCTGGGGATAAGCTGTGAATTGCGTCGTGCTATCAAGGACCGCCGCTATCGTGCCATCGGGGACCGCCGCCTCGTGCTATCGAGGACCGAAATCGCCGATATTCGTTGCGATTTCAACGCGATACTCCGCCCTTAACATCTCTAACCTAGAATCCTTCGGATTCTTTCTAACCCAGTTGGCGGCTCCGCGCGGCCTGCAGCGCGCGGATCGGAGCGGGCGATGATCGTCGCCTTCCTCAACCAGAAGGGCGGCGTTGGAAAGACGACGCTCGCCTTGCATCTGGCGGGCGCCTGGAGCGCCCGCGGCCGGCGTGTTCTGGTCGTCGATGCGGACCCGCAAGCGTCGGCGCTCGACTGGGCAGATCAACGGCTGCGCGAGGGTCTGCCACGACTTTTCGGCGTCCTCGGGCTTGCGCGCGAAACACTCCACAAGGAGCTTCCCGACCTTGCCCGCGACACCGACCATCTGATCATTGATGGCCCACCGCGAGTCGCCGGCATCGCGCGTTCCGCACTCCTCGCAGCCGATCTGGTGCTCATTCCGGCTCAGCCTTCGCCATTCGATGGCTGGGCTTCCAGCGAGATGCTCAGGCTGCTCGACGAAGCCCGTATCTTCCGACCGGAACTGCGCGCCCGGATGCTCCTCAATCGCTGCGCGGCGCGCACCGTCATTGCCCGCGAAACCGCAGAGGCACTGGCTGACCAGGATCCGCCGATGCTCGCGAGCCGTGTCGGCCAGCGGGTCGCATTCGCCGACGCGGCACGCACCGGCCGCCTCGCGTCGGAGAGCGACACCGGACAAATGGCGACACGCGACATCGAGGCGCTGGCCGATGAACTCGATGGATTGGCGCAATGACCGATCCTCGCAAGCCGGCCTTCGTCCGTCGTCCCAGCGACCCAGACGCCTGGGTGCGCGCGCCTGATCGACCGTCATCCGGGCTGCGTGACAGCCATACGGCGCGCCTCACCATCGACGTGACGCCGGCGATGCGCGGCCGACTCAAGATTATCGCCTTTCGGAACGGCCAAACCGTCGCCGATATGTTGCGCGCGCTGCTCGATCGCGAATTTCCGAACGACGAAAGTTCGCCCGGATGACCGATACCGTCCTCAGAACACGCGTTGAACTGCTCCATCTTGAGGGCAAGATCGAGCGCTGGATCCGCTTCGGCCATGTCGCGGACGAAGAGATTCTCGATCGTCGGCGTCGGGCCTTTTGGTTCAGGCCCGACAGCGTGTTCGCCTTCATCCGGTGGGCCGCCGGGGACCACGGAACCCTCGTCTCCCGCATCGATATTCTGCGCGCCTGCCATGCGAACGAAGCCTACACGACCATCCCCGGCGTCGCGCCAGGGGGTGAGGTTCTGCTGCGCGCAAACGGTTGGGCCAAAGTCGAGCGCGTCCTGCAACTGATCGATCAGGTCGAGGCGCTTGGCGTGCAGCCCGCCGACGCCTGTCCGGACCACTGGCGACACATCCACAACCGCCTTGCCGCTGCCGAGGAGCCGCGTCCCTACTCGGTTCGACGGCACGCGGCCTGGCTTTCACGGCGGAGTCTGAACCGATGAAATTGCCATGGAAACCTCTCGCCGCAGCGACGGCGGCGATCGGCATTCTTGCCATAACCACCGTCATCCACCCGCTCCCGCGCGTGATCTGGAATGCCAGCGCAAGCGTGCCGATCGGCCTGTATGCGGTTGATCCGCGCCGCTCACCCGAGCGCATGGATATCGCCGTCGTCCATCCGCCAGAACCACTCGCGCGATTTCTGTCGGAGGGCGGCTATCTGCCTGAAGGGGTGCCGCTTCTCAAGCATGTCGCGGCCCTTCCAGGGCAACGCGTCTGCCGGCGTGATCGCACCATCACCGTCGACGGCGTCATGATGGGTGAGGCCCTCAGTCGGGATCGGCGGGGTCGCCGGCTGCCCGTCTGGCGCGGCTGCCAAACACTCGCCGCCGATCAGGTTTTTCTGCTCAATCCTGACAGCAGCGGATCGCTGGACGGTCGGTACTTCGGGCCACTTCCTGCCAGTGCCATCCTCGGGGTCGCTCGACCGCTCTGGACCGCGGAGGATCGGCAATCATGACATTCCCTCGCGCCAGCCGACTCGGTTTGACGACGGTCGCGCTGCTCTTGAGCGTGACAGTCGGCGCTAACGCAACGCCCGCGAAGGAGCCGGTAGCAGCACAGAATGCGGGAGATCCGATAGCGACGGCCATCGACGAAGCCTCCCGGCGGTTCGGCATTCCCGAAGCTTGGATCCGCGCCGTCATGCGCGTTGAAAGCAATGGCGATCGCCGCGCGGTATCGCGCGCCGGCGCGATCGGGCTAATGCAAGTCATGCCCGCGACCTACGCCGAATTGCGCCGGCAACTCGGGATTGGCATGGACCCTTTCGACGTCCGCAACAACATTCTCGCGGGCACGGCCTATCTGCGCCAGATGTACGATCGCTACGGAGCGCCCGGCTTTTTGGCGGCCTACAATGCTGGGCCAGGGCGCTGGGAAGGCCACCTCGACGGAAGCCGTCCCCTACCTTCAGAGACCGTCAATTATCTGTCGAGGCTGGCCCCGGCGCTCGGATTCGCCGCCGTCGATAGCGCCAGCGAACCTGCTGCCAGGCGCCCACCTTCCCCCTTCGAGGCCCCATTGTTCGTGCGCGCCAATGGTGTTTCGGTCGCGCAGTCTGCGCCCAGCGACGCAAATCGAATTCTCGAAATTCTCGTCGCCAATCCAACGCGCGTGGGGCGTGACCAAGCGCCATCGCCTACCACTGCCAATGCACCGCCGATGTTTCGAGACGATCCATCTGTCGCCACCGGGGTTGCACAGACGTCGTCTTCGCCAGCGCCTTCCCGTCGGTCGCTCCTCCCGGCCGAAAGCCCCCTTTTCGTTGCGCGCAACGAGGCCCGGTCCGCGCAATGAAGCACCCCCTGCGAAATCGTGTCCCGGGCAGCCATCGGCGGCAATGGCGTACTGTCGGCGGTGATGGGCAGGTTGGTCGGCGTAAAAACTGTCGGAAACAGAGCAGAGGGCAAGATAAAAGCCCTGCCTGCGGCTTGGGTCTATGCGGTTGGTATTCTTGGATATTTTTGTCTGGCACCCGCCGATACCCTGCCAGACATTCTCGAGATTTTCGATTTCATTTCATTCGCTTAGACGCCAGCAAGCGCTTGTCGCAGGACATGAACCGATGAAGCGGGGCGACGACGACCTGCGTATCCGGCCCGGTCGAAGCCGTGACGGCGGAACACCTGGGGGCAAAGCCAAAAGCTTCGTGGCCAAAGTCATGCGAGCGGCCAGCCGGGCCGGACATGGCGGACGACGGTTTTCCAGCGTCAGCGTCCGGCAATCTTCGTTCGGTCGTGGCCGCGCTGCGACCGCGCGTGCGGCGCTACGCAGTCCCTCACGCCGGGTGCTCATCAAGACGCGCGTCGCACGTCACCGTGGCAGTCACTTTCGCGCCGCCCCGCTTTCCACTCACCTGACCTACCTTCAACGCGACGGGACAAACCGAGAGGGTCGTCCCGGTCAACTGTTCGATCGCGCAAGCGACCATGCTGATGGCCGAGCCTTTGCCGATCGGTGCGAAGAGGATCGCCACCATTTTCGGTTCATCGTCTCACCCGAGGACGCGGCGCAGATGAGCGACCTCCGAGAATTCACGCGCGACCTCATGGCGCAGGCCGAAGCAGATCTGGCAACCAGGCTCGATTGGGTCGCGGTCACACATCACAACACCGACAACCCTCACGTCCATCTCTTGGTCCGTGGGCGTGATCAGGATGGCGCCGACCTCGTTATCAGCCGGGACTATATCAGTCGCGGTCTGCGGGGTCAGGCTGAGCGGCTCGTGTCACTGGAGCTTGGGCCGCGAAGCGACCAAGAGGTCAGCGTGACCCTGCGGCGTGAGGTCAGTGCGGAGCGGTGGACCCGCCTGGATCGAACCTTGCGCGACTATGCGGACGACACCGGCGGCGTCATCGATCTCCGTCCTGGTGGGCACGCTCACGGCGACAAAGACCTGCACGATCTGTTGGTCGGCCGTGCCCAGCATCTGCAGCGCCTCGGCATCACCGATCAGATTGGCCCCGCGCAATGGACCATCGCACCCGACGCCGAGACGACTCTGCGGGCGTTAGGCGAACGCGGAGACATCATCAAAACGATGCATCGGGCGCTCAATCGGCAAGGTCAATCGCGCGGCGTCGCCGACTTCGCAATTCACGGCGAGGGCTCGCCGAACGTCCTCGGCCGCCTCGTCGATCGCGGCCTCCAGGATGAACTGGCAGGAACCGGCTATGTCGTCATCGATGGGATCGATGGCCGAACCCATCATGTCCGGCTACCGAGCATCGAAGCCACAGGTGATGCCAAGATCGGTGCAATCGTGGAGGTGCGTCCCTTCACCGGCGCGGACAATCAGCAGCGTCTCACCCTCTCGGTGCGATCGGATTTCGATCTGGCCGAACAGGTGTCCGCCACCGGTGCGACCTGGCTCGATCGTCATCTCGTCGGCCGAGATCCGTCGCCAGTCGCCAGCACAGGGTTCGGCGCCGAAGTTCGCGAGGCGCTCGATCAGCGCACAGACACACTTGCCGCAGTGGGTTTGGCCAATCGACGCCGCCAAGGCGCGGTCTTCGCACGCGACCTCATTGATACGCTGAGACAAAGCGAGCTGGCCAATGCCTCAGGTCATCTGGCAAGCGAGACCGGCCTTCCCTATCGGCCCTCGGAGCCGGGCAATCATGTCGCCGGCCTCTACCGCCAGCGCGTCAACCTCGCCTCAGGCCGCTTCGCCATGATCGACAACGGCCTGGGCTTTGAGCTCGTGCCCTGGAAACCTGCCCTCGATCAGCATCTCGGCCGCCAAGTCACAGGCGTGATGCTTCCTGGCGGGGGCGTCGATTGGTCGATGGGTCGCAAGCGAGGGCTCGGCATCGGCTGACCCCACCGTTCTGCACGACAGCCTAGCCGATCCTACGACGCGACTGACAATGCCCTTGCAAAGCAAGACGCGCACCCCACCGTCAGCGCCTGCGCTGCGGGAGTTTCCTTATGTCCGCGACCAAAATCCTCTGGGGCCAGGTTCTGATTGTCGCCCTCATTGTGCTGGCTTCGGTCTGGGGGGCCACGCAATGGACCGCATGGCAGTTGGGTTATCAGCCCGAACTGGGACGACCATGGCTTGTCCTTATGGGGCATCCGATCTACGCGCCGCCCGCATTCTTCTGGTGGTGGTATTTCTTCGACGCCTACGCCCCCAAGATCTTTTATCAGGGCGCTGTCATCGCCTCCGCAGGCGGATTTGCGTCGACCGCCGTCGCGGTCGGCATGTCTGTATGGCGTGCCCGTGAGGCGAAGAATGTCACGACCTACGGGTCGGCGCGCTGGGCGACGCCTGGCGAATTACGAACCGCCAAATTGCTTGGCGACGATGGCGTCATTCTCGGCCGCTTTCACCAGCGGTATCTGCGCCATGATGGTCCCGAGCATGTGCTGTGTTTTGCGCCGACGCGGTCCGGTAAGGGGGTCGGCCTCGTCATCCCGACCCTGCTTACCTGGCCGGGCGCCTGTATTGTTCACGACATCAAGGGCGAAAATTTCGGACTGACGGCGGGGTGGCGCAACCGGTTCAGCCACGTCCTGCGCTTCGACCCCACCGATATCAGCTCGGATGCATATAACCCTCTGCTCGAAGTCCGCCGCGGCCCCTCCGAAGTGCGCGACGTGCAGAACATCGCAGATATTCTGGTCGATCCCGAGGGCGCACTCGAAAAACGCAATCACTGGGAGAAAACCAGTCACGCCTTGCTCGTCGGCGCGATCCTGCACGTCCTCTATGCCGAAGCCGACAAGACGTTGGCGGGCGTTGCCAACTTCCTTTCGGATCCCAGGCGTCCCATCGATACGACGCTGCGCGCCATGATGACGACTCCGCATCTCGGCGATGACGGCGTTCATCCCGTCGTTGCGTCGGCCGCGCGCGAATTGTTGAACAAAAGCGAAAACGAGCGATCGGGCGTGCTGTCGACCGCGATGTCGTTCCTCGGCCTCTACCGCGACCCTGTCGTCGCGCGCGTGACGCGCCGATGCGATTGGCGGATTTCTGATCTTGTTGATCGGCGAGACCCGGTCACGCTCTATCTGATTGTCCCGCCATCCGACATCTCGCGAACCAAGCCCCTGATCCGGCTGATCCTTAATCAGGTCGGGCGACGCCTGACCGAGGACCTTGCCGCCAAGGGACGGCGCCACCGCCTGCTGTTGATGCTCGACGAGTTCCCCGCGCTCGGTCGCCTGGACTTTTTCGAGTCGGCGCTTGCCTTCATGGCTGGCTACGGCATCCGCAGCTTCCTTATCGCTCAAAGTCTCAACCAGATCGAAAAGGCTTACGGGCCGAACAATGCGATCCTCGACAACTGCCATGTGCGAGTGAGTTTCGCGACCAACGACGAGCGCACCGCCAAACGTGTAAGCGATGCCTTGGGAACCGCGACCGAGATCCGCGATGCCCGCAACTATGCCGGCCATCGTCTGTCGCCCTGGCTCGGCCATTTGATGGTTTCGCGTCAGGAAACAGCGCGGCCGCTGCTCACCCCGGGCGAAATCATGCAGCTCCCGCCGAGCGATGCGATCGTCCTCGTTTCAGGACTCTTCCCGGTCCGGGCGACGAAGGCGCGCTACTATGAGGACCGCCAACTCAAGGCGCGACTACTGCCTCCTCCCACCGAACCGACCCAGCGCGAGGAGGTTGGCGCGCAGAGCGATGATTGGAGCGCGCTGGCGCCGCTGCCATTTGCGCCGACCGCGGCAAGGACCTCAGGGGATGATGCCATCGATGGCGACGCCGACGATTCTGCCAATGCCGGAATCCGGCGGGAGCCGGAAATTCCCGCGCATGAGGCAATAGCGCCGGAGACACCGCTGCCCGTGCGCGAGTTCGACGCCCTGGACGACGAACCTGACGACAACGCCCTTCGCGCTCAGACGCTGCAGGCGCGAATGCGTGGCATGGCGCGCCAGGCTTCTCTCGATCCTGATGATGGGATCGTATTGTGAAGCCGCCTCCCAGAATCAAACAGACATTCCGCCTTCCCGCTGAGCTGAGCCGGGATTTGGCTGACTATGCCCGGCGTCGGCGGGTCGCCCAGGGCGACGTGGTGCAAGCCGCATTGTCATCCCACCTATCACCAGACGGCGCCGACCGCCTGGAGGCGGCGCTGGCGAGACGGCTCGATCGCATGACCCGCCAGATCGACCGGCTTGAGCGCCACATCATGATCAGCAACGAAACATTGGCTCTTTTTGTGCGCTTCTGGCTGACGGCCGTGCCGCCGCTCCCCGACTCAGCCCAAGCGGCAGCTCAGGCAAAGGGCCGCGAACGCTTCGAGGGCTTTGTTGAAACCCTGGGGCGACGCCTCGCCAAGGGGCGCAGCTTCGCCGACGAGATCGTTCAGGACGTTCCGGCAACCACGAGCGCAGATCCCGACGAGGAGTGAACCGCCGTTTCCCTGCCATTGTACGCTACAGCCCTACTACGCCCTCAAGCCTATTGAATCAGTACGATATCGCCGCTTCTTGCTCGACCCGTTGACTGTCTCGCCTCCGGCGAGACGCGAAAACGGGACGACGTTCGTGACCACAGTTGCTTTCCGGTCCGAGAGTTTCGCACGCGGCGCACGGATGTTGCGGACCGCGCTGGGCGCCGACATCGCCGGGTATCTCGATGACCCGGGCGTCGTCGAAGTCATGCTCAACCCTGATGGCCGTCTGTGGATCGACCGGCTCGCGGGCGGCTTGGAGGATACCGGCGCGCGCATCAACGCGGCAGACGGCGAGCGCATCGTCAGGCTGGTGGCACACCACGTCGGAGCCGAGGTCCATGGCGGCAACCCGCGGGTCTCCGCCGAACTCCCCGAAACCGGCGAGCGCTTTGAGGGCCTGCTGCCTCCCGTCGTCGCCGCGCCCAGCTTCGCCATCCGTAAGCCCGCCGTCGCCGTCTTCACCCTGACCGATTATGTCGAGGCGGGGATCATGACCGCTGAGCAGGCCGAGAGCCTCCGCGCTGGCGTTTACGCCCGCAAGAACATCTTGGTGGTTGGCGGTACGTCCACCGGCAAAACGACACTCGTCAACGCCTTGCTCGCCGAGGTCGCCAGAACCGGCGACCGGGTGGTGCTTATCGAAGACACCCGCGAATTGCAGTGCGCGGCGCCAAATCTGGTCGCGCTACGGACCAAGGACGGCGCAGCGAGCTTGACCGACCTGGTTCGCTCGGCGCTGCGCCTGCGTCCTGACCGGATCCCGATTGGTGAGGTGCGCGGCGGCGAAGCGCTCGACCTGATCAAAGCGTGGGGCACAGGCCACCCCGGCGGTGTCGGCACCTTACACGCCGGCTCCGCGCTTGGCGCTCTGCGGCGTCTCGAACAGCTCATCCAGGAAGCGGTGATCACAGTGCCGCGCGCGCTGATCGCCGAGACCATTGACCTGATCGCTGTTCTCTCTGGCCGTGGCACCTCCCGCCGGCTCGCCGAGCTCATGCGCGTCGAAGGGCTGACCCCGGAGGGCGACTACCGGCTCATCCACCACCTCCAACCTTCGCCAGGAGACCTGCCATGACCATGTTCCGTCGCTGCTTGACCGGCGCAGCAACCTTCGCGCTGCTCGCGATCACAACCGCACCTGCCTACGCCGCCGGCTCCAACATGCCGTGGGAGGCGCCGCTCCAGTCGATCCTGGAGTCGATTCAGGGACCGGTCGCCAAAATCATCGCGGTGATGATCATCATCGTCACCGGGCTCACGCTCGCTTTTGGCGACACCTCGGGCGGTGCTCGCAAGATGGTCCAGATCGTCTTCGGGCTTTCGATCGCCTTCGCGGCCAGCTCGTTTTTCCTGTCCTTCTTCTCGTTCGGCGGTGGGGCGCTGGTCTGATGCTTGGCGCAGATGAACCCGCCGTCGGCTTCTATGCCCCGGTTCGGCGCAGCCTGACCGAACCGATCCTTCTCGGTGGGGCTCCGCGTTCGCTGGCCATCATCAATGGCACGCTCGCCGCAGCTCTGGGGCTGGGGTTGCGCCTTTGGCTGGCTGGCCTGCTGATCTGGCTCGTCGGGCACATGGCCGCCGTATGGGCAGCGCGGCGCGACCCCGCCTTCGTCGACGTGGTGCGCCGCCACCTTCGCTACCCGACCCATTTCGGCGCGTGAGACCGATCGTGCTGAATCTCTCCGAGTATCGCGGGAAATCCCAAGCTCTCTCCGATTTTCTGCCGTGGGCGGCATTGGTTGCCGAAGGCGTCATCCTCAACAAGGACGGCAGCTTTCAGCGCACTGCCCGGTTCCGCGGTCCGGATCTCGATAGCGCAACACCCGCCGAGTTGGTCTCCACGACCTCACGGCTCAATAATGCCTTGCGGCGTCTTGGCTCCGGATGGGCGATCTTCGTCGAGGCGCAGCGCCATCCGGCCAGTGCCTATCCGCCTGGCACGTTTCCGGACGGCGTCTCCAATCTCGTCGATTTCGAGCGCAGAGCGCAGTTCGACGAAGCCGGCGCGCACTATGAATCGTCCTATTTCCTGTCACTGGTCTGGTTGCCGCCGGCCGAGGACGCCGCCCGCGCCGAGGCCTGGCTGTACGAGGGCCGCGAGCAATCCGGTGTCAACGGTCACGAGCAACTCGCCACCTTCATCGATCGCACCGACCGCGTCCTCAACCTCGTTGACGGGTTCATGCCCGAAACCGCGTGGCTCAGCGACATTGAGACCCTGACCTATCTGCACGCCACGGTCTCGACCCACCGGCATCAAGTCCGCGTGCCTGAAACCCCCATGCACCTCGACGCCATCCTGGCCGATCAAGTGCTCACTGGCGGGCTAGAACCTCGCCTGGGTAAGGCTCACCTGCGCACGCTGACCATCATGGGCTTTCCGTCACAAACCTGGCCGGGCCTGCTAGACGACCTCAACCGCCTTGCCTTCGATTATCGGTGGGTCACCCGGGCGATCTGCCTCGACAAGACCGACGCCGCGAAGGTCCTGGGCCGCATTCGCCGCCAATGGTTCGCCAAGCGCAAATCCATCGCGGCGATGCTCAAGGAGATCATGACGAACGAGGCCTCAGCCCTCATGGACAGCGACGCCGCCAACAAGGCCGCGGACGCCGACATGGCGCTTCAGGAACTCGGCTCTGATCTGGTGGGAGCGGCCTATGTCACCGCAACCGTGACCATCTGGGACGATGACCCTCGCATCGCCGATGAGCGGCTGAGGCTCGTCGAAAAGGTGATCCAGGGCCGCGACTTCACCTGCATGGTCGAGCGCGTCAACGCCGTCGAGGCCTGGCTCGGCAGCCTGCCGGGGCACGTTTATGCCAATGTCCGCCAGCCGCCGGTCTCGACCCTGAACCTCGCGCATATGATGCCGTTCTCCGCAGTCTGGGCTGGACCGAAATGCGACGAGCATTTTGATGCTCCGCCACTCTTTCTGGCCAAGACCGAAGGATCGACGCCATTCCGCTTTTCGCTCCACGTAGGCGACGTCGGCCACACCCTGGTTGTCGGCCCAACGGGCGCCGGCAAGTCGGTGCTACTGGCGCTGATGGCGCTCCAGTTTCGCCGCTATGCCCGGTCGCAGATCTTTGCCTTCGACTTCGGCGGCTCAATCCGGGCAGCCGCGCTGGCGATGAGTGGTGACTGGCACGACCTTGGCGGCTCACTCGCCGAAGACGCGAGCGAACCGGTCGCCTTGCAGCCGCTGGCCGGGATCGATGCGGAAGAAGAACGCGCATGGGCGGCCGAGTGGGTTGCCGCCATCCTGGCCCGCGAGAAGATCGACATTACGCCCGACGTAAAGGAGCATGTCTGGTCGGCGCTCAACAATCTGGCGTCGGCCCCCAAGTCCGAACGCACCCTCACGGGCCTATCGGTCTTGCTCCAGAGCCAGGCGCTTAAACAAGCGCTCAAGCCCTATTGCGTCGGCGGGCCTTGGGGTCGTCTACTCGATGCCGAGACCGAGCGTGTCGGGTCAGCCGACGTGCTCGCCTTCGAAACCGAAGGCCTGATCGGCACGGGCGCCGCCGCAGCCGTGCTTGCCTACCTTTTTCACCGGATCGAACATCGTCTGGATGGTCGTCCGACGCTGATGATCGTCGACGAAGGCTGGCTTGCCCTCGATGACGAAGGCTTTGCCAGCCAGCTCCGCGAATGGCTGAAGACGCTGCGGAAAAAGAACGCGAGCGTGATTTTCGCCACCCAATCGCTCGCCGACATCGACGGTTCGGCGATTGCGCCGGCCATTATCGAAAGCTGCCCGACGCGGCTCTTCCTGCCTAACGAGCGCGCGCTCGAGCCCCAGATCGCGACAATCTACGAACGCTTCGGACTCAACGATCGTCAGATCGAGATCCTCAGCCGCGCCACCCCGAAGCGTGACTATTACTGCCAGTCACGCCGCGGAAATCGTCTGTTCGAGCTGGGTCTGGGCGAGGTGGCGCTCGCCTTCACAGCGGCCTCCAGCAAGGGCGATCAAATCCTCATTGCTCGGCTGATGGCCGAACATGGCCCGACCGGCTTTGCCAAGGCCTGGCTTGAGGCCCGCGGCGTCGCTTGGGCGACCGATCTCATCATCACCCCACAAGAGGAGAAACTGCCATGAAGCTCCAATTCCGTCCGGCATGGACTGCCGGTCTCGCCGCCCTGACATTGGCCACGCTGCCGATGCCATCTCAGGCCCAGATCACTGTCTGGGACCCGACCAACTATACCCAAAACGTCCTGCAGGCCGCGCGCTCGCTCCAGCAGGTCACCAACCAGATCACCTCGCTGCAAAACGAGGCGCAAAGCCTCATCAATCAGGCCCGCAATCTGGCGAGCCTGCCCTATTCCTCGTTGCAAGAACTCCAGCAGTCGGTCGCTAGGACCCAGCAACTGCTGGGGCAGGCGCAGAGCATTGCCTATGACGTGCAGCAGATCGATCGCGCCTTCCAGACCAGCTACGCGCCAGCCAGCGCCTCCAGTTCCGATCAGGCGCTCTTCGCATCGGCCCGCCAGCGTTGGCAGACATCGGTCAGCGCACTTCAGGATGCGATGCGTGTTCAGGCTGGCGTTGTGGGCAATATCGAAACCAACCGCACGCAGATGGCGGCATTGGTAGGTTCCAGCCAGTCCGCCACCGGCGCACTGCAGGCGACCCAAGCCGGCAATCAGCTTCTGGCGCTCCAGGCCCAGCAACTGTCCGATCTGACTGCCGCCGTCGCGGCGCAGGGGCGTGCGCAAAACCTCGAAGCGGCGCAGCGCGCGGCGGCTGCGGACCAAGGTCGCGAGCAGCTTCGCCGTTTTCTGACTCCGGGTCAGGGCTACCAGCCCACCGAGGTCACCATGTTCCACGATCGCTGAGCGGGCCGATGCGCTGGCCTGGATTGCTCGCCGACAGGCTCCAGCGACCAAAGCCTGGTCGGATCCTCGTCGTCGGCACTGTCGCGGCGGTGATCGTCGCGATCGCGGTGTGGTTCACGACGGCGGCACGCTCCGACAGGCCGGCCGAAAGAAGCCCCGCCACGACGATCGCGCGCGATCCGCTCGAAGCCGAACTGGTCCGCTGCAACGACCTGGGTTCGCCCGCGATCGATGATCCAGGCTGCAAACGGGCGTGGTCTGAAAATCGCCGCCGGTTTCTCGGCGCCCCCAACACGCAGGCGCCAGCCGTCAACGAACATGCCGGCGCTCCGATTAGCCGACAGGAGCAACGCTGATGCAGGGCACCGGGGTCATCGACCGCTTTCTGGAAGTCTTTACCCGCTATATCGATAGCGGCTTTGGCTTGCTTCAGGGCGAAGTCGCGTGGTTGGCCTCAACCCTTATCGTCATCGACGTAACGCTCGCTGCGCTGTTTTGGGCCTGGGGTGCAGACGAGGATATCCTCGCTCGCCTGGTCAAGAAGACCCTTTTCGTGGGTGCGTTCGCCTTCATTATCGGCAACTGGAACACGCTGGCCCGCATCGTCTTTGAAAGCTTTGCGGGGCTTGGGCTGAAGGCATCGGGCACAGGGCTGACGGCTGCGGAGTTTCTTCGCCCCGGTCGCGTTGCCCAAGTCGGCTTCGATGCCGGCAGGCCCATCCTGGAGTCCATCTCCGGGCTGATGGGCTACATCAGCTTCTTCGAGAATTTCATCCAGATCGTCGTCCTGCTGCTGGCCTGGGCGATCGTGCTGCTGTCTTTCTTCATCCTCGCCATCCAGCTCTTCATCAGCTTGATCGAGTTCAAGCTCGCGACCTTATGCGGCTTCGTGCTCGTGCCCTTTGGCCTGTTCAACAAGACCGCGTTCATGGCTGAACGAGTGCTTGGTCTCGTGATCAGTTCAGGCGTGAAGGTGCTGGTGCTCGCCGTTGTGGTCGGCATCGGATCGACGTTGTTCGGCGAGTTCACGCAAGGTTTTCAGGCCCAGCCCACAATCGAAGACGCGATGGCGCTGGTGCTTGCTGCGCTGTCGCTGCTCGGCCTTGGCATTTTTGGCCCCTCGATCGCCAATGGCATCGTCTCGGGCGGCCCGCAGCTTGGCGCCGGGGCAGCCGTTGGCACTGGACTGGCTGCCGGCGGCGCGCTCCTTGCTGGCGCAGCCGGCGCGCGCATGGCGGGCGGTGCGGCGATGGCGGCCGTGCGGGGCGGAGCCAGTGTCGCTGGCGGCGCTTCGACGGCCTATCAACTTGGAAGCGCCGCAAAAGGGGGCAGCGTTGCGGGCGGACTATCCGGCGTCGCGCAAGCCGGGGCTTCCGCAGCGGCCTCGCCGCTCCGCAGAGCAGCCGCTGAGATGGGGCAGCGCTACCAAGCCGGTGGCCGGGCGGCGTTCGAAGCCATGGGCGGCAAAGTCACCGGAGGGACCGACGCCAGCCCGGCCAACGATGCGGGCTCCGCCTCCGGGGAGCCCGCCTGGGCCAAATCGATGCGTCGACGCCAATCAGCCGCGCACGGCATCCAGACCGCCATCCATGCCGTCCGTGCCGGCGATGGAGGCGGCGCGGGCTCTTCTGTCAGCATTCGAGAGGGTGAATGATGTTCTTCAAACGACCGTCCAGCCGTTACGGCCGGACGCCCGAACCCGAGACCCCTTATCAACGTGCCGCTCAGGCTTGGGATGACCGCATCGGGTCTGCGCGCATCCAGGCTCGCAACTGGCGACTAATGGCGTTCGGCTCGCTGTTCCTGTCTGCCGGCCTGTCCGCTGCCGTCGTTTGGCAAGCCATGTCTGGAACGGTCGTGCCGTGGGTCGTGCAGGTTGACCGGCTCGGGCAAGCCCAAGCGATCTCGCCAGCAGAGACCGGCTATCGGCCGACCGATCCTCAGATCGCTTGGCATCTCGCCCGCTTTATCGAGGAAACCCGCTCAATCCCGGCGGACCCGATCGTGCTGCGCCAGAACTGGCTACGCGCCTACGACTATACGACCGACCAAGGCGCGCTGGCGCTTAACGACTATGCCCGGGTCAACGACCCGTTTGCCAAGGTCGGCCGGGAACAGGTCGCGGTCGATGTCTCCAGCGTCATCCGAGCGTCACCGGGGAGCTTTCGCGTTGCTTGGGTCGAGCGGCGATACGTCGATGGGGCGCTCGCGGCCACCGAGCGCTGGACGGCCATCCTGACCATCACAATCCAAACCCCTCGTGACGTCGAGCGCCTGCGCAAGAATCCGCTCGGTGTGTACGTCCATGCCCTCAATTGGTCGAAGGAGCTCGGCTGATGCGACTGATCCCCGTTACAACCATCATGCTTGCGTCGGTATCGCTCGCGGCCTGTTCGCATACCTGGAAGCCGCCGGAGATCACCTATGATCCTATCGCGGCCCCGCAGCCGGCGACGCCCGAGGTCGAGCCGCCCAAGCCGGTTGAAATCGTGCAGATTCCGACGCCCTTGCCTCTGCCGGGCCAACTTCAGCGCATTCCACCGCCCTCCTCGCCGACACCGGAGCCGGCCGACCCGCGCGCACGGGTCGAAGCCGCAAATGGCGCGGCCCGCATTCAGCCAAGCCGATCCGGCTATTTCAACGCCGTTCAGTTCTATCCCTATTCGGATGGCGCGCTGTACCAAGTGTACACAGCGCCGGGCCAGGTGACCGACATCGCCCTTGAAGCGGGTGAGCAACTGGTTGGCACAGGACCTGTGGCCGCCGGTGACACGGTGCGCTGGATCATCGGTGATACGGAAAGCGGCAGCGGGCCGACCCGAAGGATCCATATCCTTGTCAAGCCGACGCGCGCCGATCTTCAGACCAACTTGGTGATCAATACCGATCGCCGGACGTATCATCTCGAACTGCGGGCGGCCGAGCGCACCTACATGGCCAGTGTTTCCTGGTCTTATCCGCAAGACCAGCTCATCGCCCTACGCCGCCAGAACTCACAAGCGCAGGCCGCGGAGACGGCAGCGACCTCGCCGTTGCCGGCGCTGGAGTCGCTGAACTTTCGCTACCGGATCGAAGGCGACAATCCGGCCTGGCGACCGGTTAGAGCCTTCGACGACGGGCGGCAGGTCTTCATCGAGTTTCCGACCGGCATTGCGCAGGGCGAGATGCCCCCGCTCTGGATCATCGGCGCGCAGGGCGATGCCGAACTGGTGAACTACCGTGTGCGCGGCCGCTACATGGTCATTGACCGTCTCTTTGGCGGCGCTGAGCTTCGCCTGGGCGGAGATCGCCAACGGCGCGTCCGTATCGTTCGCATTGACGCGAGGCCGGCATCGTGACCGGCCCCGTTCCTGAGCAAACGCCGGACGATCCTCCTCGGCCAGAGCGCGAAATCGCCGCTGAGCTGCGTCTTCGGCCCGACCGGCCCAAGGTCGTCCGCCTGTCGCGAAAAGTGCTCGGCCTCATCGCGGGCGTTTCGGCCGTCGCCATCGGCGGATCGTTGATATGGGCGCTGCAATCCAGCCGACCGACAACGACCGCCGAGCTTTATAACACCGACAACAGGACCACGGCCGACGGCCTGTCGCGGCTGCCTACATCCTATGCCGGGGTGCCTCGTGAAGTGCCGCCGCTCGGGCCGCCGCTCCCCGGCGATCTCGGACGCCCCATGCTCAACAACGGCATCCAGCCCGGTCCTATCCCGGGCGCTCCGGCACCCGCGACCGCGACCGCGCCGGATCCGGAAGCCCAGCGCGTTGCGCAGGAGCGTCAGCGGATCGCTCAGGAACGCGAGGCCGCTCGCGCCAGTCGACTGTTCGCGGGGGAATCCCGCACGCCCGGCAGCGGTCCCTCAGCCGGTGGGCTCGAGATGCCGGGAGCGGCGTCGCCGCAACTCGGCGCCCTCGCGGCCGGAAGCGGTCAACCGACACCGCCGCCAAGCGAAGGCGATCGGAGGTCGGCATTCTTGGGCGGTCCCACTGACCGGCGCACGATCAGTACCGAAACGCTTCAGGCCCCGGCGAGTCCCTATACCGTCCAAGCGGGCGCTGTGATTGCCGCAGCGATGGTGACGGGCCTGCGCTCGGACCTGCCCGGCCAGATCACCGCGCAAGTCACCGAGAATGTCTACGATGGCCCCACCGGGCGCATCTTACTCATCCCCCAAGGTGCCCGGCTGATTGGACAGTACGACGCACAGGTCAGTTTCGGCCAATCCCGAGCACTTCTGGTCTGGAACCGCCTGATCCTCCCCAACGGCCGCTCGATCATCCTGGAGCGTCAGCCCGGTGCCGACGCCTCCGGCTATGCCGGACTTGAAGACAAGGTGGACAATCATTGGGGGCAACTTTTCCGCGCCGCGATGCTGTCCACCCTGCTGAGCGTCGGGTCGGAAGCAGGCACATCCTCCGATGAGAGCGACCTGCTTCAGGCGATACGGCGTGGCGGATCCGACAGCATCAGCCAGACAGGACGGCAGATTGTCGGCCGCTCGCTGAATATCCAGCCCACCATCACCATCCGCCCTGGCTTCCCGGTCCGCGTGATCGTCACCCGCGATCTCGTCCTCGAACCCTATAGAGGCTGAACCGATGACAATGCTCAAACTCGGCGCGCTGGTTGATGATCGCCCGGTTCGTCTGACGATCGATCTGCCCGCTGCAATTCACCGTGACCTGGCTGCCTATGCCGACGTCTTGGCGCGGGAGACCGGCACGAAGACCGAGCCGACCAAGTTGATCGCGCCAATGCTAGCGCGGTTCATGGCTTCGGATCGCGCTTTCGCCAAAGCCCGTCGGGCTAAGGCTCAGCCCTCGGGCGACGGCGACGGCTCGACATAGCCGCTCTTGAGGAACGACCAGAACCGCCGCAGCGGTGGGTTATCGTTTCCTGGATCACGGTACGCCGTCAGCGGCACCAGGGCGTCGTCCGCCTCGCTGGCGAGCGGCACCGCCACCACACCTTCAGGCAGCCGCCCCAGATCGGATTCGATCATCAAGGTGATGCCGAGGCCCATGCCCACCATGGATAGCGCCGTCTCCCTGCTGATAAAATGGGACCGGGTAGCGAGGCTCCGACCTGGGCCAGCAAGCCTCGCCGCCAATAGCTGGAGGGCCTCGGGTCCGGCCCCCCGCGCAGATACAAGAAAATCCTCGCCTTCGACATCAGCCCACGCAATGTCGGCGCTCGTGGCCAAGGGATGATCTGCGATCAGGACGACGTGGAGACGCTCGCGCCATAGCGGCATTGGTTCGCCGAATTTGTCGTCGGGCGCGCCCAGCAGCACGGCCATGTCGATTGCCCGCGAACTTATGCCCTCAACCATCTGCGATCGATCCCCCTCCACGATCTGGAGATCGACCTCGGGATGTTCCGCTGTGTAGGCGGCAAGCGCGTCGCGCAGGCGTCCCGTCGAGAGCGAAGTATAGAGGCCGAGCGTCAACCGGCCGGCGACACCGCGGCTGATGGCCCCGGCATTGGCGACCGCGAGATCCAGCACGCGCAGCGCCTCACGGGCCTGGTCGAAAAAGATCAGGCCCGCTTGGGTCGGCTCCACACCCTCCGAAGAGCGGTGGAACAACGACACGGTGAGAACGTCTTCGAGTGTGCGCAGCCGGTGGCTCAGTGCCGACTCGCTGATGCCGATCACGGAGGCGGCGCGGCGAAGACTTCGATGTTCGGCAATGGAAAGCGCCAAGCGAATGGACGCCAGATCGAGGCCAAGGCGGCGACTGGGTTTTACGCCAGCCGTCATTTGATACCCAAGATCGACATCGCCAGCTTACTCATACACGCCAATTATCAGCACGATAATTTTGCGATGCTTAAGGGTT
Organism: bacterium; assembly: GCA_030824575.1. Lineage (GTDB taxonomy): Bacteria > Pseudomonadota > Alphaproteobacteria > Sphingomonadales > Sphingomonadaceae > Sphingobium. The sequence continues at coordinate 31,250 of JAVBXL010000088.1, read as the reverse complement.
GATGACCTTTACTCGATACTTTTGTCGATGAACCCCAAAGTGTTAGCGTTCTCGATGAGCGTGCGGACTTTTGCCCGATCGAGGCCTCCCGGCACCTCCGCATCAATCTCCAGCTTCAGCGTCACTTCGCTGCCCGGGATCGTCGTGAGTTGCTCCACGATCGCTTCAACGATCTGATGGATTTCGCGCGCCGGTCGCTCGGCCGAGATCATGACGGTCCCGAAAAACCGGGTCGGCTTACGCTCCGGTGCCGGGGCATCCGGCGTTCCATCCGAAGGACCAGCGGCCGGGGGCACACCTTCTGGACTGGCGGGAGCGCCTGCAACGGGGGGCGGGCCGGGCTGCACCGGCGCCGGACGATGCGCTTCAACGATGTCAGGTTTGATGATGACACTGTCGCTGTCGATCACAACGGCGGCGTTGGTGGCGCGCTCGATCGCCAGGCCCAGATAGGTGTCGATCTTGTCGTCCCACCGCTCCGCATAGCCAAACGGCCCTGGCAGCATTCCCGTAATGGCGGCCTGCACCGTCTTCACCAGCACAGCCTGGTTCTTAAGCCGGGGCAGGTAGGTGTAGCGGTTCAGATATTCCCACAGATCTTTGAGCGAGAGATGCGGCTTGCCGTTCCAGATGTATTTCTGGAGGTCCCGGTCAAGGCGAGTGGGGCCAAGCTCGGGGAGCAGCCCCTCCTCCGCCACCAACTTCTTGCTTGCTCGCGCCAACAGGCCGTCCTGGGCCGGCACCTTGCCCGAAACCCACTCGACCTCGGCCTGGGCGCTCTCCTGAACCGGATAATGAAGGTAGCACCACGCCTCCTTCAGCCGGGTCTTCACGGTTTCATTGGCCTCGGTTAGCTTCGCTTTGGCCAGCGCGCTGTCGCTCTGGGTCAGGTTGAGCCGATCCGTATCGCGAACGATCTCGCCCCATGCCAAGGCCGAGCGGACGGCGTCCTTGAGGTTGTCGAGCTGCCGTGCCTCGGCCGCGATGAAGACCAGCATATTGCGATAAACGCGCGGCGTGCTGCCGCGCTGGATCAAGATCTCTTTAGCCTCGGTCAGCGCCTCGGATCCGTCGCGTCCGGTATGGGGATGGGCGACACCCAGCACGACAGCGCGAACACCGCCCGCCTCATCGGGCACCTCCGCCGATGTCGAAGGCGCCACCTGCACGGCGTCGAAATGGCCACGGTCAGCGATGCCGTTTATGTATTTCGTCAACTCATTGTCGATGGTCATCAAGACCAGCGCGCTCTCAAGCTGCGCGGCACGATCCGCCGCGATGCGGTTGAGGCTGGCTGACATCGAGTACCAGTACCGACCGAGGTCGGCGTGCATAAACTTGGCTTGGTTGGTCAACCGTCGCAGCGCATCACCGAAAATGGCCGGGCGCTCGCCGGGCTGGACGACGCCCAGATTGATCTGCTTGTCGTCGAGGCCCGTATTCTGCTGCTGATGCGTCGGCGCCGTACCCATGAAGATCGCCCGGGCCACGCGCCGCGTCGCTGAGTAGCGATTGAGGTTCGGCGCGGACTGATCGACTTTGTATGGCGTAGCAGCCGTGCCATCGACGTCAGCCGCGATGATCGACTGCCAACTCACATCGAGGTAGTGCAGCAGTTCAGGTTCGACCCGCGGCGAGCTGACCGAGACGCTGCCCGGCATGATCATCACGGACGGGTCACCGTTCATCCACAATTCGTGGATGACCTGCGCCATAAGCCGCAGAACGCCTCGCGTGCGCTGAAATTTTTCCAGCGAGCCCCAGCTCGTGTAGAGCTGATCGAACAGCTCTGGATGGATGGGATAGGCCTTCTCCAGCTTTCGACGATAATCTTCGTCGGCGCAGCCCTGAGGGAAGTCGTTCGAGTTCTCGCGATACAGCTTGGCGAACTGCTTGAGCGTGTTGTCGCGGTGATGGAATTTATCGCCGGGGATCTGCTTGAATAGCCGACGGCGAACGATCTCGTAGCTCTCCTCCTGCGAAGCCGGACGCCATGACGATTCCACGCGACTGAAGGTCTGCTTCAGCCGAGCCAGCGCTTCCTGGCCGCCTTCGCCGCCGACCTCGATCTGCGACGCGGGCAGCGACGCTACCAGCAATGTGCCCGGGCTCGCTTTCACGGCTTCGGTCAGCGATTGGACGAACGAGAGGTTCGCATCAAACGAGCCGGACGGGAGACCCTCGACCCGGTAGATTTGGCGCAGATAGGCGACCCATTCGTCGATCAGGATCAGGCACGGCGAGTATTTGTTGAAGATTTCCTCGAGGAGGTTCGACCCAGGCGCGATGCCCTTCGCGTCATTCTCCGCGATCATGTCGAAGGCTTCTTCACCCCCGAGCTGCCATGCCAGCTCGCCCCAGGTCGTGCGGATTTTCCGATCGGCAGTGGCGCTGAGAACGTCCTGCGGCCCGCGCGACGTTCCGACTAGAACGGCGCGATTGATCTTGGCCGGGACCGCCAGACCATGCTCATCGAGCAGTTGATCGAGACCCGACAGATCCTGCGCCGGCGTACCACCAGCCATATGATAGAGCGCCAGCATCGAGTGGGTCTTGCCGCCGCCAAAGTTGGTTTGCAGCTCGACCACCGGATCACCGCCGCCGCCCGACAGGCGTTTGGCGGCGCCGACAAGCAGCGTACTTAGGCCTTCGGTCAGATAGGTCCGGCTGAAGAATTGCTGCGGATCACGGTATTCTGCCGGAGCGCTGCCTGTATGAACCTTGCCGAGGTCGGCCGCGAATTCGGCCTGCTGGAACTCGCCGGTAGCGACGTCCTGGTGGGGCTCGACCACCTCGCGCCAGGGCAGTAGCCCCGCGACGGTTTCCACGGAGATATCCAGCCGCTGCGTTTTGCGACGCTCCTCATTGCGCTGAAGCTCGGTGAACTTGGTGCGCAGGATCGTATCACGCATCTTGGAAAGCTGCTCGGCCGTCTCGCCAGCGCTGATCGCCTCCATCAGGCGGCGCATGGAGTCCAGCGCGCGCTCGGCGTCATCGTAGGTGAAGGTCTCGTTATGCGAGAGCTTGTTGCGGACGTCGACCAACTCATTGACCAAAGATCGCTCGGCGCGACCAAGCACGGCCTTGAACGCGTCCATCCAGAAGCGATCCATGGCGTTGAAGAGGGCGGCCTGATCCCAGCCCACTTCGCCCTTACCGTTGGGTCGCAGGCCGGGCAGCTTCTCCAGCACCTGGACCTGCCAATGACCCTTAAGCGAGCTCTCCAGACGCTTTTCGACAAAGGGGATCAGCGCCTCGGGCAGCAACTCCATACCCTCGAACACTTGCTGGCGCGTACTTTTGGCCATCTACTCGTACCCCTCAGAGATCCAACCGGGTCTGGCGATCGCCACCCGTGTCGTGGATCGCCGCAGCCTGCCGAGTAAGCTCGGTCCAGACGGCGATCAACGCGTTGTAAGATGTTGCGTCCCTGGCATCCGACCGCTTCTCGCAGATGCCGTAAAGGCAGTAGGCGAGATCCTTCACCGCATCGGCTTTCTCGGAGCCAATCTTCTTGAGCATCATCGCGGCGCTATGCTCGCCATCAGTTTCCAGCGCTCGGATCAGATGCTGGCAGCACTCCCAGACGGTCAAATGGCCATCGCCAGCTGGATCCCAGTCGGCATCCAGTTCGTCGCGCCCAAGGATGCGGACCTTACCCGCAGAGCTCTCGACGATCCCCGCGTGCTTGACACTCTCGACGGAGATACCGCGCGCTTGGGCGATGCTGTTGGCCGAACCGTACTCACCCGTCTTCGTCCCGTGCTGCTCGAACCAGGTGATTGCAAACCGCGTATCGGCGTCGAATTCGCCCTGAATGCCGCCAAGATATTCATCGAGCTCCCGGTTGATAAGCTGAAGCGCGGCCTTGACGCTCATCGGGCTATCGTCGGACTCGATCACGGCCTTGTAGCGGGAAAACACTCCCATTCCCGGGCCGATAGCAGATTGTGGCATATCTGCGGGTGCGATGTTCGCAGCCTGAAGCTCGCCGATGGCCGAAGGCAGCTCTCTCTTCAAAGCACGAATGAATTCTGCTCGGCTCACCGTTTCGGCCACGGCACTTTTTTTGCGGCAAACCAAAACTACCGAATTGGCCAAGGCATTTGTACCGGATGCGATCATCCTACTCGCCATTTCTGTTCGCAGAGGCCAAGTTCCGACGACGGCATAGCCAGCTTCAACGACTGCCTGCAAAAAAGTAGCCCACCCAGTCGAGCTAATTCCCTCTTGAGCAATCTCACTTTGCTTGAAGGCATAGTAGATAGTTGCCGGGTACTCGTTGGACGTGCTGGCGGCCATGTTAGAGATTACATCGCGCATTCCAGAAAGAAAGAATGCTTCAGCTGCCTCCTTCGTGCCATGCCTAAACTGAGTAGCAACCAGCTCTTCGGCCTTGGGTGTCGATAGAAGACCGAAAAGGTCCGGATAAATATGTTTTAGAGATGGCTTCATCCAACAGAAAAAGAAGTCGGAAAGATCAGCGTACGCAATGTTGTCATAGTACGGCGGATCGGTCGATATGACAGTTTTTGGCGGATAAATAACAGCTTGCGCATCACTTTGTACTTCGACGCCGGAGTTTCCAGGGTGAATATTTTCCACAGTCTTCCAGACCCAATCCAACATTGCTCCCCAGTTTCCGGAAGAGTCGCAGAATGGATTGGCTTCCGCATAATCCCACACCATCGGAAGCGCTTGGCGACCGAACGTGTTACGCATCTTTTCACCGGAGGAATGCCAGGAGCACAGCGACGACCAATAGTCGGCACATTTATCAACCGCAAAAGCCAGGTAGACGCTAACCGCTTCCGCGTATGCCTTGGCTCCGGTGCCACCGGAGCGAAGCGGGATCTTGTCATCGGCCAGCCCAGCAGCAATGGCATCCCGCTCGATGTGCGCACCGATCGCGTGGACAAGTTCGCTGAAGGTGAGCAGCGCCACCATTTGCCGATCGGAGAAAAGATGCCCCCACGTGGAAAGCCCATAAGCGGAACATACACCGCCCGTGATCATGGCCCGCGTAGGCGTGCTACCTGAGAGGAAGGTTTCCTTCGCCGTAGCAATGTCTGCGTACTCGCCTGCGCTCTGCGCGAGCGTTTCCATATCCGCGCTCGGGGAAATATAGGTCCGGCCACCTTTTCCCTCGCAAACGACGGCCATTAGTCGAGCGCCGAGTCGACCAGCTTTTCCTTCGGTGCGGATGTAGTCGCGCGTGATCGCGTTCTTTGATAAAACGCAGACGAAATCCTGCGCCTTTCCTGCTTTGGTGCCGAGAGCTGCTGTCTCCAAATCCTGCTTGGAGAGTGCGTTACGCTCTATAGTGAAAGTATAGGCTCCGAGTGCCCGGTCAACGATTGGCTTTACAATCGCCTCTTTGCCCTTTTTCGATGATAAAATGAAGGAATTTACTAACGGGACGTGCTGGCCTTGTAATGATGGATCGGGGCTAGCAACGGTGCGCGCCCATATCCAAGCCATCGGTGTCGCATTGCCACCGCCCAGCTCTTTGGGCAGAGTAACATCAGGATACAGATTACCAATGCGTTCGAGTGCTTGTTCTCTTATTTGTCGGCCATAGAACCGGACGTCCTCAGCAAGACCTTCCGCGTTGCGATAGTGATTTCGATCCAGAACACCTCGATGGACGGGACGACAATCTTTGTACCTCGGCGGGATTTCGATCATGGCCTTCCCGATCATAACCGCGACAGGATTCAGATCGCTACCGAAAGCAGGCAGCCCGAGACGCTGCGCCTCCAATGGAATGGAACCGCCGCCAGAGAAGGGATCGTAGATCGGCGGAAGCTCTCCGGCGCAGCTCTTTCTGATCTCAACGCGCGCCCGCTCAATAACCTCCTCGTTCGTCGAGTTCTCCCAAATCACCAGATCTTCAATGATCTTGAACAACCGCTGCCGTTCATTCTCAACCGCCTCGTCAGTCGAGAAGCGTTCGGGATCACTGCTGGGATCATCGACCATTTGTGCGAACAGCACAGCTCGACATGCCGCCAAAGGCCGTCGCGCCCACCACGGGTGAAGCGTCGATGGATGTCCGTGCCTGATCGACTTCTCGCGTGCCGATGCCGCGTTGATGGCCTCAAGCGGGATCGCGACCTCGATGAGTTTCTTTTTGTAGTTATTGGTCGAGGTCATAAACCAGCCTGTAGGTTGCGGGGTGAATGGTCATTTCGCCACCGTCGCGCAGCGCGCGCAGACGGCTTCCCGTCATCTCGACAGGCGCACCCTCCGGGTCGAGCAAAATGAACGAATAGACTTCGGGCTTCTGGTCAACCAGGCCCCAGATTTCGGCTTCAATCTGAAGCGGTTCGCGCTCCAAGCAGTGTTCCTTCGGATAGTAATGGCATTGGAGCTCGCCGCTCGATGACCGGCGTTCCCAAGGAAATTTGGTGGCGTTGGCGCGGCTGATCCAGCTCCCATCAGCATGGAAGAATCGGTCGTCACCATCTGCTCTATAGCCTTGGGCCAGAGCAAAGCGCGCCATGATATTCGGTCGGGGCGGCTTTGGCGCTGGGCGTGGACGACTGACGACATCCGGCTCATCTTCAGGATCCCGCATATCGTCATTGTCCGCGTCGTCGTCGTCCGGGGGCGGAGGCTCCGGCATGTCTTCTTCATCTTCGCCCCCGACGGCATCGTTCTCACTGACGACGCTCTCGCCAGATACGTCTTCGGCCTTGGGCATCGAAGGCGAGATAGGATCAGCATTGTCCTCGAACGCTAGACGGTCCTGGTCAGTGACGACCATCGCTTCCGGGGCCAAGGCGAAATTCTCTTCGAGATACGCTTTGATGTCGTCCAGCGACCGCTCAAACGCATAGGCCAAGGCCGCTCGGATATCCGGGTTGAGAGACTTGCCGATTTCCTCGGGGACGCGCTTGGCGAGCTTGGCCTTAGACAGCGGGCTGACGAACAGTTTGCGATCAAGCCACAGCAAATCCGTCAGGCGTGCGGTCCCCGCAGGCACTCCCTCCAGATAAGGAACAACCTCGAGCTTTGGCGCTGTCGCCCAGATGGTGTCCGCAATCACCTCAGCCAGAGCCCGCACGCGTTCGGTCTCTTCGGGGGTAGCCAGCTCGACCCTACCGAGTTGCGTCCCGAAGGCTGTCATCCAGGGCCGTCGATCCTCGAGTCCGGGGAAAAGCGGAGATTGGTTGAAGCGCTCTTCGCAAACGGCCGAAAGCGCGGGCAATCCTGAAAACGGCGGCGCCTGAACGAGTTCGGCCGGCAGCCGCTGGAGGTCCGCGGTCTTTCGTTTGACCCAGTCGTGGAGATGGCTCCACCGTATCAGCGTCTGCATACTGAGCGCGTAGGTCAGCGTTTCAACCGGCGCCCACTCCCCCATCAAGTTCACCCAGTGCCCGCACTCCTCCCAGATGCGGATCGGGTATCGAACCAGCAGCGTCCTCACCCGACGGCCGTCCTCCGCTGACAGCACGACGCCCGATGGCAGAGTCGCGAGCCACTGCATCGCGAGATCCACGAACGGACGATCTGCTACGCCGATCCGATGCCAGAGCGTGAGATCGGCGACCGACCCACGGATCAATGCTGCGCCAGGGACATCCTCTTCATCACCGGTGAGGAACACCGAAGGTGTAGTCACCCAAGCGCCATCTTGCGACAGGATCAGCTTCTCGGCCTTGAATACCTCCCTGATATTCTGGGCGTCAGCGGTCGAGCAGGTGTCCAGCATCTGGTCCAATCGCCGATACCATTTCTCGACCTCCTGAACCGGCGGCTTGGTGGATTTGGCAAGCGCGCGCAGCCGGTCGAGTAGCCTGGCAGGCCCGGTCGGCGATCGCCGAACACCAAGCAAATCCAAGAGGGGGCGTGTTGATTCTCGATCGAGCAGACCATGAACGAACGGCTCGACGTCGATGAGCGACTCTGTCTCGGACGTGCGGCGCAGCAGCTCGGACGGAACCTGGACCACATTGCGGGTATCTGGGAGGCACGGCTTGTCACGAAGTTTGAGCAGCCATTCGGACAGCAGTGGGTCGGATGTCAGCGATCGCGTGCTGCCAGTGGTGGCCACCTGCAGAATACGGGCGCTGGAGCACCGCGACCAATATCCTTCGCGTTGGCCAAGGATGCGGGCGGCCACCTTGGCCCAGACGCCCGGATCCGTGGTGGCCGACGCCTCCCAATGCTTCCAGTACGACGCCTCGAAATCCCAATCTTCGATGACAAAATTGTCCGTGACGTAGGGATAATACAGCGCACTCTTCAGGCCCCTGGCCTGGGCTTCCGCCAGATGCCGCGAGCGCGAGTAAATCGATCCCCGCCTGGCCACAAAAGGCGCGAATGTCTGGAGGCCAGAGCGACCTGAACCGACCCAACGCTGCCAGTCTTCCCGCGTGCAGGAGGTGAAGCTCGACATGTAGTCGGGGTGCAGAAGCTGGGTTTCCTGGACAGCCTCCGGAAGCAGATCTTCGAGCGTGCCATCATCATCGATGAGGACCGTCTTGGCTATAGGACGAAGCTTCCGATCTGCGCAGGCGTATCGAAAGGATGCCCCCGCCGTCGCACCCAGCTTGGCCGCAATCTGGGCGATCTGTACGCACTCGGTCATCTTGGGCTGACCGGTATTGAAGTAGTCGGCGGCCACTCTTTCGACGACAGCGTTAACATCGCTGGTGTCGGAAAGGCCGATCTTCGCGAGAACGGCAAACGCCGTTTCCACGACGTCGGAGCTTGTGCCTGCGCCATCGCCCTTGTCACGGCGCTGATCGGCGAGAAAACGCGTCCAATTCTGGTTCAGGACAATCAAATGCGCGGCGAGGAACTCCCAGTCGTCGTCAGACTGAAGAAGCTTCTTCTCACCAAGCCGGACAACCTCGGATGCCGAATAGAGGACCTCCTTACCCTGGACGGGAACGATCCTGAGGCGATCGGCATCCCGGCACTGATAACCGGTGACGTCAGGAGCGATGTAGGACCACAGGTTCAGCAAATTACGCCAGGTCGCCGGGCGGGGCAGATGGTTCGTCCGCAGGCGGTCGAGCAGGTCAGCTTTCGCGAAAGCATCGACCAAGCCCCAGTTTACAAGCTTTGTGCGATCCTTGGCTGAGACGTGACGGCAAAGCGCCGGCCTCGACTTCTTGTCGAGTAATGCCATCGCTTGGTCGGCAGGCCATATCTCAAAGATCGGCAAGGGCATGACGATCGCGCTCTTGGCAGGCAAGAGTTGGCCGTCTTCCGTCAACAGGATCGGTTGCTCCGCCACGACTTCGTCAAAAGCCAGCTCGACAATCGCTCCACATGAGCCTTCGAGGGTGGCTGCTTCGCGATCCACGTCCGGCATCAGCCCATAGGCTGTCGCGCGATCCAGCGGGCTGGTGGTGGTCTGCTCAAGCCACTGCATCATCGCCCGGCCCGCCAGTTCACCGGCGCGCTTGAGCAGCCAACGGTTGGTCGGCGAAGTTTCTGGATCCTTGATCTTCAGGCGCGCCGGATCCTGGATAAACGGCGCGTTGCAGGCGAATGGGAGCGTCGTCTCCACGCCGGTTGGCAACACGACATACAGCCTGCCCTTGGCGCCGAGGACGATTTCGATCCGGCACGGGGGAAAATCCCCGCCATCCTCGGCCCCCAGCATTCGCTCCTGGCGGATTTCCTCGAGCGCCTCGGCCGGGAAGGCCTCCTCATCCGAGCGAACGAGCAAAAATGGCTCGTCAGCCTTCGCATCGAGCGCCATCCACTCGCTACTGGGGATGGGGCCTGGTCCAAAGCTATCCCACTGGACGGCCTTGTCACCAATCTGAAGCCGGCGAATATTCTTGAAGAACAGCAGCGACACCGGGCTTTTCAGCCATTCCTCCAGGTTCTTCTCGACATCACGCCGCAAAAAGGCGTTGGCGATCGCGACCTCGACACGCGTTCCACCCAAGGACAGTTCTTGCTCATCGACCCAATGCGGCTCGGTGAACCGGTCGCGCTCGAACGCGACGGCCAGGGTCGGGGTGTAAAGCTCGACCCTGTCGCCGAGACTGAAGGTGCTTTTGAAGCCTATTCCGCGAAAACCGATCGTGTGCAGCGCTCGCTTGTTGGAATAGCCAAAGCGGCAAATCGAAGCGAAGTGGGCCTCGATGAAATCCTCGCCATTGTGCTGAAAAATAAAGCGATCATTCTCGATCGAGACCCGCGCCTCACTGGCGCCGGCATCGTCCGCGTTCTGCAGCAGCTCCGAGAGGATATGACGCGGGCTCTGCACCTGTTTGAAAAGCTGATGCCATGGGCCAGCCAGTTCGGGATCCGCTTCAAGCTGGTCCCATCGTTTGGCTGCGCGGTCCTTGATCGGCTGAAAATAGCCCGGTGGCGCGGCGGACCTGGCCGCGCCCTTGCGTTCCGAGATCATTGGGGCGCCTCCGCCCGCTCCAGCAAACGCGCCAGATGGAACTGGATGGCGGTATGCTCGAAGGACGGCTCGTGATCTGAAAGCGCCCCATGGACATAACGCGGGTCGCGCGCAGTACCATCTTCGACCTGTACGATGGCGAGGATGTACTTGTCCGGTTCATGAAGCGAAGTGATCACCTCCTGGCGGGTGATCATCACGGTGTCCGCGCCGTGAACCCGCCCCTTTACCTCGATAAACCGCAAGTGCTTGGTGCGTGGGTCATAGGACGCGATATCGTACCCGATTTTCTGCGCCGACACGTCGCTGGGCACATTGCCGAGTGCCCGCTCCGTCGCAATGACCGCGTCCATTGCAGCCAGCTCGATAGCGCGGCGCGCGTCAGCGTCGGCCGAGAACGGGGGTGGCGCTCCCTCGGCAGGAGTGGCACCCGGAATGCCGCGAGCGTCGAGAAGGCCGCGCGGGACGACAACCATCCCGCCCCGAACCCTCGGGGGCTGCGATGATATGAACCGCTCTTGTTCGAGCTGATCCATGCGACGCTTCTGGCGCTCGGCTAGGTCTTCAGCGCGCCGCTGGGCGTTTTGCCAGCTCAAGCGCGTCTTCTTACCCGCCTTCTCTTCTTCCTTCAGTTCAAACGCGCGCGAGTCCCAGTAGTTGATCTCCTTCTTGAGGCGGGCGCGCACTTCGCGCTCGACCTTCTCGATCTCGGGCAAGCGGCGCGCCTTGATCTCGGCCACATGCGCCTGCGCCAGCTCGACAGTGGCGAACCGCACGGCCGTTTTTTCCAGCTCAGTCGTCAGCCAGTCCTCAAGGAGGACGTCCTGCACGCTGGCGATCTCCTCAGGGGTGGCAGGGCGCAGGTTGAGGTGCGGCGCGATACCGGCGTTGACGGCCTCCCCCGCCTTGTTGATCGAGGCGAATTGAAGCTTCTGCGACACCACATGCGGCTTGCCCGCGCTGGTCGCCAGGCCATCTTGAATGCTGTGCTCAAGAAGGAAGACCGCAGACAGGTCAGTCCCAGCATCAAGGTCGTCGACCAAGATCGCGCCCTGACGCATGATCTGCTCATATTGCTCGCGCACGATGCTGATCACCGCTTCGAGCAACGGATGACCCGGGCACACAAATGTCGCGACCGGTTGCTGGTTGATCCGGCCCTTTTCGAAACAGATGCGCTCATACTTCTTCTGGATCGGCGCGCCGGTGCCGATCTGGCGATCCCGCTCGCGGATCCGGACCGGGACATGAGTGATCTCCCAACGCCCCTCTTCCCGGCGCTTCATCTTGCCGCCCAAATGCTGGAAAGCTTCAACGAAGAAGCTTTGGACATGGTGCGGTTGCAGCCGCTGAGCCTCGGCGCGCTCCATCTCCAGCCGCAGCTCCTCGACCTTGGCCTCGGGCATGGTGTCGTTCGTCAGCGCACGCCGCTGGAGCAACTCAAGCAGGTGCCCTTGATCGACCGCGCCATCGACCTGGCGGAATAGCCTGGCTTTGACGTCCTCCTGCTCGCCATACTGGATGGCCTGAAACAGGAGATCCTTGAGCGCGACACCCTCGAAAAGTTCGCCCAGGACATCATAGACCCGGCCGCCCAAGGCTTCCCGCGCCGCCTCGAGCTTCTCGAGAAGCCGAGCGTATACCTCGCCTTCGCGGGTATCGGCCGCGACGAGGTTCCACAGGTGGCAGACTTCGGTCTGGCCGATCCGGTGGATGCGGCCGAAACGCTGTTCGATCTTGTTGGGATTCCAGGGCAGGTCGTAGTTGACCATCAGGTGGCCGCGCTGAAGGTTCACACCTTCGCCGGCTGCGTCGTTGGCAATCAGCACCAGCATGTCGCGGTCCTGCATGAACCGCTCGATGACCTTGCGCCGCTCTTCCCGCGACACGCCGCCATGGATCACATCGACCGCATCAGGATTGCCGAGCCGAGCGCGGACCTTGTCGACCAAGTAATGGAGCGTGTCCTTCGGCTCGGTGAAGATGATCAGCTTGCGACGATTGCCGTCGGCATCGACCATGAGGTCATCGTCGAGGATACGATTGAGCTGCGTCCACTTGGCGTCGAGGCCAGAACGCAGGACCCCTAGCGCCATGGTCTCCAGGCCTTTGAGCGTCTCAACTTCGAGCGCGAGCTGCTCGACCGTCTCCGCGGTCGTCGCGCCAGTCGCGATCAGGTCTTCGAGGTCGTCAATCTCGTCCTGGCCATATTCCTCGATATTCTTGAGGATGTCGGCATTGACGTCCGGCGCGGCAAAGCCCGCACGGCGGCCCTTGGCGGCAAGCCGAGCCTCCCCGAGTTCGTTTTCAAGCCGCTCGCGCCGGCGCTTGAGCGACTGGTAGATCGCCGCTGGCGATGAGGCGAGGCGCCGCTGGAGAATCTGCAGGGCGAAGCCGACATTGTTGCGCTTCTTTCCGTCTCCTTCGGCGAAGCGCTGCACCCGATTCATCTCGGTACGCACATACTCGGTGACGGCGGTGTAGAGCGCCGCCTCCAGCTCGGAGAGCTGATATTTGACAGTGTACGCCCGGCGTTCCGGAAACAGCGGTCGACCGTCGAAGCGGAGCAATTCCTCCTTGGTGAGGCGGCGCATCATGTCGGCGGTGTCGGCGTAGTGAACGCCGTCGCGGAAGCGTCCCTCAAAACGGTCCCCGTCGAGGAGCGCCATGAAAAGCTGAAAATCCTCCTCCTTGCCGTTGTGCGGCGTGGCCGACATCAGCAGTAGGTGGCGACACGCTTCGCCGAGCTTCTGACCAACCTGATAGCGTTTGGTGTATTTAACGTCGCCGCCGAAATAGGTCGCCGACATGCGATGCGCTTCATCGCAGATGATAAGGTCCCACTCGCGGGCGCTCGCCAGCTTTTCCTGCAACTCCTCGTTCCGCGCCAGGACATCGAGGCGAACGATCAGCCGGTTGCGGTCCTCGAACGGATTACCTGACCGTGACGTCTCGATCATGTCCCGGGTCAGGATGTCGAATTCGAGATTGAACTTCTGACCCAGCTCGTCCTGCCATTGCTCCACCAGGCTGCCCGGCGCCACCACAAGACAGCGCTCGAGATCACTGCGCGCGATCAACTCCTTGATCAGCAGGCCGGCCATGATCGTCTTGCCCGCCCCGGGATCGTCGGCCAGCAGGAAGCGTAGTGGCTGGCGCGGCAGCATCTCGCCATAGACGGCCGAGATCTGGTGCGGCAGCGGATCGACCAGACTCGTGTGGATGGCCAGATAGGGATCAAAAAAATGGGCGAGCTTGATCCGGTTGGCCTCGGTCACCAGTCGAAGCAGCGCACCATCGCCGTCGAAAGACCAAGGCCGCCCGTTGACCTCGACTTCGAGCCGGTACTCGTCGTCGCGATAGAGCACGGCTTCGGCAACGGCACCGTTCAGATCGCGGTAGACGACGTTGATCGCCTGATCGCCGATCCAGTCGACAGACAGGATCTGGGCCGCCTGGGGTGAGGCGATGCCGCGCACCGACGCGCCATTCCGAATCTCTTCAAGCCTTGCCATATCTACCCTTACTGACCCCGACCGCCCTGATGCTCACACCGCAAAATCGGCTTTCTCCAAAGCCGCCTCGGTCTCGGCCTGATTGACGACAACGATGTGCTGACTCCGGGCCGGCAGCTTGGCGGCGTCGCCCAAGAGGCCGAGCCGCTTCAGAACATAGAACAGCATGGCGTAGCGCACGGTTAGGACCGCTGAGCCTTTCTCCATGCCATAGTCTTTGGCGACGACGGCCTTCTGACTTGTGGTCAGATCAGGGTGAGGGCCAATCTCGACACCGAACCGCTCTTGCCAAAGCGCGTCATGCTCTGCGGGCGCGCCAGGTTCGCCGAGGCTCCCGATCCCGAGAACGCGCGGCAGCAGGAAATCCTTGAACTTGTCGGTGACGTGACAATAGCCGCGAACGTGCCAGCGGAAGCCGTCATAGCCGAAGGCGTGGGGCGTGATCCGTCGCCAGATCGGATCGGGCCGATCCTTGCTCATCGACTGATAGTGAATGTCCACCGACCGGTGATCGCGCACGGCGCTGAGGACCGTGCGCAGCACGGACGCGTCGATATCTCTCCGGGGTGTCAAGGCGATGTCAGTGTCGGGAACCTGGGTGATCCAGGATTCCGATAGATCGATCAGTCCTTCAGCGACCGACCGCAGGCGCGACAGATAGCCGTCGGGATCGGGCTTGAGGAAATGGGGCTCGAAATGCTCGCTCGCGACGTACCGCTTGGCACTCTTGTCGTAGAGGGCGTTGTTGGGCGCTCGCTCCTGGTAGAGCGTCAAATCCTTTGATGCTTGCGGCACCGAGACGTCGAACATCTCGATGATGTCCGAGCGATTGACCCCGCCTTCCCAGAACAGGCGGAACTCGATGAACTCGAGCCGACGCTCAACGCCCCACTTCAATGTCGTCAGGCTTTCCGCCATCCGAATCTTCCTCCAAAACGGATGCAGATAAAAACTATATGGACACATCTGCACGACGTGTGTAGTTTCTATTCCCATCACGGAGTCGCGTCAAGCGAAACCGTGCCGGGCAACAGGAGGACCACATGGCCAAGACCCCCTCGAAGAATGAAGTAACGAGCAAGAAAGCCGCGAGTGCGGCATCGCAGGTGCTGCGCGACCCCAAGTCGAGCGCAGCGGCAAAATCGGCGGCGGCTTCGGCGCTGACGCAGCGCCCGAACAAGAAGTAAGTCAGGGAGAACGACGATGACCACCCTTTCCAACCGGCGGACCATCGTCGCCCATGGCCGTTTGGCGATGCGCGAGTTGCGCCTCGACGCGGCGCGGCAGCGCCGACACGGCGTGCAGATCATGTCATTTGAACAACTCACGGTCCGTCTGGCCGGTGGCTTCGCCCGTCCGATCGATGACGAGTGTTTGCGAACCGCGATCCAGGCCGTGCTGCCGGACACGACCCTCGGAGAGCTGGAAAGCATCAAGCTGCTTCCTGGCATGGTCGATGCGGCGGCCGACACCCTCCACAAGGCGTGGCGGGCCGGTATCGACTTGGCCGCTCGCGCCGGGGATCATCCTCGGCTCGACTCGATCGCGCGCCTGGAAGCTGCGGTTCTAGCCCAGTTGCCGCCCGGTATGATGCGTCCTACCGATCTCGTGGCCCGCGCATTGGAGCGCGTTGCTCATGCTCATGCGGTTTTGGGTCCGCTCGAGATCGTCGGTATCACCGAGCTTTCGCCGTGCTGGCGTCCGCTCCTGCAGGAGCTCACCGCGCATACTTCGGTGAGCTGGACAGCCGGCCCTCGGCCGACCCCGCTGTGGCTGGACGCGTTCGACGTCACGATCAACCGGGCAGACCCAACCGCTCCGGCAATCAGTACGGTCAGCGCCGCGACTGCCTATCACGAGGCGATCGAGGCCATTCGATGGGCGCGGGGCCTGATGGCTTCAGGAGAAGCGGAGGCCGCCGACATCGCGATCGCGGCCGCATCGACCGGTGACTATGACGATCACCTCCTCGCCCTGCGCGCCGATGCGAACCTGGATCTTCACTTCGTCCACGGCATCAAGGTCACGACAACCCGGGATGGTCAGGCGGCTGCGGCACTCGCGGATCTCCTCATTCGCGGCTTCTCGCAGACCCGGATACGTCGGCTCGCAGCGTTGTGCGGTTCGGAAACCGGCCCCTTTGCCGGCTTTCCGCAGGGCTGGCTGCGCGTCCTGCCGACCGACGCGCCGCTGGCTTCACCGGCATCTTGGCAACGCTTGCTGGACCGGCTGACCGCCGACGACTGGCCCGACGCGACGGATCATACGCCGACCTTGCGTGGCATCATTGATTTGTTGGCGAAGGGACATCCGGCAGCCGACGAGATCGGCGCAGCCTTTCTGTCCGGACGCGCCCTGGCGATCTGGCGCAAGGCACTGCTGGCTGGACCATCGGGGTCGCTCGATGCGACCCTGGACAGCCTGAAACAAGATGACGGGCTTGAGGCCTGCGTTTCCGTGGCTTGGATGCCCGCAAGCGCCTTGGCGGCTTCGCCGCGCCGTTTTGTTCGGCTCATCGGCATGAATTCATCGCGCTGGCCGCGCGGCATTTCCGAAGATCGTCTGATTTCCGATCACATCATCCCAACCGCTGAGCTGGACCCGCTGCCGGTCGGCGCGGCGGATCGGCGAGATTTTGAGACCATCCTCGCCACGACGAGCGGTCAGATCGTCATGTCGCGCGCTCGCCGCGACAGCGAAGGCCGCTTGCTGGGGCGCAGCGCGCTGCTCGGTCCGGCATCTGAGGAGATCTACATCCGGCGCAATGCGGTTCCGGCTCACGCATTCAGCGAGACCGATCGATTGATGGCACGACCCGATGAGTTCGCGCGGGACAGCCAGGCCATCAGCGCCACCACGGCTTGGCGCAACTGGCATCGCAAGGAGATTACACCGCACGATGGACTGGTTCGCGCTGACCATCCTCTCCCGCAGGCCATCCTCGGCCGGACTCAATCGGCCAGTTCGCTTCGTCTGCTGCTCCGCAGCCCGCTCGGCTTTGTATGGCGCTACGGGATGCGCCTGCGCACCCCAGAGAGCGGCGCGGACCCGCTTGTCCTTGATGCATTGGCAATGGGCGACCTAGTTCACATGACACTCGATCTGGCGCTTGCGACGCTTGAAAAGGGCGGCGGCCTCGCCGCGGCTGACGAAGCGCAGATCGCTGGCGCCGTGCAGGATGCTGCTGCCAGGATCGCGGTCGTGTGGGAAAGCGAACGAGCGGTCCCACCGGCGCTCATCTGGCGACGGACGCTCGACGACGCCCGGATTCTTACCACGCGCGCCCTGACTTACGGCGACGAGCATCTGCCCGACGCCCGCTCTTTTGGCGAAGTCGCCTTCGGCGGCGCGACGCCCAAGGCGGACACCGCCAGCCCGTGGGATTCGCAGACACCCGTCGAAATCCCCGCAACCGGCTTTCGCATCGCCGGCTATATTGATCGCCTGGACATTGCCGGAGACGGCAAGCGCGCGCTCGTTCGTGATTATAAGACCGGACGGCCGCCCAAGGACGATATCAGTCTCGATGGTGGCCGCGAGTTGCAACGCTGCCTCTATGCCTTCGCCGTCAAGGCCCTTCTTGGCGACGACGTGTCGATCAGTGCATCGCTGCTCTTTCCGCGCGATCAGGTCGACTTCCAACTCGGCGACCCGGAAGCGACACTCACCGAGATCACCGGCTATTTGCAAGCCGCTAGGGCGAACCTTCAATCCGGCCAGGCCCTAATCGGTCCGGACACCGGCGGCGCATACGACGATCTGGCGTTCGCCCTGCCGGCCAATGCGGGCGCCACCTACTGCAAACGAAAACTGCCCGCCGCGACCGAAGCTTTCGGCGATGCTGCGCTGGTCTGGGAGGCGCAGTGATGACCGCTGCTACCAACACACTGCGCGATGACGCCGCCCGCCGCACCGCCATCGGCGTCCATGATCGCTCGATCCTGGTCGAAGCCGGCGCAGGCTCCGGCAAGACAGCCGTGATGGCCGGCCGCATCGCCGCCATGCTCGCCGAGGGCATCGCGCCCAAGTCGATCGCAGCCGTCACCTTTACGGAATTGGCAGCCAGCGAGCTGCTGATCCGCGTTCGCGACTTCGTTGCCGACCTCGCGACCGGCACAATTCCGACCGAGTTGCGCATCGCATTTCCCGACGGCTTGTCAGCCAACCACAACGAGAACCTTGCGGCCGCCGCATCGGTCATCGACGAGATCACCTGCTCGACAATCCATGGCTTCTGCCAGCGCCTGATCAAGCCCTACCCGGTCGAGGCGGACATCGATCCCGGCGCGAGCGTGATGGACCGCAACCAAGCCGATCTCGCTTTCATCGAAATCGTCGAGACGTGGCTGCGCGAACAGCTCTCGGGCGGTGAAGGCGGCATCATCGCGGAAATGGTGCTGCACAATCCCGGCGAAACCGTCGGCTTGATCCACAAGATCGTCGCCAACCTGCGCAAACGCAGGACCGTTTCCGCGCCGCCGGTCAGCGGCCTGGCCCCGCACCTGGGCGCTTTCCATCACGCCGTCGATGGTTTGATGGAGTTCATCCGCACCGCACCAGCGGTGGAGGAAGAAACCGCCATGCTCGCCGAGCGCTTCGCCGGAATGGCCGCAGGGCTCGACAGCGGGCCGGTCATCGAAACGCCAGTCGGCTTGGTGCGATTGCTGGTTACACAGCCGCATTCCGACCTCTGCACCAAAACCGGCTCGTTCCTTGCCTACAAGAAGAAGGGCAAATGGGTCGAAGCCGCCAAGCGCGAAGGCTTGGCCAAGACCGAAGGCGAACGGCTGAACATCGCGGCGGATGCGCATTACGCCGCGTGCTGCCAAGCCTGGCAGGATCTGGTCCAGAACGTCGCCAGTCGCGTCCTGTGCGACCTCATCGCTCAGGTACAGCCTGTGCTGGCCCGTTTCCGGGACTACAAGCGTTCGGCCGCCCAGCTCGATTTCGACGATCTGATCTTCGCGGCGCGCGATCTTTTGCGCGATCATGACGATGTCCGACGGTCCCTCGCCGCCCGCTTCGCCCACGTCCTTGTCGACGAGTTTCAGGATACTGACCCGCTTCAGACGGAAATCTTCTGGCGCCTCTGCGGCGAGCCGCCGGCCGGGGTCGCGAGCGCAGACTGGAGCGCCTTCACGATCCGTCCCGGCGCGCTCTTCCTCGTCGGTGATCCCAAGCAGGCGATCTATCGCTTCCGCGGCGCCGATGTCAGCGCCTATGTCCGCGCGCGCGATGCCTATCTCGCGCAGGACCCTGAGAGCGTCCTGGCGATCTCCACCAATTTCCGTTCCTGCGCGCCGATCCTGACCTATGTGAACGACCGCTTCGAGGCGCTGCTTTCGAGCGAGGGCCAACCCGGCTTCACGGCGCTCGATCCCTTTCACGCCGATCGCGGCGAGGCCCTTTGCGTTGCGGCTCTCGACGTTGCCGTTGCCGATGAGAATGGCAAGGCCTCAGCTGAGCAACAGCGCGACGGTGAAGCCGACGCGATCGCCCAAATGTGCGCCCGGTTGATTGGCAGTGAGATGATCCTCGATCGTCGCTCAGGCGCCAGTCGACCTTGCCGGCCAGGCGACATCGCGTTGCTAGCGCCCACCGGCAGTGATCTTTGGCGATACGAGGAGGCGCTCGAACGCCACGGCATCCCGGTCGCCACGCAGGCAGGCAAAGGCCTGTTCCGCCGCCAGGAGATCCAGGATCTGATCGCGCTGACGCGTGTTCTCGCCGACCGCCGTGACACGCTCGCCCTCGGGGCATTGCTGCGCGGCCCGCTCGTCGGTCTGACCGAAGAAGAACTGCTCGACATCATCTGGGCACTTCCTCGTGCAGAAGACGATCCCGAACGGCTGCCCCGCCTCGACCTCGGCGTTGAGCTCGAGCATATCGCGCATCCGCTGGCCCGATCGACCATCGAGACGCTACAGGCACTCTATCGTCAAACCAACAGCACCACACCGCACGACCTTTTGTCGCAAGCGATCGACGCGCTGCGGGTCCGTCCCATCCTGCTGGAACGCCATCGCGGCCAAGCAGAGCGCGCGCTTGCCAACGTCGATCTCTATCTCAGCCTGACGACGTCCTTTGCTGTTCGCGGTCTGCGCGCTTTCGCCGAGACGATGACAGCGGCGTGGACCGATGAGGCCCGGGCGGTCGAGGGACGGCCCGATGCTCAGGAAGAGGCCGTGGCGCTCTACACGATGCACGCGGCCAAGGGCCTTGAATGGCCGATCGTCGTCCCGATCAACACGATGACCGGCATCATGGCGCCCGAAAGCGCCGTGACCGACCGCGACAGCGACACCTTCTATTGCCCGGTGTTTGGGGTGAAGCCTGTTGGCTATGAAGCTGCGCGGGACGCCGAGAAGGCCGAACTCGACCGGGAGCGCATCCGATTGTGGTATGTCGCAGCAACGCGCGCCCGCGAGCTTCTGGTGCTTCCGCGCCTCGATGCGGCGCAATCGAAATCTGCATGGATTTCGCTTCTGGATCTTTCGCTTGCCGAACTGCCGGCGCTCGACCTGTCGCATTTGCCGCCCGAGCTCGACCTTGCGGCAGGCGGCGAGGCCAACGACCAGACCCGGGATGATTTTGCCGCTGAAGCGGCATCGATCGTAGCGCGACAGCGTCGCCTGATCTGGCTTGCGCCAAGCCGCGACGAAAGCGCCGATGGACCGGTTTTGACCCCGGAAGCGGTAGAAATCTGGGCAGCGTCGGAGGCCGGTCAGCCCGATGACGAGGCGGTGCGCCCCAATGTTCAGGGCGGTCGCGAAAGGGGCCTGATCCTGCACAAGCTGCTGGAAGAGGTCCTGACCGGCGAGACGCCGGACGATGCCGGAGCCCTCAGCGAGCGCGCACGAGCGCTCATCGGGGAGATCGGCAGGCCCGTTATGGCAGACCCTTCTCAGGGCCTTTCTCCAGACGAGCTTGCCGGTTGCGTAGTCCGCACATTGGCGCTCCCCGAGATCGCGGAGTTGCGTCCTACGTTGGTGCCCGAGCTGGCGGTCTATGCAGCGGTGGACGTTGACGGCGTCGAACAGGCGACTGTGGGAATCGCTGACGCCACCAGCTTCGACAACGGGGACAGGCCAACCGTTGTGATCGACTGGAAAAGCGATGTGCAGCCGACAGCCGAAACCCTCAATCACTATCGCGCGCAGGTACGAGCCTATCTCGACATGACGGGGACTGACCGCGGCCTGATTGTCCTCGTCACGACAGGGCAGGTCATCGCCGTCACGCCCACAACCGCGCCCCTGGCCGCCTGAAGAGAAGGGAACGGACGCCATGCTGACGCGAGCGACCGCCAAGGCGCCTGAACAGGATGATCTGTTCAGCGAGGAGGTGACGTTTCTGTTCCCGGCTTTGCTGGCGCTGGAAGGCAGGCTTCTGGGCAGCGCTGTGCGTCAGCAGGCGGTTCCCTCCGCTCTAACCCCATGCCGCCTGAAGCCGTTCACGGTTCGGCGGGTAAGCGGCTTTGAGACGAACCTGAAAAGCGGCGAGACGCTGAAAATCATTAGCGCCAAAACGGCAGCCTCGCTCGATGCCGACCTCGTCCTGCTTGTCCCCGGCGCGACAACGACCCAATCCATCCGTGAGGCGCTCGAACGTGGTGAAGGGCGTTGGCTGCATCCAAAGCCGATCGATCCGGCAGCATTGGGTGCCCAGGCTATGCTGCAGCGGCTGACCGGGGTTACGGCATCCTGGGAGGATGCGTTTCATCTGCGCGAAGGTCGTGCGGCCACAGATGACAAACCGCTCTATCCGGGATTACGGCGGCCGCAGATCGGCGCCCTTCACGCCGCGCTTGCTCATGCGACGCGCTCGACGGACCCCGCCACGATCGTCATGCCGACCGGCACGGGCAAGACGGAGACCATGCTTGCGCTCAATGCGCGTCAGCGGTTTGGTCGCTTGCTCGTCGTGGTTCCGACGGATGCGCTGCGCGAGCAGATCGCTGCGAAGTTCGAGACGTTTGGCGTCCTAAAGGCACAGTCGTGTCTCGACGTCTCTGCGCTATTTCCCGTGGTCACCCGGCTCACCCGCATCCCGACCTCGATCGCCGAAGTCGATCAGATCTTCGACAGCGCCAATGTCATCGTCACCACCATGCATATTGCCGGCCGCGCCGAACCGCCGGTTCAGGAGCATATGGCGACCCGAGCCTCGGCGCTCTTCATCGATGAGGCACACCACATCGGGGCTCGTACCTGGGCATCCTTTCGCGGACTGTTCGCCGAACGCACGCCGCCCATTCCGGTCGTCCAGTTCACTGCCACACCGTTCCGCGAAGATGGTCGCCGCGTCGACGGGGAGTTCATCTATACCTATCCGCTGAAGAAGGCGCAGCAGGAGGGGTATTTCAAGCCGATCCGGTTCGAGGCGGTGTTCGGACTCGATCAACTCGACGCGGACCAGGCGATCATCGACAAGCTGGGTGACGTGCTCGCCGCCGATCTGGATGCCGGCCTCAATCATCTGGCGATGGCCCGGTGCAGCACCATTGAGCGCGCCAAGCATCTCCATCGCCTCTACACGCTTGCCTACCCGGACTACCGACCCGTCATCGTTCACAGCCAGCAGTCGCTTAAGGAGCGTCGCGAGAATCTTGCCGCTTTGCGACGGTTCGACAGCCGGATCATCGTCTGCGTCGACATGCTCGGTGAGGGCTTCGACCTACCGGAGTTGAAAATCGCGGCGCTGCACGATCATCACAAGAGCGTCGCAGTCACGATCCAGTTCGTCGGCCGCTTTACACGCCAAGATCCCAGGTTGGGAGACGCCACGGTCATTGCCAACACCGGCGTCGATGACGTGGATCGTTCGCTCGCCAGGCTCTATGCAGAAGATGCAGACTGGAACGCGCTGGTGGAGGCCCTCAGTTCGGCAAAGATCGAACGTCAGGTACGCCGCGCCGAGATGTTCAAGGGGTTCTCCGGCGATCTGAGCGACATTCCGCTCCAGACGCTTGAGCCAAAGATGAATGCCGTGGTCTACCGCACGGCCTGCGACGCTTGGGACCCGTTCCAGGCCGAAGAGCTCTACAACGCCGGGGTCTATCTCGGCATGAAGCTCAACGCTCACAAACGCGTGGCGATCTTCGTGACGCGCGCCGAAGAACAGGCCCGTTGGACCACCGCGCAACAAGCGGTCAACGTGACCTGGGACCTGCACATGCTGCACTGGGATCAGGCTAGCGGACTGCTCTACATCAGCAGTTCCGCAAAGGGGCCTTTTGATCGTCTCGCCAAAGCGGTGTGCGGTGAGACCGCCCGCCGCGTCGAAGGCGAAGAAGTGTTTCGCAGCCTCCATGGGTTCAAGCGACTCATTCTGCGCAATCTCGGACTTACCCATCACCAGGGCCGAGGGGTTCGCTATTCAATGTACATGGGCGTTGACGTCGCCGACGGTCTCGACAGCGCAAAGTCCCAATCGAGGATCAAGAACAACATCTTCGCCACGGGCTTTCTTGACGGGATGCCCGCCTCGCGCGGCTGCTCCGCCAAAGGCAAGTTCTGGTCGAGCGCGAAGGTTCGCGACCTCACCGACTGGGTTGATTGGTGTCAGGATGTCGGCCGCACGGTCAACGACCCAAGCATCACGACCGATGGGGTCTTCAAGAGCGCGATGCGCCCTTGCCAAATCAACGAGCGCCCGACCGTATCACCCGTTGCGATCCACTGGCCTGAATCGTTGATCATGCAGATCGAAGAACGCATCGAGATCTCGTTCGGCGATCAACCGGTCTCGTTCACCGAATGCGATATAGAGCTGCTCGACAATGCCCGCACGGGACCGCTGCGTTTTGCGGTCCGTAGCGACGATCATTCGGCCGAGTTCGAGATCGTGTTCAGCGATGGCGGCGCCCGCTATCCGCAGCGCAGTGGTCCCAAGGCCACGATCAAGATCGGCAGCAAGTTCCAGTCGCTTTCGGAATCCTTTGCCGACGACTCGCCTCAGATTGATTTCGGCGATGGCTCGCTGCTCATCTACAGCCACCTTTACAGCCTGCCGGAAGGCGAGACGGTCGAGCCCTACCCGGTGGCCAAGATCGAAGCCTGGGACTGGTCGAAAGCCAATATCCGCGTCGAATCGCAGGGCACGGCCAAGCGCGCAGACTCCGTCCAGCGCACGGTGATCGAGGCCCTGCTAACGGACCCCGATCCCTATGACGTGATCTTCGATGATGACGGCAAGGGTGAGATCGCAGACGTCGTCGCCCTGCGGATTACCGACAGCGTCGTTTCGGCCACCCTGTTCCACTGCAAATATTCCGGGGCCGATACGCCAGGCGCGCGGCTTAGCGACCTGTACGAGGTTTGTGGACAGGCCCAGAAATCGGCGCGTTGGCGCGACCGCCCCAACCGAATGCTGCAGCATATGCTCAAGCGTGAGCAGAAGCGTCGTGACAGAGGTCTCAGCTCTCGGATCGAAACGGGCTCCGCGGCCGCGATCAAGAAGCTGAAGGCGGGGTGGCAGGATTATCGGTTCGAATATGACGTTCGGATCGTGCAACCTGGCCTGTCGCGCAAAGCCATCGGGGAAGAGGGCCTCCACCTGTTGGCCGGCGTCGAGACCTACCTGCTCGAAACTCGCGGAATGCGCCTTCGTGTCATAGGCAGCGACTGACAGTCGATCACTAGGGACGCTAGTCGTCCATTGAATAAGCCACGGGGGGCCAATGTCTTCACTTGCCTGGATTGATTTCGATGAAGCCGAGCGCCAGCGCGCGCAGCGGATCATGGCGCTATTCCAGGAGCGGGAAACCCGCGACGAACTGGGTCTGGGCGGCATCCGCGATTCGATCGCCGATCACCTTTTCCCGGGCACCAGCACGATCCAAACCCGGCTACGCTACATGCTGTTCATCCCTTGGCTGTTCCAGATGCTCGAAGGATCATCGGCCGGGGCGGATCAGCTCGCGAGCGAAGCGCGCGCCCTCGAAAACCGGCTCGCCAACGCGCTCAAGGCCGGCGGCGAGTCCAACGGCATCATTGGCAGGGATGCCGGTGCGGACCTCCAGAGACTGCCCAGTTCGGTCTACTGGGCCGGGCTCGGTACATGGGGCATCCGTCTCTTCCCAGGCTCAACCGACAACCTCTTTTCCTCCATGCGCCATCTCCAACGCGCGCGGCCTCGTGTCCGCGAAAGCGAGGATTCAGCGTCCGAGGCCCAAGCCCTTCAGATCTGGACCCCGACGCTGCCAGCGCGTCCCACCGACCTGCTCGACTATACGCAGTTCAAGCTCTCGCTCGACGAGGCCCAGTTCATCATCGATCGGCTCATCGCCCATCAACCGCACAGCCTCTTGGCGTTTTTAGCGCGAAGCGGGTCCAGCCAAGCTGAATGCGACAACATCTGGGAGCACCCCCATCTTGCCGATTTCCCTGACGACGCCCGTACATTGGTCGGCCATGGCGCCATATTCTCTAGCGTGATGCACGGCGCCTCGCTGCTCTACAACTTGCTGCTCAGTCGGCTCCGTGATCGGGCCGAATGGATCGAGAAATACGAGGTGCGGTTTGCCGAATGGCAATCCAGCCTGGACATGGCCGCAATCCGGGCTTGGTCACTCGATGCGTTCTGGGCGGCGATCGATCATCCCGCACACAGCATCCGGCCCGCAGCCAAACGCTTCGTCGCCGAATGGCTTGGCCTGTTGACATCGGGCAGCGTCCTAGACGGTGCGCTGACGCCGGCCGCCCGTCTTGTGCAGGATCGCGAGCGGCGACTGAAAACAAGCCAGTCCCGATTTGCCAATCGAGCCGTGCGAGACCGTTGGACAGGCGCTTCTGGTGTCGAGCCGCTGACCTTCCGATGGGCGCAAGCCAAGTCGCACCTGCGGGATCTTGCCAGTGCTGAATAGAACGACGCTCGATCCGGAAACCCGCGTTCTCTACGGCGACAGCCTTCAGCCCCCTCCGGGCTATGTCTTCGACGCTGCGATCGCGACGACTTTCTCGCTCGATTTCGAAACCGCGCTCGCCGCACCCGTCAGCCTCGCCCTGTTCGCGGCTGAAAATCGTGACGACATTCTTACCCACCCGCTGGCGTTGCTCGAAGGCGCCGAGCGGATCGCTGGACGCCTCGTCATCTATGCCGATGCAGGGCATCTACATGCTCAAAGCCGCCCTCATTCACGGCTCTGCTCTCTGCTCGAACGCATTATCGTCGAAGTCGCTGCACCGCGCGAAGGTGCGTTCCATCCCAAGCTCTGGGCTCTCCGCTATCGGCCGACGCGCGCCGAAGATCCGACGCTCCTGCGGTTGCTGGTGCTCTCGCGCAACCTTACGCGAGATCGGTCTTGGGACATCTCGCTACGTCTCGATGGCGAGCTGACGCGCCGCCCCGATGCGAACAACCGGCCGCTGTTCGATCTTCTGAGCCGACTGCCAGACCTCGCCGTCGCGGGCATCTCCGACGATGCGCGCACACTGACCGCTGAGGTTGCCGAAGATATTCGGCGCGCCCGGTGGAGCGTGCCCGACCGGTTCGACGAGGTCAGCTTCGCGGTCAACGGGTTCGGCGGCAAAATCTGGCAGCCTACGTCCTGCGCGCGACTGGGCGTCATCTCGCCCTTTTGCGATACCAGTGCGCTCAACCTGCTCAGCGGGCTGCCGACAGCAGAAAAGGCCGTCATCATCAGCCGCCCGGATCAATTGGCTTGCGTCGACAGCGCCACACTAGACGCTTTTGAACGCGTTTCCGTCCTCGACGAAATGGCCGCCAGCGAAGACGGCGAGGAGGTCTCCACCAGCGCGCTTCAGGGACTACACGCCAAGGCATTCATCGCCGAGACGGGCTGGGACACGATCCTGACGATTGGGTCCGGCAACGCGACGCGTCCTGCCCTTCTGTCGGGCAACAATGTAGAGCTCTTCGCTTCGCTCAGAGGCAAGCGATCTAAGGTCGGCAGCGTCGAGCAGATCATGGGCGAGAAGGGCTTTGGGCGCCTCACCCGCACCTTCGTTGCCAGCGAGCTTGAACCCATTGATCCCGCCACCATCGCCGCAGAGGCAAGGCTCGACGACGCACGCCGCGCTTTGTGCCGCGGTGGATTGCGCCTGCGCTGTGAGCGGATCGAAAGCATTGACGGCGATGCGCACCCGTGGCGCGTCTGGCTTATTCCCACGGAGCCGTTGCCGCTTGTCGGGATCGCCTCGCTGCAGGTTTGGCCCATCACCCGAGGAGATGGCCATGCCAGCGATGTGCTGGATGCCCTTCGCGCAGGAACGGCTGTCGATCTCGGTGCCATGCCGATCGTCGACCTCACCCGCTTTCTGGCCCTTCGGTTGACCGCAGACGGTGCCCAGGTGTCAGCCCTGTTCAGCACCAGTCTGGTGATGGAAGGCCTTCCACCTGAACGCCATGCCGCCATTCTTCGCTGGGTGATCGACAGCCGAGATGCGTTCTTTCGCTATCTGCGGCTCCTCTTGTCAGAACTCGGCGATCCATTCGGCGCGGCCTTGGCGGCGCAGGAAGGTTCCGGCAGCATGGCTTGGGCCAGTGCCGCCGACGACGCACCGCTCTTGGAAGATATGGTTCGCGCCTTGTGTCGTGGAGGCGAAAGACTTCATGCAATCGAACGCCTGATGACGCGATTGGAGGCTGGCAACGTTACCGGCGCCGATCCGATACCCAGCGATTTCCGAACCCTTTGGGATGCTTTCCGCATTGCCCTCCAGGATCAGGGCCTCAGCCATGACGGATAACCGGTTTGAAGCCGAAGCTGCCCTCGCTCCGCTGAAAGCCTTTCAGCGTCGTACAGTCGATTATGTGTTTGACCGGCTTTACGGCGATCAGGATCCCGTCAGGCAATTCCTTGTCGCGGACGAAGTGGGCCTTGGCAAAACCATGGTCGCGCGCGGCGTCATCGCCCGCACTATCGAGAAGCTTTGGGACAGCACCGACCGGATCGATATCCTCTATATCTGTTCCAATCAGGCGATTGCAGCTCAGAACATAAATCGGCTCAATGTGCTTGGCCGACGCGAGCTGGCGTTACCGACGCGCATGACCCTTATCCCGCTCCAGGTCCGGGGCGATCAGGGGCTCGACGCCAACAAGGTCAACTTCATCAGCCTGACACCAGGCACGACCTTTGACCTGCGCTCGACCACAGGCGTCACGCAGGAACGCGCCTTGCTGCTGCGGATGCTCGAAGACCGGGTGTCGCGGCCGCGCGGCCTGCACAATCTGCTTCAGGTGTCCGCCGGTGTTGATGGCTGGAATACCGCCGTCCGCGAGCTGTCTCTGGATGGTGTTGATCAACGGATCATCGATCGCTTCCGCCGCGACGTCGAAAAAGATGCCGAACTGTTCACGGAACTGGAAGCGGTCTGCGACCTCTTCCCGCGTCGCCGTGAAGCCTATCCTTATGAGCTGAACCAGCGGCGCAATGCCTTGGTCGGTCGTCTTCGCGGCAAACTCTCGCACGCCTGCATCGACGCCCTGAAACCCGACCTCATAATCATGGATGAGTTTCAGCGGTTCCGCGACTTGCTCCACGGCGAAACCCCGGCTGCTGACCTGGCGCGCGAGCTGTTCGACTACTCGGACGGCAAGGGTCATGCCGCGCGCACGCTTCTGCTTTCCGCCACACCCTACCGGATGCTGACATTGTCGGGTGACGAACCCGATGACGGCGAACATTACCGTGATTTTCTGGAGACCTTGTCCTTCCTCTACGGTCGGACCAACGGTCCCGACGTGGCCAAAGCGCTGGAACGCGAAATGCGCGAGTTTCGCGGCTTCCTTCATGCGCTGCCTGGCGCGCGCAACGAGGCCATCGGCGCGCGTCATGTCGTCGAGGACCGGCTGCGCAAGGTAATGGCGCGCACCGAACGCGTGGCCAGCACCATCGAGCGCGACTCCATGGTGAGCGAGCCGCCGATGGCCATCACGATCCTGCCATCTGATCTACGCCAGGCCGCAGCAGTGTCGGACGTTGCGCGCGCCCTCGATGCGCCGGAGATCACCGAATACTGGAAGTCCGCGCCCTACCTCCTCAACTTCATGCGCGACTATGCGCTCAAACGGCTTCTGAAAGATCAGCTCGACAAGCCGGCGCCCAATCTGTGCGCTGCGCTCGAACGCGCACGGCCTGCCATGCTCGATCGCGACCGGCTTGACGCCTACGAGCCCCTCGAACCCGCTAACGGTCGGATGCGCGGCGTCATGGATGACGTGTTCGGCGATGGCCTCGATCAACATCTGTGGATCCCGCCATCCCTACCCTATTACGGTCCCGAGCGATCCGGGCCGCCGCTGACCAAGGCACTGATCTTCTCATCCTGGTCGATGGTGCCCGATGCGATCGCGTCAATCCTGTCCTACGAGGCCGAACGCCGCATGGGCGTCGGCGCTTCGGGGCAGCGATATTTCGGTCATGTTCGCCCACGCCCCATCCAGTTCCGGCAAAATCAAGGGCGGCTTGTCGCCATGCGCGCAATGCACCTGGTCTATCCCTCGCCGACCTTGGCGCGCATTGCCGACCCTCTTGCGATCTTTGGAGCGTCAAACGAAACCCTGTCGGTCGAAGCCATGCGTAAAGCCGTCGCCGACCGCTTGCGCGAGAGCGTCGCCGCGCTCGCCGAGCGGTCAGGCGACACCGCAGATGGCCGCGATTGGGAATGGGCTGCCCCGGCCGTCATCGACGCCATGGCGAAAGCCAGCTCCGTCGCCTGGGTCAACTCGCCTTACGGCTTCGCCCTCCTCGGCAACGAAGAGGGTTTCAAGGAGCATGTCGCCGAACTGCGGACTGTGACAACCGAACGCACCTTTGGACCCGTACCGGACACGCTGATTGACCTTCTGGTCGATGTTGCTCTCGGCAGCCCCGCAGTCTGTGCGCTGCGCGCCCTGCACCGGATCGCACCCGATCTCGCTTGGGACGATCATCGACTGCTGAAGGCAGCGAACCAGATCTCTTGGGGATTCCGCACGCTTTTCAACCAGCACGACGCCGTCGCCCTCCTCCGCAAGGACGACGATGACCGCTATTGGCGCCAAGTGCTCACCTACGGCGTTGAGCATAACCTTCAGGCCGTTCTCGACGAGTACGTCCACTATCTGCTCGACGCCGAGGGCTTGGGCGCCAAGCCAGCCGTCGATCGTATCGCTGGGATCAGCAAGGCGATCTCGGAGGCGTTGGCCATTCGCCCCTCGCAGATCGATGTCGAGGATCCAACGGTCGACGGTAAGAAGCTGGTGATCAACAAGTTCCAGATGCGCGGGCGCTTCGCCATGCGCCTGGCCGACTACAAAGACGAGGAAGGCGGGGCCGCACGCCTCTCCAGCGTTCGCGATGCCTTCAACTCACCGTTCCGACCCTTCGCGCTGGCCACGACCTCCGTCGGACAGGAAGGCCTCGACTTTCACCCTTATTGCTATCGGCTCTATCACTGGAACTTGCCCGGAAATCCCGTCGATCTCGAGCAGCGCGAGGGGCGTGTCCACCGCTTCAAGGGTCACGCAATCCGCCTAAATCTGGCGCATCGGCAGGTCGACGTGGTGCGTGGGCGCGAGAGAGATCACGATGATCCCTGGCAGATCATGTTCGACGCAGCTCGCGCCGAGACCGAGAATGACTCTGACCTCATTCCCTACTGGATTTACGAAGGGCCGGTGAAGGTCGAACGCCGCGTGCCCATGCTCCCGTTCAGCCGCGAGGTCCGACGACTCGAGTGGCTCAAACGAAGCCTGACCGTCTATCGCCTCGCGTTCGGACAACCGCGTCAGGAAGACCTGCTGGAGTATCTTCACAGCCTCATGGGAACCGCCATGGCGGCAGAAGATCTCGCCGACCTGCAAATCCGGCTCCAACCGTGACGTCGCGCCGCTCAGTCGCCTTCAACGGCAAGTGCCTTGCAGCGCTCCCCGACCAAGGCGATCACCTTCTCCTGCGCTGTCTTGGCGGCCTCAGCCTCGGCCGCGAAGGCAGGTAGCTGAAGCCCCTGCGCCCGGTCGGCCACACGCGCGGTCAAGTCCGCAATCGCAGTCTCGGCATCTCCGGCGGATACGCCGATTGTCCGCGCCAGCGCGAGGAAGTCCTGGGGCGTCAGACGGTCATCCTTGCCGTTGAGCTTGAGCGCCATGCGATCGCCCCCCAAACCCGGGAAGACGCGCGTGGTGACGGCGTCGTAGAGCGGCGCGAAGCGCACGCTCGTGAAGGCCTTGGCATCCACCTCGGCGACTTTGAGCACAGCGAGGTTCTTGAGATGCATATCGCCATCGGCGATGAGCCAGGCGAACACGGCCCGGCGGAACAGGATATCGAGATCGCTGGCCGGATCGGTCGACAGCGGTCGTAGGCCGCGCGCCATCCGCTCGATCGTTCCGTCGTATTTGGCGGA